>NZ_JBMKJI010000006.1:0-194350 GCF_049237025.1 Enterobacter cloacae complex sp. SYL001 | reverse complement strand
AGGTCGGGTCTCAGTCCAGGGCATAGCGAGTCTCCTCTTCTATGCCAGTTATAACTGTTACCCATGTATCCGGTCTAAAGTGTTACCCATGTTTCCGGTTCATACCGTAGCGCCACCGGGCAAACACCGCCCCCTCTCGCCCCCGTAGGCCCGGTAAGCGCAGCGCCACCGGGCAAAACGCTACTCCGGCAACAACCCCACAAAGCAGCGTTTTTTGCGCGGCTCTGACATCAACTCTTCGAGCTTGTCCACGCACGCCAGATAGTGTGGCGTTTGCTTATGCGCCAACACCGCCTCTTCGTCTTTATAGGCCTCATAGATAAAGAACCGGGTTTTCACCCTCGGGTCCTGCAAGACGTCAAAGCGCAGGTTTCCCGGCTCCTGGATCGCCCCCTCGTGGTTGGCGCGAAATACCTCCAGAAACTCATCCACCCGCTCGGGTTTGATGTTGATTTCCACCAGCGTCACGTTCATTTTGCTTCTCCCTGTTTCTCTTCCTGCCAGAACTGGAACGCCTCACGGGCGCTCATGTTCTCGTGAACCACTTTCTTCACCGCCTTCAGCATGGCGAGCGGCGCGCTGGACTGGAAGATGTTGCGCCCCATATCCACGCCGGACGCGCCCTGGTCAATCGCCCGCCAGCACATCTCAAGCGCCTCATGCTCCGGCAGCTTTTTGCCGCCCGCGATAACAATCGGCACCGGACAGCTGGCGGTCACTTTTTCAAAGCCCTCGTCCACGTAGTAGGTTTTGACGAACTGAGCCCCCATTTCGGCAGCGATGCGGCTGGCGAGCGAGAAATAGCGCGCGTCGCGCGCCATCTCTTTACCCACGCCCGTCACCGCCAGCGTCGGCATGCCGTAACGCGCCCCCGCATCCACCAGCTTGATGATGTTGTTGATTGACTGATGTTCAAACGGGCTTCCGATATAGACCTGCGCCGCCACCGCGCAGACGTTCAGGCGCAGCGCGTCTTCCATCGCAACCGCCACGCACTCGTTAGACAGCTCGCCCAGAATCGAGTTACCGCCGGAGGCGCGCAGCACCACCGGTTTGTTCGTCGCGGCAGGTACCTGGCTCCTGAGGAGGCCGCGGGTACACATCAGCACGTCGGTTTCGCCAAACAGCGGCGCGATGGAGAGATCGATACGCTCAAGGCCGGTGGTCGGTCCCTGAAAGTAACCGTGGTCAAAGGCCAGCATCACCGTGCGGTTGCTCTGCGGATTGAAGATGCGCGAAAGCCGGGACTGCATGCCCCAGTCGAGCGAACCGCAGCCCTTCAGGGTGTACGGCACATTCTGCTGCGGCGTACCGATGCCAAAATCCTTGCCGTCTTTGATGTCGTCTAAATCAGCCATTTGCTCCCCCGTCAGAAATCGTATTTGCTGATGTTCTCTTTGGTGAACACCACCCGCTCCGGCAGCAGCACGATGCCGTTGCCCTTCGCCTCATACTGGTAGCCCTGCACGCTGTTCGGCTCGACCTTCAGCGTCCCGATATCTTTCACCTCCACGCTGTCGCCAGGGTTAAGATCGCCTTTTTTCAGTAAACGATCGGCGACATTGACTGCAATTTTGCCCTGCTGCACCACGTCCCACAGGCCGAAGGCTTTCACTGTGCCGCGCTCAACGTACGGACGCATCACGTTTGGCGTGCTGAAGCCGACAATCGCCACCCCTTCCCGCTTCAGGTTTTCCGCCGCCTGTGCCGCCGCCGGCAGGGCGTTGGCGTCCGGGGCGATGATCGCATCCAGATCCGGATAGGCTTTTAAGATCCCCTCGGCGGTTTGCAGGGATTTAGTGGCGTCGTTATAGCCAAACTGCGTGGTGACGACCTGCCACTGGGGATGGTCTTTCTCGATTTTGGCCTTCGCCTCTTTCACCCACTGGTTCTGGTCGGTGACGGTGGGGCTGGAGTAGAAGAACGCCACTTTCGCGTTCGGTTTGGTGACCTGCTTGCCTGCCATCTCCACCAGCAGGCCGCCCAGCTGTTCCGGCGTGCCCTGGTTGATGTAAATGCTGCGGCACTCCGGTTTGGTGTCGGAATCCCAGGTCAGGACCTTCACGCCGCGCTGCATCGCGCGCTTCAGCGCCGGGCAGAGACCGTCCGGCGACACGGCAGAGACGATGATGGCGTTATAGCCCTGGTTGACGAAGTTATTGATCAACTGCACCTGGCCGGAGACGCTCGGCTCGGTCGGGCCGTCGTAAGTCACGTCCACGCCAAGTTCTTTCCCCGCCTCTTTCGCGCCGTTGCCGCCGCTGGTGAAGAATCCCACACCCACCAGTTTCGGGATAAAGGCAATGCGGTCCGCCGCCTGCGCCGAAGCGAAGCTGAGGGCCATTGCCAGGACGAGCAGTTTTGTTTTCATCTTACGCTCCGGATAGTTTTCTGAAGAGAGATCGCACCCATTCACGGTGCAGACTCAGCGAACGCCCCATCACCACCACAACCAGCAGCGCCCCTGACAGCGCGCTCGACACCTGGTTGGGGATGCCAACCATCTGTAAACCCTGTTGCAGGTACCCCACCAGCAGCGCCGCCAGCGCCGTACCGACAACCGAACCTGAGCCGCCGTAGATATTCGCTCCGCCGAGCACGGCGGCGGTGAGCGCAGGCATCAGTAAATCGCGCCCCAGATCCGAACGCGCGGAGCCGAAATAGGAGACCATCACCAGCGCGGCAATCGCCGAGGCCACGCCCACCAGACCGTACAGCGCGTAGGGCATGCCGTTCACCGACAGCGCCGCATAGCGCGCCGCGCGCGGGTTCTGACCGATTAAAAACAGATGTCGGCCAAAGCGCCCCCGGTGGGTAATCAGCCAGAAGAAGGCGGTAATCACCGCGAACAGCACCAGCGGGATCGGCAGACCCAGCACCGTGAGGTTAGCGAACGCCGTGAAGCTGTCCGGGAAGCCGCCGATGCCCTCATAGCCCGTCGCCCCCGCCATGCCGGAGAGCAGCAGCGCGCCGCCGCCGTAGAGGTAGAGCGTGCCGAGGGTGATAACCAGCGGGCTGATGCCGGTGTAGTGAATAAGCGCGGCATTAAATAATCCGCACAGCAGGCCGAGCAGCAGCGTCAGCGGAACAGCGACCGCCATCGGCCACCCCGCCTGCATCATCACGCCCAGCGCGATGGCGCACAGGCCGATGGTCGAGCCGAGGGAGATGTCGATCCCGCCGCTGATGATCACAAGCGTGAGCGGCAGCGCCACGATGCCGATGCAGATAAAGTCGCTGGTGCTGAACAGCAGCATGTTGACGTCGAGCATGCGCGGGTTGATGGCGCCAAAGAGCAGGATCTCGAGCACCAGTAAAATCAGCAGCGCGCTTTCCCAGTTAAGCCTCATTTACGCCACCTCTTTTTTGCGTTTGGGAAACGGGGTGACATGCTTTCCCCCTTTGTTACCCGGCTGGAAGCGACCGTACTTCAGCGCCCGCTGATGACGCGCCAGCGCCTGGCGCAGGCGCCCGTCGAGCACCAGCACGCCCAGCAGCACCAGCCCGGCGATAAAGTCATTCCACCACGCCGGGAGCCTGAACAGCACCAGCACGGTGTCGATTTGGGTCAGGAAGAAGGCCCCGAGCAGCGCGCCAACCAGCGTGCCCGTGCCGCCCAGCAGCGAAATGCCGCCGAGCACGCAGGCGGCGATGGCCTTCATCTCCAGCCCGCTGCCGGTCTGGTTGGGTACAAAGCCAATCTGCGCGGCAAAGACGATCCCGGCGCATGCCGCCAGCATGCCGTTCAGGGTAAAGGCGATCATGCGGGTGCGGTTCACCGCCACGCCCAGTTGGCGCGCGGCGGCGAGGTTATCCCCCACCGCGTAAAAATCACGCCCGAACGCGGTACGCGACAGCGTCCACGCGCCCGCGGCCGCGACGATCAATACCAGCATGCCGAGCGGCGAAATGCCGATGGCGGCTGGCTCAGAGAGGGATTTCAGCCCCGGCGGCAGCCCTTCAATCCACTTTCCGCCGGTCCAGAGCAGCATCGCTCCGCGATACAGCCCCAGCGTGCCGAGGGTGGCGACAATCGCTGGAATGCGCAGCCCCACCACCAGAAAACCGTTGAACGCCCCCGCCAGCGCGCCAATCGTCAGCGCGAAGAGAATGGAAACGGGCAGACTGTAGCCGCTGTTGAGCGCCACGCCGACGGCAATGGCGGACAGCCCGACGATGGAGCCGACGGAGACGTCGATATTACGGGTCAGCATCACCAGCGCCGCGCCGATGGCCAGCAGGATCAGGATCTGCGAGCTGGCGAAGATCATCCCCAGCGTCTGTAAGCTCAGGTAGGACGGGTTCAGCGCCACCAGCACGGCGAACAGGGCCAGAATGGCGAGAAACGCGCTCAGCTCGCGGTTTTTCAGTAAGATCTTCATGATTGCCCTCCAAACGCCAGCGCCATCATCCGGTCGAGACTGACGGCCTGGCGCGGCAGTTCGCCGCTGAGCACGCCCTGATGCATTACCAGCACCCGATCCGCGAGGTCGGGAAATTCATCGAGATCGCTTGAGATCATCAGCACTGCCACGTTCTGCGCCGCCACGCTTTTCAGCAGCTGGTAGATATCGGCGCGCGCCGATACGTCCACGCCGCGCGTCGGTTCATCGACGATCAGCAATAAAGGATTAGCCTCCAGGCAGCGCGCCAGCAGCACCTTCTGCTGATTACCACCGGAGAGCGTGCGCACGGTTTGATCCGCATGGTTGAGCTTGATCCCCAGCGCCCGGTGGTAACGCTCCACCACCGCAGACTCCCGCTTTCGCTGCTGCCAGAGCGACGGCTCGTTCAGCGCCACCGTGTTCCAGCGGACAGGCGCGTCGAGAAACAGGCCGGACACCTGCCTGTCTTCCGGCAGATAAACCAGCCCTTTTTCCAGACGGGAACTGACCGGATCGGCGGTGATCTCCTGGTTCTCCAGCCACACCCGCCCGCCGCGTACCGGACGCAGACCGTAAAGCGTTTCGGCAAACTCGGTACGCCCGGACCCCACCAGCCCGGCCAGACCGACGATCTCCCCGGCGTAAATCTCAAGGCTGAGATCGATAAACCCTTCCCCGGTGAGATCCTCCACCCGCAGCACCGGGAAATCCTGCGCCTGGGTTCGGCGGTTGCCCGGCAGCGCCAGCCACAGCTTTTGCGTATCGCTTAGCGACTTTTCCCGGCTGACCGGCGTCATGGCGGCGATCAGGGCGTTATCGTCAAACTGCCCGGTTTCGCCGCTCAGCACCACCGCGCCGTCGCGCATCACCGAGACGTGGCTCGAAATCATGCGAATTTCCGGCAGCTTGTGCGAGATAAAAATAATGCCAACGCCGAGATCCTGCAGCGCGCGGATCTGGCGAAACAGGCGTTCGGTCTCGCCCGGCGTGAGCGATGCCGTGGGTTCGTCGAGGATCAGAATTCTGGCGTTGCGCATCAGCCCGCGCAGGATCTCCACCATCTGCTGATCCGCGACTTCCAGAGTGCTGGCAGCGGCATCGAGATTAAGCTGACATTGCAGCTGCTGGAGTTTCTCCGCCAGCCGCTTTTCCCGATCTCGTTCGCGCGGCAGACGAAACAGGATGTTTTCCCGCACCGTCAGGTTGGGGAAAAGCAGCGGCTCCTGTGGCACCAGATAAATGCCTAACCGGTGCGCCTGCGACGGGGTAAGCCGTGCAAAAGACTCGCCCGCAACCGAAAGCTCACCGCGATCCGGCGTTTCAACCCCGGCGATGATTTTCATCAACGTCGATTTTCCCGCGCCGTTACCGCCCATCAGCGCATGCACCTGTCCAGCAAGCAGCGTGAAATCAATGCCTTTTAACACAGGCACGCCAGAGAACTGTTTGCAGATGTCACGTGCCTCGAGAAGTGGTGTCATCATCGCTCCGCTATTGAACAAATGATTTTTAGATTTAATAATGTTCAAAAGCGTAGACGGTGAACTATATTTACAACCGTGCAGGGATCACAGTTTTATCGATTGAGATTCAGATAAACCGGAAAGGATCGAAAAGATCCGTTTTGTCGCGTGGCTCACATTTTCACGCCGCACCATCACGAACATATGATCTAAATTTTTATAAGAGTTCAACTATGAGCGATAAACGCACTGCGGAAGAAGGACGGTTTGCCGGGCTGGCACTGGCGGAAGAGGAGCTGGTGGCGCGCGTGGCCTGGTGCTACTACCACGACGGGCTGACCCAGAACGACATCGGCGAGCGGCTCGGGCTGCCGCGCCTGAAGATCTCCCGCCTGCTGGAGAAAGGCCGTCAGTCCGGGGTGATCCGCGTGCAGATAAACTCCCGCTACGAGGGCTGCCTGGCGCTGGAAACCGAGTTGCAACAACGATTTGGCCTGAAGCTGGTGCGCGTGATGCCCGCCCTGAATACGCCGCCGATGAACGTGCGGTTAGGCATTGGCGCGGCCCAGTCGCTGATGGGCGTGCTGGAGCCCGGCCAGCTGTTAGCGGTGGGCTTCGGTGAAACCACCATGAGCAGCCTGCAACACCTGAGCGGCTTTATTAGCTCACAGCAGATCCGCCTGGTGACGCTCTCCGGCGGCGTGGGGCCGTATATGACCGGTATCGGCCAGCTGGATGCGGCCTGTAGCGTCAGCATGATCCCTGCCCCGCTTCGCGTGTCATCCGCTGAAGTCGCCGGGATCTTAAAGCGCGAAACCAGCGTGCGGGACGTGATCCTCGCCGCCACCGCCGCTGACGTGGCGGTGGTCGGCATTGGCTCGGTGAACCAGCGCCGTGACGCGACGATACTGCGCTCCGGCTATATCAGCGAAGGTGAACAGTTGATGTACGCCCGCAAGGGCGCGGTCGGCGATATCCTTGGCTATTTCCTCAATGCCGAAGGGGAATGCGTCGAGGAGCTGGAGATCCACAAAGAACTACTGGGCGTCACGCTCGATGAACTGGCACAGCTGCCCACCATCGTAGGCGTGGCCGGGGGGGAAGAGAAAGCCGATGCGATTTATGCCGCACTGAAGGGCCGCCGTATTAATGGCCTGGTGACGGAAGAGACGACAGCCCGCGCGGTGCTGGCTCTGGCCATTTAAGAGCCCCCCTGCGCTAACAATGAGGCATGCTCATGAGTTACCTTTTAGCGTTAGATGCAGGGACAGGCAGCGTTCGCGCCGTTATTTTCGATTTGAAGGGCAACCAGATTGCCGTTGGCCAGGCCGAGTGGAAACACCTGAGCGTCGAGAACGTGCCGGGCTCGATGGAGTTCGACCTCGACACCAACTGGCAGCTGGCCTGCCGGTGTATTCATCAGGCGCTGGAGCGCGCGCGCCTGAGCGCGGCGGATATTCAGTCCGTCGCCTGCTGTTCGATGCGCGAAGGGATTGTGCTGTACGACCGCAACGGCGAGGCTATCTGGTCCTGCGCCAACGTCGACGCCCGCGCCAGCCGCGAGGTAGCTGAACTCAAAGAGATCCACGACTACCGGTTTGAATCCGAAGTGTATGACGTTTCCGGCCAGACGCTTGCCCTCAGCGCCATGCCGCGCCTGCTGTGGCTGGCGCACCATCGTCCGGATATTTATCGTAAAGCCGCCACCATCACTATGATCAGCGACTGGCTGGCGGCGAAGCTCTCCGGCGAGCTGGCGGTGGACCCGTCCAATGCGGGCACGACGGGCATGCTGGATCTCTTCTCCCGCGACTGGCGTCCGGCGCTGCTCGACATGGCCGGGCTGCGCGCCGATATCCTCTCCCCGGTAAAAGAGACCGGCACCGTGCTGGGGGCCATCACCAAAGCAGCCGCACAACAGAGCGGCCTGCGCGAGGGCACCCCGGTGGTGATGGGCGGCGGCGACGTGCAGCTGGGCTGTCTGGGGCTGGGCGTGGTGCGCGCCGGACAAACGGCGGTGCTGGGCGGCACCTTCTGGCAACAGGTGGTGAACCTGCCGCAGGTGCGCACCGACCCTGAGATGAACATCCGCGTAAACCCGCACGTTATCCCCGGCATGGCGCAGGCAGAGTCGATCAGCTTCTTTACCGGGCTGACCATGCGCTGGTTCCGCGACGCCTTCTGCGCCGAAGAGAAGCTGATTGCCGAACGCATGGGAATGGACCCCTACTCCCTGCTCGAAGAGATGGCGAGCCGCGTCCCGCCGGGCTCCCACGGGGTGATGCCGATCTTCTCCGACGCGATGCATTTTAAGCAGTGGTACCACGCGGCACCGTCGTTTATTAACCTCTCCATTGACCCGGAAAAGTGCAACAAAGCGACGCTGTTCCGCGCGCTGGAGGAGAACGCGGCGATCGTCTCGGCCTGTAACCTGGCGCAGATTTCGCGCTTCTCCGGCGTGACGTTTGAGAGCCTGGTGTTTGCCGGCGGCGGCGCAAAGGGCGCCCTGTGGAGCCAGATTTTAAGCGACGTCACCGGCCTGCCGGTGCGCGTGCCAGAAGTCAAAGAGGCAACGGCGCTCGGTTGCGCCATTGCCGCAGGAGCTGGCGCGGGGCTGTTCGCGGATATGGCCTCGATGGGCGAGCGGCTGGTGAAGTGGAGCTGCGAGTTCACGCCAAACCCGGCGCACCGCGAGCTGTACGACGGCATGATGCAGAAATGGCAGGCGGTGTACGCGGACCAGCTCGGGCTGGTGGACAGCGGGCTGACAACCTCGATGTGGCAGGCGCCGGGCCTGATGCGCGACACACGCCCCTCACCCTAACCCTCTCCCCAGAGGGGAGAGGGGACTGTTCCGTGCGGCCTTTCACCCTCTCCCCTCTGGGGAGAGGGCCGGGGTGAGGGGTGAAGTTCTTTGAGATCTATCACAATCATTCGATCCCGCTTTTACCTTTCTGCCGCCGCTGGCTAAATTAGTAACTCATCCGACCACATAACAATAATTTTACACTGGAAGAGACTATGAGCCGTTACCCGTCGTTATTCGCCCCTCTCGATCTGGGGTTCACTACCCTCAAAAACCGCGTGTTAATGGGCTCAATGCACACCGGGCTGGAGGAGCGTCCGGACGGGGCTGAACGTCTGGCAGCCTTCTATGCCGAGCGCGCGCGCCACGGGGTGGCGCTGATTGTCACCGGCGGCGTAGCCCCTGCCCCTTCCGGGGTAACAATGGAGGGCGGCGCGGTGTTGAACGATGCGACACAGCTGCCGCACCACCGCATGGTGACCGACGCGGTTCACAACGAGGGCGGCAAAATCGCCCTGCAAATTCTGCATACCGGGCGCTACAGCTATCAGCCGAACCTGGTTGCCCCCTCGGCTATTCAGGCGCCGATTAACCGCTTTACTCCCCATGCCCTCAGCCATGACGAGATCCTGGCGCTGATAGATGACTTTGCCCGCTGCGCCGCGCTGGCGCGTGAAGCGGGCTATGACGGCGTGGAGGTGATGGGCTCCGAGGGCTATCTGATCAACGAATTTCTCGCCGCGCGCACCAACCAGCGCGAGGATGAATGGGGCGGCGACTATGCCCGCCGCATGCGTTTTGCCGTGGAGGTGGTGCGTGCGGTGCGTGAACGTGCCGGTGCGGATTTTATTATCATCTTCCGCCTGTCGATGCTCGACCTGGTGGAAGGCGGCGGCACCTTCGACGAAACCGTGCAGCTGGCGCAGGCGATTGAAGCCGCTGGTGCCACCATTATCAACACCGGGATTGGCTGGCACGAAGCGCGCATCCCCACCATCGCCACGCCGGTGCCGCGTGCGGCGTTCAGCTGGGTAACGCGCAAGCTGAAAGGCAAAGTCTCCGTTCCGCTGGTGACCACTAACCGCATTAACGATCCGCAGGTGGCGGACGATGTGATCTCCCGCGGCGACGCCGATATGGTGTCGATGGCGCGTCCGTTCCTCGCGGATGCCGAACTGCTCTCCAAAGCGCAAAGCGGCCGTGCGGATGAGATCAACACCTGCATCGGCTGTAACCAGGCGTGTCTGGATCAGATCTTCGTCGGCAAGGTCACCTCCTGCCTGGTGAATCCCCGCGCCTGCCATGAAACCAAAATGCCGATCGTTCCTGCGACCAACAAGAAGCGTCTGGCCGTGGTGGGCGCAGGACCCGCTGGCCTGGCGTTTGCGGTCAATGCCGCCTCGCGTGGGCACAGCGTGACGCTGTTTGATGCGCTGGCGGAAATCGGCGGGCAGTTTACTATCGCCAGACAGATCCCCGGCAAAGAGGAGTTCTACGAAACGCTGCGCTATTACCGCCGGATGATCGAGGTGACGGGTGTCGATCTGCGGCTCAATCAGGTTGTCAGCGCGGCGGATCTGATCGGTTTCGACGAGGTGATCCTCGCGAGTGGGATCGCCCCGCGCACCCCTGCGATCGAAGGCATCGATCATCCGAAGGTATTGAGCTATCTGGACGTGCTGCGCGACAAAGCGCCGGTTGGCGAGAAGGTGGCGATCATCGGCTGCGGCGGGATCGGTTTTGATACCGCAATGTATTTAAGCCAGCCGGGCGAAGCCACCAGCCAGAACATCGCTGAGTTCTGCGTGGAATGGGGCATTGATACCAGTCTCAGTCAGTCCGGCGGTTTACGCCCGGAAGGTCCGCAACTGCCGAAAAGCCCGCGTCAGATCGTGATGCTCCAGCGTAAAGCCAGCAAGCCGGGTGAAGGGCTGGGGAAAACCACAGGCTGGATCCACCGCGCCACCCTGCTCTCGCGCGGGGTAAAGATGATCCCGGGGGCGAGCTACCAGAAGATCGACGACGACGGGCTACACGTTCTGATCGGCGGTGAGCCGCAGCTGCTGGACGTGGATCATGTGATTTTGTGCGCCGGGCAGGAGCCGAAGCGCGATCTGGCCGATCCGCTGCGTGAGGCAGGGAAAACGGTACATTTGATTGGCGGGTGCGACGTGGCGATGGAGCTGGATGCGCGGCGGGCAATAGCGCAGGGGACAACATTGGCATTAGCGATTTGATTTCTTACCCGGTGGCGCTGCGCTTACCGGGCCTACAAAACCGTAGGCCTGTGCAAGCGAAACGCCGCTAGGCAAAACGATCTTATCGACGACGCCCCAGCTTCACCGACTTCAGCACCACAAACTTGTTGTTTGTCGCAATGGTGACGCAGTTACCGAAAATCTTCTTCAGCTTGTGGAAGTAGTCCAGATGGCGGTTCGCCACGATGTACAGTTCGCCGTTGATTTTCAGGCAGCGGCGCGCGTGGTGGAACATCTCCCACGCGACGTTATCCGTCAGGGCGTGCTTCTGGTGGAACGGAGGATTGCAAAACACCGCGTTGAAGCGGAAAGGCTCTACGCCGGACAGCGCGTTATTGATCATAAACTCGCAGCGATCCAGCGCCTCCGGCAGATTGGTTTCCACGTTCAGACGGCTTGAAGCCACCGCCATTGGCGATTCGTCGCTGAACACCACGCTGGCCTCCGGGTTCTTCGCCAGCAGCGTCAGGCCAATCACGCCGTTACCGCAGCCGAGATCGACAATCTCCCCTTCCAGGTTTTCCGGCAGATGTTCCATAAAGAAGCGTGCGCCGATATCCAGACCGGTACGGGAGAAGACGTTCGCGTGGTTGTGGATGGTCCAGTCGGTCCCTTCCAGCTTCCAGCTCAGGGTCTCTGGCGCGTCGGCCAGTTCCGGCGCGCTGAAGGTACAGTTGATCAGGCGCGCTTTTTTCCAGGCCAGCGTCGTAGTGGTCGGGCCGAGCACTTTCTCGAACAGTTCCAGCGTCGAGGTGTGAATATCACGCGCCTTGGCGCCCGCGATGATGCGCGTTTCTGGCGTCACGACTTTACGCAGCGCGCGCAGTTGCTGCTCCAGCAGCGCCATGGTTTTGGGCACTTTAATCAGCACCACGCCTGGCGCCTGCGGGTAGTCCGCGGTGCTGTCGAGGAACTTCACGCTGGATTCGTCGATATCGTTGTGACGCAGGTTTTCACGCGTCGCCAGCTCGCTTAAGTAAGAATCGCCGATACTGTAAGGCGCATGTTCCGCGAGCGCACAGCCCAGCGCGCCAAACGCGTCATTCAGGATCAGTACCGGGCCGCGGATTTCAGTCTCATCCAACTGCTGCAGCAGATATTCATCCGCCGCTTCCCACGCCTGAAGCGGGTTCACGTCGTCCGTTTCCGGGAAACGTTTAAGGTTGAGTGAACGGAAACCGTTGTCTAAGTGGCTCATCGGCCCTCCTGAATGGTAAAATTTGGCGTATCCCTGAAAAGGGTGCGTGAGTATACCCGTTTTCACACTATTTTGGGGTTTTGATGAACCAGCTGACTTATCTCCAGGGCTACCCGGAGCAATTACTATCCCAGGTTCGCGACCTGATCGCCGCGGGAAAGCTCGGCGCGGTGCTGGAAAAACGCTACCCGGGCACGCATGATTTCGCGACTGACAAAGCCCTCTGGCAGTATACGCAGGATCTGAAAAGCCAGTATCTGAAGAGCGCCCCGCCGATCAATAAGGTGATGTACGACAACAAGATCCACGTGCTGAAAAACGCGCTCGGCCTGCATACCGCCATCTCCCGCGTGCAGGGCGGCAAGCTGAAGGCTAAGGCGGAGATCCGCGTCGCGACCATCTTTCGCAATGCGCCGGAAGCCTTTCTGCGGATGATCGTGGTGCACGAGCTGGCGCACCTGAAAGAGAAAGATCACGACAAAGCGTTCTATTCCCTGTGCTGCCATATGGAGCCGCAGTACCACCAGCTGGAGTTTGATACCCGTTTGTGGCTGACGCATTTATCGTTAAAGAGTAATGCGCAGTAGCGCACGCGAAATGTCATGAGGACGTGCTACAGTGGCTTTAGGTTCCCTGCTACGGAGTACGTAAACGTTTATGATACGTTTCGCAGTCATCGGTACGAACTGGATCACGCGCCAGTTCGTCGACGCCGCCCACGAAACCGGCAAATATAAGCTCACCGCAGTCTATTCCCGCAGCCTTGAGCAGGCGCAAAGTTTTGCGAATGACTACCTGGTTGAACATCTGTTCACCTCACTCGATGAGATGGCGCAAAGCGACGCCATTGACGCGGTCTATATCGCCAGCCCGAATGCTCTGCACTTCCCGCAAACGAAGCTGTTCCTCAGCCATAAAAAGCATGTGATCTGCGAGAAGCCGCTGGCGTCGAATATCCACGAAGTGGAAGCCGCCATTGCGCTTGCCCGCGAAAACCAGGTGGTGCTGTTTGAAGCGTTCAAAACCGCCAGCCTGCCCAACTTCCTGCTGTTGCAGCAGTCCCTGCCGAAAATTGGCAAAGTGCGTAAAGCCTTTATCAACTACTGCCAGTATTCCTCGCGCTACCAGCGCTATCTGGACGGCGAAAACCCGAACACCTTTAACCCGGCCTTCTCGAATGGCTCGATTATGGATATCGGTTTTTACTGCCTGGCCTCTGCGGTTGCGCTGTGGGGGGAACCACACGGCGTGACGGCCACCGCCAGCCTGCTGGAGAGCGGCGTGGATGCACACGGCGTTGTGGTGCTGGACTACGGTGATTTCAGCGTGACGTTGCAGCACTCGAAGGTCAGCGACTCCGTGCTGCCAAGCGAAATTCAGGGCGAAGACGGCTCGCTGGTGATCGAAAAAATCTCCGAATGCCAGAAGCTCAGCATCGTTTCGCGCGGCGGAAAAGCGCAGGAGCTGACGCAGCCTCAGCATATTAACACTATGCTTTATGAGGCAGAGGTCTTCGCCCGTCTGGTAGAAGACAACGAAGTGAACCACCCGGGACTGGCGATCAGCCGCACCACGGCGAAGCTGCAAACGGAGATCCGCCGACAGACCGGCGTAATCTTCCCCGCAGACGGCGTGAATGTGGAAGCCGTCGCGTAAAGCTGTGTAATGAAATCGTGCAGACCATTGACGAAATCAATGGTCTGACATAATTTGTTACCTGCAAAGGGGAGTAACTTCTTCGCCGGTGGATCGTCATTACGATGCGTGCAAAACCGCATCCGGTCGCCGGGCAACCTTCGTGGTTGTAAGTGAGACCTTGCCGGAAGGCGAGGTCTATGCATAAAAAGCTAACGGCTATCGTCTTCTGACCATAGCCGTTTTTGTTTTTTTATGTGTAAGGAAAATAGTATGCATTCTGTCGGCACTCCAATGCTGTGGGGCGGATTCGCGGTTGTCGTGCTCATCATGCTGGCGATCGACCTCTTTTTGCAGGGTCGTCGCGGCGAACACGGCATGAGCGTTAAGCAAGCCGCCGTCTGGTCGCTGGTATGGGTTACCCTCTCACTTCTTTTCTGCGCCGCCTTCTGGTGGTATCTGGCCTCAACCGAAGGTCGCGCGGTGGCCGATCCTCAGGCACTCGCCTTCCTCACCGGCTATCTGATTGAAAAAGCGCTGGCGGTTGATAACGTCTTCGTCTGGCTGATGCTGTTCAGTTACTTCGCCGTGCCTGCGGCCCTGCAACGCCGCGTGCTGGTATACGGCGTGCTAGGCGCCATCATCCTGCGTACCATCATGATCTTCGCCGGTAGCTGGCTGATTACCCAGTTCGAATGGCTGCTGTACGTGTTTGGTGCGTTCCTGCTGTTCACCGGGGTCAAAATGGCGCTGGCGAAAGAAGACGATACCGGTATCGGTGATAAGCCGCTGGTGAAGTGGATCCGGGGTCATCTGCGCATGACGGACAAGATCGAGAGCGAGCATTTCTTCGTGCGTAAGAACGGCCTGCTGTTCGCCACCCCGCTGCTGCTGGTGCTGATTCTGGTCGAGCTGAGCGACGTGATTTTCGCGGTGGACAGTATCCCGGCTATCTTCGCGGTTACCACCGACCCGTTCATCGTCCTGACCTCGAACCTGTTCGCGATCCTCGGCCTGCGTGCGATGTACTTCCTGCTGGCGGGCGCGGCAGAGCGCTTCTCAATGCTGAAGTACGGTCTGTCGGTGATTCTGGTCTTTATCGGTATCAAGATGCTGATTGTTGATTTCTACCATATCCCGATCGCCATTTCGCTCGGCGTGGTGTTTGGCATTCTGCTGGTGACGCTGATTATCAATACCTGGGTTAACCGCCAGCACGATAAGAAGCAGCAGGCTTAGTGCAACGTTCGGTGCGGGCTGATGCCCTCACCCCACCCCTCTCCCACGGGGAGAGGGGGAAATGCAATGCAGGCCGGGTAAGCGCAGCGCCACCCGGCACTTTCGTTAACCAATAGTTAAAAAACATGACGCAACACGTAAAATCCAGCATTTTACGCTTCCGCCTTTCGCTGCTTTCCCTGATACTCAACCAGGCAAACAAATACTTACATCCGGATACAAATGTGACTTAGAGCACATCCAGGATGGAACGCAATTTCACTCAGGAATAACGTATGAGCACACAATCTAAGGGCCTGCTTGCGCGCCTGGCGCAGGGCAGTCTTGTAAAACAAATTCTGGTCGGGTTGGTACTGGGTATTCTGCTGGCGATGGTGTCAAAACCTGCGGCGGAAGCGACGGGACTGCTCGGCACCCTTTTCGTTGGCGCACTGAAGGCCGTCGCCCCGGTACTGGTGCTAATGCTGGTGATGGCGTCGATTGCCAACCACCAGCACGGACAAAAAACCAACATTCGCCCTATTCTGTTCCTGTATCTGCTGGGAACCTTCTCTGCTGCCTTAACGGCCGTTGTGTTTAGCTTCCTGTTCCCGTCCACGCTGCACCTGACCAGCGCGGCCGGTGATATCACCCCGCCGTCCGGGATTGTGGAAGTCCTTCGCGGCCTGCTGATGAGCATGGTCTCTAACCCCATCACCGCACTGATGAACGGAAACTACATTGGCATCCTGGTCTGGGCGATTGGTCTGGGCTTCGCGCTGCGTCATGGCAACGAGACCACGAAAAACCTGGTTAACGATTTGTCCAATGCAGTGACCTTCATGGTGAAGCTGGTGATTCGCTTTGCACCAGTCGGTATCTTTGGTCTGGTTTCTTCGACGCTGGCCACCACCGGTTTCGACGCACTGTGGGGCTACGCGCAGCTGCTGGTCGTCCTGGTCGGCTGTATGCTGCTGGTGGCGCTGGTGATCAACCCGCTGCTGGTGTTCTGGCAGATCCGCCGCAACCCGTATCCGCTGGTGCTGACCTGCCTGCGCGAGAGCGGCGTGTATGCCTTCTTCACCCGCAGCTCAGCGGCGAACATACCGGTGAACATGGCGCTGGCGGAGAAGCTGAACCTGGACCGCGATACCTATTCGGTGTCGATTCCCCTGGGTGCAACCGTGAACATGGCCGGTGCGGCGATTACCATCACCGTGCTGACGCTGGCGGCGGTGCATACGCTGGGTATTCCGGTAGATCTGCCAACCGCGCTGCTGCTGAGCGTCGTTGCATCACTGTGTGCCTGTGGCGCATCCGGCGTGGCGGGCGGCTCTCTGCTGCTGATCCCGCTGGCCTGTAACATGTTCGGTATTCCGAACGAGATTGCCATGCAGGTTGTCGCGGTCGGTTTCATTATCGGCGTATTGCAGGATTCCTGCGAAACCGCGCTGAACTCCTCTACCGACGTGCTGTTTACCGCCGCAGCCTGTCAGGCGGAAGATGCGCGTTTAGCGAAGAACGCCCTGCGAGGTTAAAAAGAAAAGCCCGGTGGCGGCTACGCCTTACCGGGCCTACAAGGTAAATGCAAAACGGCAACATGTGTTGCCGTTTTTAGTGTTTGCACCCTCTCCCTGTGGGAGAGGGCCGGGGTGAGGGCACCAGCCCGCACCCGACTTATAGCGTCACACCACTCTTAAAGATCGCCAGCTCGCGGAAGTCGTTCTTCTCGTTGCAGGTCTGCCTGCCGCTGGCAAATTCCACAATCGTGTCCACGAATTCGCTCAGCAGCTGCGGCATCGCTTTGCCGTGGATCAGCTGGCCCGCGTCAAAGTCGATCCAGTGCTTTTTCTTCGCCGCCAGTTCGCTGTTAGTGGCGATTTTCACCGTCGGCACAAACCCGCCGTACGGCGTACCGCGCCCGGTACTGAACAGCACCATGTGACAGCCCGCGCCTGCCAGCGCGCTGGTGGCGACCGCATCGTTGCCCGGTGCGCTGAGCAGGTTCAGGCCGTGCGTTTTTAGCCGTTCACCGTAGCGCAGCACGTCTACCACCTGGCTGGCGCCCGCTTTTTGGGTGCAGCCCAGGGATTTCTCTTCAAGCGTGGTGATGCCGCCCGCTTTGTTACCCGGCGAGGGGTTCTCGTATATCGGCTGGTTATGGGCGATGAAGTACTGTTTGAAGTCGTTGACCATGGTGACGGTCTTCTCAAAGGTCTCTTCGTCGCGGCAGTGGCTCATCAGAATGCGCTCTGCGCCGAACATCTCCGGCACTTCGGTCAGCACCGTAGTGCCGCCGTTGGCAATCACGTAATCCGAGAAGCGACCCAGCATTGGGTTAGCGGTAATGCCGGAAAGGCCATCAGATCCGCCGCACTCCAGGCCAAACTTCAGTTCGCTCAGCTTGCCCGGCTCGCGCTTGTCGTGACGCATCACCTCGTACAGCTGATGCAGCTGTTCAACGCCCGCTTCCACTTCGTCGTCCTGGTGCTGACACACCATAAAGTGCACGCGCTCAGGGTCAAATTCGCCCAGCGTGTCGCGGAAGGCGTCGACCTGATTGTTCTCGCAGCCGAGGCCGATCACCAGCACCGCGCCCGCGTTCGGGTGGCGCACCATGTTTTGCAGCATGGTACGGGTATTGATGTGGTCGTCACCCAGCTGGGAGCATCCATAGGTGTGACTGAACAGATGCACACCGTCGGTGCCTTCAGCATCATTAGTCTCTTTCAGGAAACGCGTCTGAATTTGACGCGCGATCCCGTTCACGCAGCCGACAGTCGGGAGGATCCACAGCTCATTGCGGATCCCCACCTCGCCGCTGGCGCGGCGGTAAATCTGTACCTCACGATCGGCCGCCTGTCCTTCTTCTGGCTGGAAGTCAGGTTGATAGCTGTACTCGTCCAGATCGCTGAGATTGGTGCGGGTATTGTGGGAATGAATGTATTCACCCGGCGCAATATCCGCCAGCGCATGACCGATGGGCAAACCGTACTTCACCACGTTCTCCCCTTTCGCGATGGGGATCAGGGCAAACTTATGTCCACGTCCAATGGCCTGGCGTAACGTCACCGACTGGTTGTCGAAGGTCACTTCCATCCCTTCGGCTAAATCTGCCAGCGCGACGGCAACGTTATCCAGCGAATGGATTTTGATGTATTGCATATCAACCTCAAACGGCCTTAGTTCAGTTCAATGGCGAAGTAGTCACGCGCATTGTTAAAGCAGATGTTTCTCACCATTTCGCCCAGCAGCTGGATATCCGCTGGCGCTTCGCCCGCGTGCACCCAGCGGCCAATCATCTGGCACAGAATGCGGCGGAAATATTCATGGCGGGTATAGGAGAGGAAACTGCGGCTGTCGGTCAGCATGCCAACGAAGCGGCTCAACAGGCCGAGCTGCGCCAGCTGTGTCATCTGACGCTCCATGCCGTCTTTTTGATCGTTAAACCACCAGCCGGAACCGAACTGCATCTTGCCCGGCATCCCTTCGCCCTGGAAGTTGCCGATCATGGTGCCCAGTACTTCGTTATCGCGCGGATTCAGGCAGTAGAGAATGGTTTTCGGCAGCAGGTTTTGCTCGTTCTGTTTGCTCAGCAGTTTTGACAGCTCTTCCGCCAGAGGGCGGTCGTTGATGGAGTCAAAGCCTACGTCCGCGCCCAGCAGTTTAAACTGACGCTGGTTGTTATTACGCAGCGCGCCGATATGGTACTGCTGAACCCAGCCGCGACGGGCATATTCCGCACCGAGGAACACCAGCACCGCGGTTTTGAACTGGGCGACTTCATGCTCGCTCAGGGCTTCGCCGGAGAGACGACGCGCCAGGATGCTGTCCAGCTCGGCTTCGCTGGAATCCGCGAACAGCACCACGTCCAGCGCGTGGTCAGACACTTTACAGCCGTGTGCGGCAAAGTGATCCAGACGTTTGGTCAGCGCGGATTGCAGATCGGCGAAACGACGGATATCGGTATCCGATACTTCCGCCAGCTTCGTCATGTAGTCATTAAAGGTCGGCAGCTCAATGTTGAAGGCTTTATCCGGACGCCAGCTTGGCAGCACTTTGATGTCAAAGGTGCTGTCCTTCGCGACAACCGCGTGGTGCTCCAGGGAGTCGATCGGATCGTCGGTTGTGCCCACCATCTTCACGTTCATCTGCTGCATGATGCCGCGCGCCGAGAAGCTATCCTGCCCCAGCAATTCGTTGCACTGATCCCAGATTTCATCCGCCGTGGCGGGAGAGAGCAGCTTGCCGGTGATACCAAAAGGACGACGCAGTTCGAGGTGCGTCCAGTGGTATAACGGGTTACCGATGGTGTGGGGAACGGTAGCGGCCCAGGCGTCAAACTTCTCGCGATCGGTCGCGTCGCCGGTACACAGGCGCTCGGCCACGCCGTTGGTGCGCATCGCGCGCCATTTATAATGGTCACCCTTCAGCCAGATATCATACAGGTTTTTGAAACGGTAATTTTCGGCAACCTGTTGCGGCGGTAAATGGCAGTGGTAGTCGAAAATCGGCTGATCTTTTGCGTAGTCGTGGTACAGGCGGCGAGCAAATTCGGTATCTAACAGGAAATCTTCGGTCATAAACGGTGTCATTATCGTCTTCCTCATTACGGGAGCGTCAGAAAGCTTATGTTCAGATGCTGCAAAGTTATCACACCAATTTCCAGAGTCCGACGTTTTTTTCGTGAGTTAGATCAATAAACGTCGACAAATAAATTACCCTCAAAGGGGTAAACCTTCTTGCAGGCCGCGCCAGATCTGGCTTTGCGCACGCCGCATAATATCCCTACAAAGATTCACTCTTTTGTGATGTCACTCACCTTTTAAAGTTGTATGACAAGTTATCTTTTCGCCGTCGCAAACTATAAGCCGACGGAATGCATTACCGGTGTTTGTTACATCGGATTTAACGGTACGGAAGCCGACTTAGCACGATGACTTATGGCAAGGTTCGGGCCGTTCCGGGACAGGTTCCCGGTTACGCCCCTCCCGTTACAGAACAGCTCCCGGCAACGGTTGAGTTGTTGCCGTGTCCCGACACGGAAATAACATAACGATGAGGTTTTACATGCGTAAAATTAAAGGGTTACGTTGGTACATGATCGCACTGGTGACGCTCGGCACCGTGCTGGGCTACCTGACACGTAACACCGTGGCAGCAGCGGCGCCAACGTTGATGGAAGAGTTACATATCTCCACACAACAATACTCTTACATCATTGCGGCGTATTCTGCCGCTTACACCGTAATGCAGCCTGTTGCAGGTTATGTTCTTGATATTCTGGGTACAAAAATTGGTTATGCCTTCTTCGCTGTAGCATGGGCCGTCTTCTGCGGGGCGACGGCGCTGGCTGGCAGCTGGGGCGGGCTGGCGCTGGCGCGTGGTGCGGTAGGTGCTGCCGAAGCGGCGATGATCCCTGCGGGTCTGAAAGCCAGCTCTGAATGGTTCCCGGCAAAAGAACGTTCAATCGCTGTCGGTTACTTCAACGTGGGTTCCTCCATCGGGGCGATGATTGCTCCGCCACTGGTGGTGTGGGCGATTGTGATGCACAGCTGGCAAATGGCGTTCATCATCTCCGGTGTGCTGAGTTTTGCCTGGGCCATGGCGTGGCTGATCTTCTATAAACACCCGCGCGATCAGAAAAAGCTGTCTACCGAAGAACGTGACTACATTATTAATGGTCAGGAATCTCATCATCAGACCGACAACGGTAAAAAAATGTCCGTCTGGCAGATCCTGGGTACCCGTCAGTTCTGGGGTATCGCCCTGCCACGCTTCCTGGCGGAACCGGCCTGGGGTACGTTCAACGCCTGGATCCCGCTGTTCATGTTCAAAGTCTACGGCTTTAACCTGAAAGAGATCGCGATGTTCGCCTGGATGCCAATGCTGTTTGCAGACCTGGGCTGTATCGTCGGCGGCTACCTGCCACCGCTGTTCCAGCGCTGGTTTGGCGTGAACCTGATTGTGTCCCGTAAGATGGTGGTCACCATGGGCGCCCTGCTGATGATTGGCCCTGGCATGATTGGCCTGTTCACCAGTCCTTACGTGGCTATCGCCCTGCTGTGTATCGGGGGCTTTGCTCACCAGTCTCTGTCTGGCGCGCTGATTACGCTCTCGTCCGACGTGTTTGGTCGTAACGAAGTTGCCACCGCCAACGGTCTGACCGGGATGGCCGCCTGGACCGCAAGTACCCTGTTCGCCCTCGTGGTCGGCGCGCTGGCAGACACCATCGGCTTCAGCCCGCTGTTCGCGGTACTGGCCATCTTCGACCTGCTGGGTGCAGTGGTTATCTGGACGGTGCTGAAGAGTAAGTCCGCCGAGGAACTGGCGAAAGAGTCCCTTGGGGGACCGGCGACGCAGAGTTAGCTTGTTGTGCCGGGTGGCGGCTCCGCCTTACCCGGCCTACAACACCCGATAAAACCGTAGGCCGGGTAAGCGTAGCGCCACCCGGCAAAAACGTCGCAAAAGCCGCCTCCGGGCGGCTTTTTTAATGGCGAAATCTGGAGACTGGCAAGCAAAAGTGGTATAACAAATCATTCGCCGTACCCTGCCTGGAGCGCATATGGAAATCACCGAATCACGTCGTTTATATCAACAACTTGCCGCCGAGCTGAAAGATCGCATCGAGCAAGGGGTCTATCTTGTCGGTGATAAACTTCCCGCTGAGCGTTTTATTGCGGATGAAAAAAGCGTCAGCCGTACGGTGGTCCGCGAAGCCATCATCATGCTGGAAGTTGAAGGGTATGTTGAGGTACGCAAAGGTTCCGGTATTCACGTGATTTCCAGCCAGGCGAAACACTCCCCCACGCCGGACGAAAGTCTGGAATTTGCCAGCTACGGTCCGTTTGAGCTTCTCCAGGCTCGCCAGCTGATTGAAAGCAATATCGCAGAATTCGCAGCGACGCAGGTCACCAAGCAGGACATCATGAAGCTGATGGAAATCCAGGATCATGCGCGTAAAGAAAAATGTTTCCGCGATTCCGAATGGGACCTGCAATTCCACGTTCAGGTCGCCCTTGCGACTCAGAACACAGCGCTGGCGGCAATCGTTGAAAAAATGTGGACTCAGCGCGTTCACAACCCGTACTGGAAGAAACTGCACGATCACATTGATTCCCGCACGGTAGATAACTGGTGTGACGACCACGACCAGATTCTTAAGGCCCTGATTCGTAAAGATCCGCATGCGGCGAAACTGGCAATGTGGCAGCATCTGGAGAACACTAAACAGATGCTTTTTAATGAAACGAGTGATGACTTTGAATTTAACGCTGACCGCTATCTTTTTGCTGATAATCCGGTGGTTCACCTCGATACCGCGACCAATGTCGCAAAATAACCTCCTGAACTGCTGGCAGGCGCACCGCCGCGCCTTCCGGCCAGACAGGGTAAGAAAACCTCTATAGTGTCAGCCTTTGTAAAATCTCTCGCTCCCCTCCGTGGCTTACGCCAAAATCGTGTTTCCCCTCAAATTCTGTGACGCAGAACGTCGGGCTTTGTTACAATTGGATTCACTTCGTTATTTTGTAAGTTAGTGCTTGCTAACCAGCCAATTAACAGGGAACAGTGTTGGCCACACATCATTGTGTCCGCGAGCGACCATAATGAAATCATAACAATGTCGCCGTGCTGTTTTCCCGAATGACAGGCGTGACGTTAACCGATTTCCAGGAACACTGAATGGAACTTTTGACCCAACTACTGAACGCCCTCTGGGCTCAGGATTTCGAAACGCTGGCCAACCCGTCCATGATTGGCATGCTCTACTTTGTGTTATTTATGATCCTGTTCCTTGAGAACGGTCTGCTGCCTGCTGCCTTTTTACCGGGCGACAGCCTGCTGGTGCTGGTTGGGGTGCTCTGTGCAAAAGGAGCGATGGCTTTCCCACAAACGGTTCTGCTGTTGACCATTGCCGCCAGCCTGGGTTGCTGGGTGAGTTATATTCAGGGGCGATGGCTGGGCAACACGCGAATCGTTCAGAACTGGCTTTCGCATCTTCCGGCACATTATCACCAGCGAGCGCACCACCTTTTCCATAAGCACGGGCTCTCCGCCTTGCTGATTGGCCGCTTTATCGCATTCGTACGCACCCTGCTGCCGACCATTGCGGGCTTGTCCGGCCTGAGCAGCGCGCGCTTCCAGTTCTTTAACTGGATGAGCGGCCTGCTGTGGGTTCTGATCCTGACCACGCTCGGCTACGCGCTCGGTAAAACGCCGGTCTTTATGAAATATGAAGACCAGCTGATGTCTTGCCTGATGCTGCTGCCCGTCGTCCTGCTGGTGTTTGGCCTGGTCGGTTCACTGGTCGTACTGTGGAAAAAGAAATACGGAGCCAGGGGTTAACGATGGTTATCTCCCCGCTCGCGCTGCGCCGCTTCTCTTACGCCATCGTCGCGCTAATGATGTTCAGCGCTCTCATCCTGCTATGGTCTGCCCTACAGCACCAGGAGTCGACGCTGACTATCCGTCCTGTGAGTCAAGGAACCAGCGTGCCGGATGGTTTTTCCATCTGGCATCATCTGGATGCTAACGGGATCCGCTTTAAGAGCATCACGCCGCAAGACGATGTGCTGCTGATAAAATTTGACTCCTGTGCGCAAAGCGCCGCGGCGAAAGCGGTGCTGGACCGCACGTTGCCGCAGGGTTACATCATCGCGCAACAGGATGATGACAGCCACGTAACCTCCTGGATGTCACGGTTACGCGACACGTCGCATCGATTTGGCTAACGACTAATATTCCGAATATTTTCACCCACTTTGGTGAAACTCCCGTTTACTTACTATGCTTAAGTACGCGGAGCACCCCTCAGATGTTCTCCGCATAGTTCTGGAACACGGCTTACGCCGTAACACAATGGAAGGTTTCTATAATGAAATACCGCATCACCCTGGCTCTGGCCCTTTTTTCTTTAAGCACAGCTTCCTTCGCTATGTCTCTTTGTCAGGAGAAAGAACAGGATATTCAACGCGAAATCAGTTATGCCGAAAAGCATAACAATCAGCACCGGATCGACGGACTGAAAAAAGCGCTGAGCGAAGTGAAAGACAATTGTACGGACAGCAAGCTGCGTGCCGATCATCAGGAAAAAATCGCTGAACAGAAGGACGAGATAGCCGAGCGCCGTCAAGACCTGCAAGAAGCGAAAGAGAAAGGTGATGCGGAAAAAATTGCCAAGCGCGAGAGGAAGTTGCAAGAGGCGCAGGACGAACTGAAAGCGCTGGAAGCTCGCGATTATTGAGTTAACGGAAATCTCAACAGGAGAGAATCATGTCAAAAGATACAACTTCAGAACATCTGCGCGCTGAGCTGAAATCCCTGGCGGACACCCTGGAAGAGGTGCTGAACTCTTCTGCCGATAAATCGAAAGAAGAAGTCAGCAAACTGCGCAGCAAAGCGGAGCAGGCACTGAAAGAGAGCCGTTACCGTCTGGGTGAAACCGGTGATGCACTGGCGAAACAGACCCGCGAAGCGGCTGCGCGCGCAGACGAATATGTACGTGACAATCCATGGACAGGCGTTGGTATTGGTGCCGCAGTGGGTGTGGTGCTGGGTGTCCTGCTGACGCGTCGTTGATTATGGAAGATCCTCGTCACGCACAAGGGCCTGCTAAAAACGTCCTCGGCATCGGCCAGCGTATTCTTACGACGCTGGTCGGGATTGCCGAAACGCGCGTCCGGCTTGCGGTAGTGGAACTGGAAGAGGAGAAAGCCAATCTCTTCCAGATGCTGCTCATGCTTGGGCTTACGATGCTCTTTGCCGCGTTTGGTCTGATGAGCCTGATGGTGTTAATCATCTGGGCTATCGATCCACAGTATCGGCTGAACGCGATGATTGCGACTACCGTGGTTCTGCTGGTGGCGGCGCTGATAGGCGGTATCTGGACCCTGCATAAAGCGCGCACGTCGACCTTCCTGCGCCATACTCGCCAGGAGCTGGCCAACGACCGCGCCCTGCTGGAGGATGATAAGTCGTGAGCGACAAAGCCGAACGTCAAAAGCGGAAAGCGTATCTGCTGAGCCAGATCCAGCAGCAGCGGCTGGACCTGTCCGCCAGCCGTCGCGACTGGCTGGAGCTGACCCAGCGTTACGATCGCGGCTGGAATACTCTTCTGAGCCTGCGATCGTGGGCGCTGGTGGGTAGCAGCGTGATGGCGATCTGGACGATTCGTCATCCAAACATGCTGATTCGCTGGGCACGCCGTGGCTTTGGTGTCTGGAGCGCATGGCGTCTGGTGAAAGCAACGATTCGTCAGCAGCAGCTGCGCTAGCCTTCTCGCCGGGTGGCGCTGCGCTTACCCGGCCTACGGTAAAAAAGTAGGCCGGGTAAGGCGTAGCCGTCACCAGGCAAAATCTCTTCATGCTCCCTTACTCAATATCTTTGAAAAAGATTGACAGTTTTCCTTGCTAACAATTGCCATCCGCCCCGTTTACACTCCTCTCCATCGACAGCAAAGACGCGGTATCTACCCGAATTTGCACGCAAATAACGTTTAGCCGCTGATGTGGTTTCCTGGAGAGTAAAATGAAAAAATTAGATGATGTTGGTGTATTGGTAGCGCGTATTCTGATGCCTGTGCTGTTCATCACCGCAGGCTGGGGCAAAATTACCGGCTATGCGGGCACTCAGCAGTATATGGAAGCGATGGGCGTACCGGGTTTCCTGCTGCCACTGACCATCCTGCTTGAGTTCGGCGGCGGCCTGGCAGTGCTGTTCGGTTTCCTGACCCGCACCACGGCGCTGTTCACCGCAGGCTTTACCCTGCTGACCGCGTTCATCTTCCACAGCAACTTTGCGGAAGGCGTGAACTCCCTGATGTTCATGAAAAACCTGACCATCGCGGGTGGCTTCCTGCTGCTGGCTATCACGGGTCCGGGCGCCTACAGCATCGACCGTCTTCTGAATAAGAAGTGGTAAGCACGCTATAATGATTAAATTCAAAGCGAGGAGACATCTCCTCGCTTTTGCTATCTGACGGAGGAGTAAAAAATGGGACAACTCGTAGACGGCGTCTGGCAGGATGTCTGGTATGACACCAAATCCACCGGTGGACGCTTTAAGCGCTCTGTTTCGGCCTTCCGTAACTGGCTGACCGCCGACGGCGCACCCGGCCCGAGTGGCGAAGGGGGCTTTGCGGCGGAGAAAGATCGTTATCATCTGTATGTTTCTCTCGCCTGTCCGTGGGCGCACCGCACGCTGATTGTGCGCAAACTTAAAGGTCTCGAATCGCTAATTCCGGTTTCGGTGGTCAACCCGCTGATGCTGGAAAACGGCTGGACGTTCGACAGTGACTTCCCGGCCGCGACGGGTGATGAGCTTTATCATCACGATTTCCTGTATCAGCTCTATCTGCGCGCCGATCCGCACTACACCGGACGCGTAACGGTGCCTGTGCTGTGGGACAAGAAAAACCAGACGATCGTCAGCAATGAATCCGCTGAAATCATTCGCATGTTCAATACCGCGTTTGACGCGCACGGCGCCCGCGCCGGGGATTACTATCCGGTTGAGCTGCGCGAGAAAATTGACGAGCTGAACGGCTGGATCTACGACAACGTCAACAACGGCGTCTATAAAGCCGGTTTTGCCACCAGTCAGGAAGCGTACGACGAAGCGGTCGGCAACGTGTTTGGATCCCTGGAACGTCTGGAGCAGATCCTCGGCCAGCATCGTTATTTAACGGGCGATCGCCTCACCGAAGCAGACATCCGCCTGTGGACGACGCTGATCCGCTTCGATCCGGTGTATGTCACCCACTTCAAGTGCGACAAGCATCGCATCAGCGATTATCTGAACCTGCACGGTTTCCTGCGCGACATCTATCAGATGCCGGGTATTGCGGAGACGGTCAATTTTGACCATATTCGCACCCATTATTTCCGCAGTCATAAGACCATCAACCCAACGGGCATTATCTCCATTGGTCCGTGGCAGGATCTGGATGAACCACACGGGCGCGACGTGCGTTTCGGATAATTATTTAGGGAATCAATTGATTCCCTTTTTTAATTCACGGCATACATCTATCCTTACCTCGATCGCTTAGAAAACAAGTGATTGACTGACTAAGAGGCAAGGAAAAATGGACTGGTATTTAAAAGTACTGCGCAACTACGTTGGATTTGGTGGCCGTGCCCGCCGTAAAGAGTACTGGATGTTCGTTCTGGTGAACTTCGTCCTGATTATGGTGCTGGGTATTGTGGACAAAATCCTCGGCTGGGAACGCGAGGGGGGTGAAGGCATTCTCACCACCATTTATGGTGTGTTGGTTCTGCTGCCTTCATGGGCCGTACTGTTTCGTCGTCTCCACGACACCGATCGTTCGGCGTGGTGGCTGCTGTTGCTGTTGATCCCGCTTATCGGCTGGATCGTCATTCTGATTTTCAACTGTCAGAGCGGAACGCCGGGAGAAAACCGCTTTGGTCCGGATCCGAAGATCTGCGCATAAAAAAAGCCCGGTGGCGCTTCGCTTACCGGGCCTACAAATTACGATTTTATTTATTATATTGCGTGAAAAGCTTCGGAATTTCACGCAAACACCACGATTTGGCTTCGCCCATGCTGTCACGACGCCACGCCATAATAATATCCACTTCACTGGTGTATTCCGGGCTGACAACGCGCAGCCGTCCCTCTGCAATGTCCTTTTCGACGAACGGATACGGCATGGTCGCCACGCCCAGCCCCGCCAGCAGCGCCTGACGCTTATCTTCCAGCGACGTCACCGTCAGACGCGGCTGTTTATCCAGCAACTGCACCGTTAACACCGGGCGCTCGCGCGCGGTATCCGCCACCGCCACGCCGCGGTATTTCACGCGCGTGACCTCAGAGAGCGGTTCCGGCTCCTGATGGATCGGGTGACCCGGCGCAGCGACGTAGACGTTCATCACGCTGTACAGTTTGCGCGAGTTAATTTCTGACGATGAGCGGAAATGCATATCCGGCGCAATGACGATATCCGCCCTGCCCGTCTCAAGACGCTCCCACGCCCCGGCCAGTACCTCGGTGATGATCGACAGCTGGGTATTGGCTTTCGCGGCCAGTCTGTCCACCAGCGGGAACAGCGCCTCGGTGGGCACCAGCGCTTCGGTCACTAACGTCAGATGGGTTTCCCAGCCGCGGGCCAGCGCTTCGGCATCGGTCGTCAGTTTATCCGCCGCTTCCAGCAATACGCGGCCGCGCTCCAGCAGCATCCGCCCAACGTTGGTGAATTTTGTTCGATGACCAGAGCGATCGAAGAGCACAACATCCAGCTCCTCCTCCAGCTTTTGCATGGTATAGCTCAGCGCAGACGGAACGCGCCCCAGTTCATCTGCCGCCGCGGCAAAACTGCCGCGCCTGTCAATCGCGTCCATGACGCGAAGCGCCTCAAGCGTCAATGCTCTCTCTTTAGCCATCTCGTTCTCATTCAGGAAATTTGAACATACCGGGCAGAATATCTGGCTAACAATGCAGCGTCCATACCTTTACCATTGATTTAGTGTAAAGAGAGGTCAAGTTTATGATTACGACAAGAACAGCGAAACAGTGCGGACAAGCCGATTTCGGTTGGTTGCAGGCCCGCTACACCTTTTCCTTTGGACACTACTTTGACCCTAAACTTCTCGGTTACGCTTCACTGCGCGTATTGAACCAGGAAGTGCTCGCCCCGGGCGCGTCCTTCCAGCCGCGCACGTACCCGAAAGTCGATATCCTGAACCTGATCCTGGAAGGCGAGGCAGAATACCGCGATAGCGAGGGCAATCATGTCCAGGCGAAGGCTGGCGAGGCGCTGTTAATTTCCACGCAGCCGGGTATTAGCTATAGCGAGCATAACCTCAGCAAAGACAAAACGCTGACCCGCATGCAGCTGTGGCTGGATGCCTGTCCGGAGCGGGAAAATCCGCTGGTGCAAAAAATCGATCTGAAGGGCGATAAACAGCAGCTGATTGCCTCGCCTGATGGCAGCAAAGGCAGCCTGCAGCTGCGCCAGCAGGTGTGGCTGCATCATATCGAGCTGAAAAAAGGTGAACAGGCAAGCTTCCAGCTTCATGGTCCGCGCGCCTATCTGCAGTCCATTCACGGTACGGTGCATGCGGTGACGCACGCGGAAGAGAAAGAGGCGCTCACCTGCGGCGACGGCGCGTTTATTCGTGATGAAGCGAATATCACCCTGGTGGCGGATACGCCGCTGCGCGCGCTGCTGATTGATTTGCCGGTTTAACCCCCCCCTCACCCTAGCCCTCTCCCCAAAGGGGAGAGGGAACGATCGAGCCCCTCGCCCCTATGGGGAGAGAGGTTGGGGTGAGGGGAAATTTTTACACCTTACTCGCCATAATCTCAATAATCTGCCGGTCCGTTGCCTGCATCGAGCGGCACGCCAGCGCGCACAGGTTCGCGATCGACTGCTCCACGTCGTGCGCCACAATCCCCTCATTACCCGTCACGGCAGTATCATCCAACGCCATCATCACGGCTTTCCAGGCGCTGGTGACGCTGGTCGAGACCTTCATTGCGCAACTGTTAGACGCCCCGTCACAGATCATCCCGCTGACGTCGCCGATCATACTGCCGATCGCCATGGCAATTGTCTGGTAAGATCCGCCCATCAGCCACGCCATCCCCGCCGCTGCCCCCATTCCGGCCGTTGTCGCCGCACACAGCGCGGACAAGCGCGGAAGCTGGTAATGGATATAGATCGCCGACAGGTGCGAGAGCATCAGCGCCCGCGCCAGCCGTTCGTCATCGGCCTGAACGTGCTCAGCCACCACCACCACCGGCATGGTGGCGGTGATGCCCTGATTCCCGGAACCCGAATTGCTCATCGCCGGCAGCGTCGCGCCCCCCATGCGGGCATCCGAAGCTGCGCTGGTGCGGATAACAATGTCTGAACCCAGATCCTGCGCCATCCATCCGCGTGTGCGCTGTTTATTGAGCGTCGCACCAATATGCAGCCCCCAGTTGCCACGTAAACCTTCCCGGGAGAGCGCATCGTTCAGCCGTCCCGCATCGAGGATAAAGCGGATCGCGTCGAACGGCACCTGTTCCACAAACTCAAGGATCTGCGACAGCGTGGTGGTCGAGAGCACCTCCAGCGGATCGTCGCTGTTCTGGCTCTGATTATCGTCAAGCCTGAAGCGCGTTTCGCCCTGACACACCATCTCCACCACACGGGTGTGCCCGCCGGCGATGGTCACCATCGCCGAGGATTCACCGACGTAAACGCAGGCACGTGAATAGAGGATCTCATCGCACGGCTCCTGCAATTTTACCTGCACCAGACCCGCGTTCAGCAGTGCTTTGGCGCGCGTTAGCGCCTCGGACGACGCGTCTTTCAACACCTCCAGCCCGGCGTGTGCATTACCGCCTGTCGCCCCCAGCGCGGCCGCGATGGGTAAACCGACCATACCGGTACCGGGCACCGTTACGCCAAGCCCGTTTTTCATCAGGTTCGGCGATACCCACGCCTCGATACGCGTCACCTCACCGTCAAGCTGTCCGGCAGCCATCGCGCACGCCAGCGCCAGCGAGACGGGTTCGGTACAGCCCAGCGCAGGCTTTACCTCTTCCTGCACCGCGCGAATAAAATGGTTCCATAAAGGATTAATTTGCTCAGACATCGTTACGACCTTATTTAACCTCATGAGAAGGCGAGGAAAGGAGAAACACAAAGCAGCAGCCCGGTAATCACAATAATCACCAGCGATACGCCTTTATATTTATGAAGTGCGGGCACTTTGTAGACCAACCACGCCGGAATTAAGCAGCCCACCATCCCGAAAATAGGGCTACAGATGGAAGTGAAGCTCAGCACCGGCGCGTTTAACACAATCGCGCTCCAGGCCAGCAGGATGGCGAACAGCATAATCCCGCGCTGGACGGCATTTTCATTGATTTTCTCCGCCGGCATTTTGCGGCGCAGGATGTTCATCACAATGCCCTGCGTCGCCTCACGAAAGCCGAGATAGACGCCAAAGAACGCGGTCATCACAGCGAAAATATTGAGGATTACGCTGACGATTTTGACCCAGCCCGCGCCGTCACCGCTGATAAACTGTGCTGCGATTGCCAGGGCGGAAATATTCTGCTCGTAGGCTTTTACCGCCTCGTCGTGCCCCATCGCCAGGGTGAAGGAGACAGCGTAGAAAAAGACCGTCACAAACAGCACGCCAAAGGCGATATTCATTGCCCGCAGCGCTTTATGACGCGCCACCTCAACGGATTTTTCCCGTGAACGATAGGAAATCACCATCGGGCTTAATGTCTGAATAAACAGAATGGAGGTTAAGGTGAAAGGCAGCGTAATAATGGCGTTTTTAATCAGCAGCCCCATTGGCGGCAGCATGCCGACGTTGGCTAAATGCCAGAGGCCAATCATCGAAAGCCCCAGCGCCGCCACCACAAATAATTTGGTCAGCACCATCAGGCTGGAGACTTTAAACAGCAGCTTTTCACCGCGCGACGAAATGGCGACCAGAATGCAGATCAGGAATAAGCCGTAGAACGGATTTTCCGAGAGCAAACCGTCGGTTACGCCGAAGGTGTGTAAATAGGATGCGCTGTCGTTGGTAATGGCCGTCGAATAGACAAACATCCAGATCACCAGCATCACGAAATAAAGTGCACCCAATAAGATGCCCCAGTTTTTGCCTAAATATCCGCTAATAACGCTCGGATAGTCTTTACATTCCGGTGATTCCGCCAGCGTATTAATAAACAGGCGCTGGAACAGGTACATGGCCGGATAACCAATTATCGACGAGAGTAAAAATACCCATAGCCCCATTAATCCAACCTGCACCGGAAGAAAAACAATGCCCGCGCCGATAGCCATCCCAATACTCATGATGACCCAGCCCGTATCGGTGCTGTCGAATTTAATCGCCTCTCGCCATTCGCTTTCGCTCATTCCCGCCCGCCTTGCCGCAGGGGAATCACTCACAATCACACTGCTGTTTGTTGCCATATTCATTGGGCACTCGCTTATTTTGTAGGGTAACGATTTGTTTTTATAAGGTTCCGATCGCCAGCGATTGCGAGTCAGAGGGTGCAGGTGTGAGTTGTTGGTATGGGGAGATCATATCCGGAGCGCGGGAGAAAAAAGTCACAACTTTTATATGGATTTCCTTAGGGGAGAGGAAAATATTACTTCGGGATAGCAGAAAAGAGAGCGAGTTTTCTAAAATTGACGGTGTTCACAAAATTAAAAGCCTCCTCATCTGAGGAGGCTGAAGATGGGGCCTGTGTTAGATCGCCTGCGTAAACGTCCTCGAAATCACGTCCTGCTGCTGCTCGCGCGTCAGAGCGTTAAACCGCACCGCATAGCCTGAAACGCGGATCGTCAGGTTCGGATAGTTCTCCGGATGGGCGATGGCATCCAGCAGCATCTCCCGGTTCATCACGTTGACGTTCAGGTGCTGCCCGCCCTCAATGGTCGCTTCGTGGTGGAAGTACCCGTCCAGCAGCCCGACAAGGTTGGTTTTGCGCACCAGCTCGTCCTTGCCCAGTGCCTGCGGCACGATGGAGAAGGTGTAGGAGATCCCGTCTTTGGCATAGGTGAACGGCAGCTTGGCGACCGAGGTCAACGACGCCACCGCCCCTTTTCTGTCGCGCCCGTGCATCGGGTTGGCGCCAGGCGCAAACGGTGTACCGCCGCGACGTCCGTCCGGCGTGTTGCCGGTCTTCTGCCCGTAAACCACATTGGAGGTGATGGTCAGGATCGACTGCGTCGGCACGGCGTTGCGGTACGTCGGCAGCGCCTGGATTTTCTTCATAAAGCGCTCAACCAGATCGCAGGCGATACTGTCCACGCGATCGTCGTTGTTGCCGTATTGCGGATAGTCGCCTTCGATGACGAAATCGACCGCCAGACCGGTGTGGTCGCGCACCGGTTTTACCGTGGCGTACTTGATGGCCGACAGGGAATCCGCCGCCACCGACAGTCCGGCAATGCCACAGGCCATGGTGCGGTAAACGTCCCGGTCGTGCAGCGCCATCAGCGAGGCTTCGTAGCTGTATTTATCATGCATGTAGTGAATGAGATTCAGCGCACTGATGTACTGCACTGCCAGCCAGTCCATGAAGTGATCGAGGCTCGCCATTACGGTGTCGTAATCCAGTACCTCATCCAGCAGCGGCTCGGTTTTCGGCCCCACCTGGATCTTCAGCTTCTCATCCACCCCGCCGTTAATCGCGTACAGCAGCGTTTTCGCCAGGTTGGCGCGTGCGCCGAAGAACTGCATCTGCTTGCCGATCACCATCGGACTGACGCAGCAGGCAATGGCGTAGTCGTCGCTGTTGAAGTCGGCACGCATCAGATCGTCGTTCTCGTATTGCAGCGAGGAGGTGACGATCGAGACCTGCGCGGCGTATTTCTTGAACGCGATCGGCAGCTGTTCGGACCAGAGGATCGTCAGGTTTGGCTCCGGCGCAGGCCCCATGGTGTGCAGGGTATGCAGATAGCGGAAGCTGTTTTTGGTCACCAGCGTACGGCCATCCAGCCCCATGCCGCCAATCACTTCCGTGGCCCAGATCGGATCGCCGGAGAAGAGCGTGTCGAACTCCGGCGTGCGCAGGAAGCGCACCATGCGGATCTTCATGATGAAGTGGTCGATCAGCTCCTGGGCCTGCACCTCGTTCAGCCTTCCTGCCTGCATGTCGCGTTCAATGTAGATATCGAGGAACGAGGCCGTGCGCCCCAGCGACATCGCCCCGCCGTTCTGGGATTTCACTGCGGCAAGGTAGGCAAAGTAGACCCACTGCACCGCTTCCTGCGCATTCATCGCCGGACGTGAAATATCAAAGCCATAGTTCGCCGCCATCTGCTGGATCTGGAGCAACGCACGTTTATGCTCCGCCAGCTCCTCGCGCAGGCGGATCGTGGCCTCCAGATCGTCTCCGCGCTCCAGTTTCCCCTGGAGATCGGCGAACTGAAGTTCCCGCTCGCGCACCAGATAGCTGATGCCGTACAGCGCCACGCGGCGGTAGTCGCCGATGATGCGTCCACGCCCGTAGCCGTCCGGCAGACCGGTGAGCACGCCGGATTTTCGGCAGCGCATCATCTCCGGGGAATAAACGTCAAATACGCCCTGGTTGTGGGTTTTGCGCAGGTCGGTGAAGAGATATTCAAACTGCGGATCCATCTCGCGACCGTAGGCTTCGAATGAGCTGCGGATCATATTGATTCCGCCGTACGGATGCAGGGCCCGCTTGAGCGGCTTGTCGGTTTGCAGGCCGACGATCGTCTCCAGCTCCTGGTCAATATAGCCCGGCCCGTGCGCGGTAATGGTGGTGGCGATGTTGGTGTCAAAATCCACCGGAGCGTGGGTGGCATTCTCCTGGCGAATGCCGACCATCACCTTCTGCCACAGCGCCGTCGTTGCTGGCGTCGCCTGCGCGAGGAAAGCTTCATCGCCTTCATAAGGGGTGTAGTTATGCTGAATAAAATCGCGCACGTTAACGGCGTTTTTCCATTCTTCACCGCAAAATCCGGCCCATGCGTCGCTGTAAGGCGCGACGCCCGTATCGATTGTTACTTTCATCAGATTCTCGCTTTATCAGGCGTAAGCCGCAGCCGGGGTGACCTTCCCAAGACGGAGGGCGTCCAGCGCGATCATTTTTTCTTCATTGGTAGGGATCACCGCGCAGGCCGCGCGTGACGACTCGGTGGAGATCACGCGCTCACCCGCGCTGCCCGGCAGGGCATTTTTGGACTCGTCGAGGATGATGCCAAACACCTTCAGGTGCTCCACCACCAGCGCGCGTATGAGCACAGAGTTCTCACCGATCCCGCCGGTAAACACCACGCCATCCAGACGGTGCAGGGACGCGGCATGACCGGCGATATGCCGCGCTATGCGGTGGACAAAGGTCTTTATCGCCAGCCGCGCCCGCTCGTTGCCGTCATGCCAGGCTTTCTCCAGCACGCGCAAATCGGAGGAGATGCCGGAGAGCCCCAGCAACCCGGACTCTTTATTGACCACGCGCTCCAGATCCTCGAACGTCTGGCCGGTCTGCCGGGCAATCCACGCCATCGCGCCAAAATCTGCGTCGCCACAGCGCGTGCCCATCACCAGTCCTTCAAGCGGCGTCATCCCCATGGACGTGTCCACGCTTACGCCGTTACGCACCGCGCAAATGGACGCCCCGTTGCCGAGATGGGCAATCACCAGGCCGCTGTCTTCGGCGGAGAGCCCGAGAAGCGCGTGCGCCTGCGCCGCCACGTAGCGGTGAGAGGTGCCGTGGAAGCCGTAGCGCCGTACGCCCAGCTCTTCAAAATAGCGGTACGGCAAGCCGTACAGATACGCCTGCGGCGCCATGGTCTGGTGGAAGCTGGTATCAAATACCGCCACCTGCTGCACCCCGGGGAAGAGTCGCTCTGCGGCTTCCACGCCGCTCAGGTTAGCGTAGTTATGCAGCGGCGCCAGCGGGGAGACCTGGCGGATCTGCTCCATCACCTCTTCCGTGATCAGGGTCGACTCGCTGAAGAGATCGCCGCCGTGGGCAATGCGATGGCCAATCAAAGCCACGCTGCCCATCAGGTCGCGCTTCTCCAGCTCCAGGGCGATGGCGGCCAGCGCCCCTTCGTAGTCCTGATGAGCCAGTCTGACTGGCTCACCCCCATTCACGGAAATAAAGGCTTTTTCTGTGTTGATGCCGTCCGCAATGCCCGTCAGCAGGGCATCGCAGCCTGCGGCGTCCAGCACCGAAAACTTAACAGAGGACGATCCGCAGTTAATGACCAGTACTACCGGAAACTCAATCATGGTATGGCTCCGCTCTTCCTGAGCTTTGGTTTAAAACAGTTTGTACACGATGTTCAGAATGGTCAGCAGGCCGACCACGGTGACGAAGATGTTCTCGGTCCGGCCTTTGTATTTCGCCAGCGCCGGTGCTTTGCGGATGGCGTACATCGGCAGCAGGCACAGCAGAGAGGCGATAATTGGCGCGCCCATGGCTTCAATAAGGTCCAGAATGTTCGGGTTGGCATAGGCCACAATCCAGGTGGAGCCCATGATGAAGACCATGCTGATGGTGTTCAGCTTGCCCACGGAGACGTTCTTCTTGTCGCCCTTGTAGCCGAACTTAACGATCAGGCCGTTCAGCCCCTCCAGCGTGCCCAGGTAGTGACCGAAGAAGGATTTAAAGATAGCGACCAGCGCGATGATGGACGCGCCGTACTCCAGCACCGTGGCGAACGTGGATTTACTGCCTGACATCGACGCAAAGTGGTTCGCCAGGTAAGAGAGCACCGGAATGTTCTGCGCTTTGGCGTCCGCCATGTTCTGCGGAGAGAGCGTAAACAGGCAGCTAAAGGCGAAGAACATCACCACCGCCACCATCAGCAGGCTGGCGCGACCGATGATTTTGGAACATTTCTGCTCGGTGAATTCTTTACCAAACTCCGGCTCGTACTCTTCGCGCTTGGAGACCACAAACGAGGAGACGATAGGCGAGAAGTTGAAGGAGAAGACCATAATGGAAATCCCCAGCCACACCGTGACAAGAATGCCGTCATGACCGGTGAAGGCGATATCGCTCAGGTTAACCTGGTCGATCACCGCTGAGTTCCAGTACGGGATCAGCGAGAGAGAAATCAGCACCAGGCTGGCGATGAACGGGAACACCAGGTAGCTCATCACCTTCACCATCAGGTCTTTACCGAACCAGATCACAAAGGCCATCAGCAGCAGCAGGAACAGCGCTACCACGCCGCGGTTCAGGGCAGGCATCTGGAGCTGGTTTTCCCAGAAGGTCATAAAGGTGTTGGTAATGGTGACGCCGTAAATCCACAGCAGCGGGCAAATAGCAAAGAAGTAGAGGAAGGTGATCACCACCCCGCCGGTCTTACCAAAATGCTCCTCCACCGTTTCGGTGATGTTGCCGGAGACGTTACTGCCGGACAAACACAGACGCGCCAGCGCGCGGTGGCAGTAAAAGGCAATGGGGAACGCCAGAACCAGCATCAGCAGAATAGGGATCAGGCCACCAAAGCCTGCGCGGATGGGGAAGAACAGCACGCCAGCGCCAATGGCGGTACCAAACAGGCCGAGCGTCCAGGTGGTATCCGATTTACGCCAGGAGGACGTTTTTGTCTGGCCAACGATAATGCTTTCTGTGTTGCTCATAGGTCACCTTTATGCGTCAACGAAGCCGGTAATTTGGGAAACACGGGAGAGATCAATATTGCCACCGGAAATAATGCAGACGGTTTTACGGCCCTGAATATAGTGGTCCAGCTTGCCGCTTAATAACGCCGCGCACGCCAGCGCGCCAGCACCTTCCGTAACCACTTTATTTCGCTGAATAAGCGCGATCATGCTGTTGCGAATCTCGTCTTCGCTGACCAGCACAATGTCGTCAACCAGTTCACGAACGATTTCGAAGGTTAAATTACCCGGGCGAGACACGTCGCAGCCGTCCGCTAATGTGCCGGTAATGCGGTGGTTCGTTATTTCACCGGTCTGATACGACGCCGCCATTCCGTGCACGTTTTCAGACTGCACGCCGATAATATTGATAGTTGGGTTGATGGATTTAATTGCTGTCGCAATACCGGCAATTAAACCACCACCGCCGATGGGAACAATCACGTTATCCACGTCGTATAAATCTTCGAGGATTTCCAGGCCGATGGTGCCCTGACCGGCGATCACTTTCGGATCGTCGTAAGGCGGGATAAATATGCGCCCTTCCATCTCGACGATTTCGCTCACTTTGGCGATAGTGTCGTTAAAGTTCTCGCCGTGCAGCACCACTTCGGCGGAGTAGTCGCGCGTGGCGGCCACCTTGGATTTCGGCGCGCCCATAGGCATTACCACTTTGCCGTCGATGCCGAGCATGGCGCAGGAGAGCGACACCCCCTGCGCGTGGTTCCCTGCGGAACAGGCAACCACGCCCTTGCGTTTTTCCGCATCGGTCAGCGAGCTTAATTTATTAAACGCCCCACGTATTTTAAACGAACCGGTACGCTGCATATTTTCAAATTTCAGGAATATCTCACCCTTACACCGTTCGCTCAGATAATTTGAGCGCGGCATACCGGTTTTATAGATCTTTCCCGCCAGTCTTTTTCTGGCGTCCTGAATATCGTCAATGGTCACCGGGAGATCGTAAGTAATGTGCATAATATCCTCGTTATAATAATTCATTATTTTCAGGCAAAGTCAGGGTATCAGAGCGTTAAAAAGCGTCGCTCCGGGTTTTTTAAATCATCATTATTTCTATCGTCGTTTTTCGATATTCATCGACGAATATTGTTTTGCCAGTTCAACTAATACTGACGCCGATTTTTTAATACTGTAATTTTTTGACCACACGGCGGCATAACGCGCCACGGGTAATGCATCTTCCACCGGCAAAACAATAAACTGGTCCGAGCCGAATGGCGCAATCATGTCACGGGGGATCACCGTCAGGTAATCGGCATTGAGAACAAGGTTATAGATGGTGACGACGGAATCGGTCTGGACGATGTTTTCAATGCTGATGTGGTTATCTTGCAGGGTGGTCAGGAGTTCATTGTAGTAGCCCATATCGGTTTGCGGCATCACCCACTGCTCGTGCGTGAGCGATGCCAGTCTGGTCGGGCCGGTGCACGTTCGTGATTTACTCGCCACCAGCACAAACTCAGATTCAAAGAGTGGCTCAACGTGAAGATCCTGGAGCAACATCCCGTCGCTCAGCGTGCCGATGGCGAAATCCAGCCGGCCATCGCGAATGGCGGGCAGGAATGAAGAGAGCTGCGCTTCATACATTGAGACGCGCGCCTTCGGGAACACTTCCTTGAATTTTTTGATCATCCCGGACAGGAAGGTGAAGCCAATCAGCGACGGATAGCCGAAGGAGACGTCCATGACGGTACTGAAACTGAGGCTGTTGATCTCGCTCACCATGTTTTTCATTTCGCGGGTGATCGACTCAGCGTAGGGCAGCAGCACCTGACCGGCGGCAGTGAGTTTTACGCCGGTGTTTTTACGCACCATCACTTCCACCCCAAAGTAAGATTCGATGTCGCTGATGATTTTGCTGACGGCAGGTTGCGTCAGCCCCAGTTGTCTTGCAGCAGAACCTATAGAGCCACTTTTGATGACTTCCTGAAATACCACGAGGTGCTGTGTTTTCGGTAGAATAATAGTATTCATAATATTCTGCGCTTATTTCCCTATGACGCAGCGGATTCTACCCAATATTGTTTCAGGGGGTATGTGCTGTTACTCACAATTTGCCAGGATGCCCTTTTTACAACCACATTTAAAATCGATTTATAATCTTATTATTCAAACAGTTAGATAGCTAAAAATACGCAATTACGCTGATATTGATCAACAAAATCCGTGGTAATAAATTTATTTTATGGCAATAACCAGCATGAATTTTTTTGCCTTAACAATATTAATAAAGACTATCTTTCAGGCAATTAAAGGTTAATAAACCATCATTATTCTTTTAAAACATTTTTGTGGTTTATCAACTTTATCAGGAATATTTTCTCAGCTTCCGGTTAAAGAGTGGGATATATCACACATTCACCAGAAGAATGTTTTTAGATTCAATATTAAATTATCAAATGAATAACATTCAGCATCACTGAGTCAACATTCACAACATCTGTTCAACACTAAAATTTTCTAATTTTATAGCGTTAAATTTTGTGATTACGATCATGTGCAGCAGATGAAAGGAACGCATAATCGGTAAAGTAGTGAAATGTGCTTAGCGTCGCAAAACTGAGAATTGATGTTGTTTGGCGCTTCGCTTACCCGGCCTGCAACCTTCAGAAAACAAAAACCCCGCCGAAGCGGGGTTTCGTAAGAAGTTGAAGCTGACCGATAAGCCGGGTTCTGTCGTGGACAGTCATTCATCTAGGCCAGCAATCGCTCACTGGCTCAAGCAGCCTACCCGGGTTCAGTACGGGCCGTACCATGTGAACCCCTATTTGGCCTTGCTCCGGGTGGAGTTTACCGTGCCACGGACTGTTACCAGCCGCGCGGTGCGCTCTTACCGCACCCTTTCACCCTTACCTGATCCCGCTTACGCGGGCCATCGGCGGTTTGCTCTCTGTTGCACTGGTCGTGGGTTTCCCCCCCAGGCGTTACCTGGCACCCTGCCCTGTGGAGCCCGGACTTTCCTCCCCTCCGCCCGTCTCCCCCGAAAGGGACGACGACGAAGCGGCGACTGTCTGGTCAGCTTCGGCGCGCAGTATAGAGGGTTTGCGCGCCGCTGTCACCCCTGGCTACGCATGCCTACCTGCAATGTGGCCGCGATATTGCGCGAGGCGCGGTAAATGTTGTCGTACGCTCCCTGGAACGCCTCTTCCAGTGAACCGATGCGGGTCAATACGCTGAACACCGCGTCGATGCCGTACTGATGCACCACACCAACATCCTGCGTCAGACTTCCGGCAATCCCTATCACCGGCTTATGGTATTTTTTGGCGACGCTCGCCACGCCGACGGGCACTTTGCCATTAATGCTCTGGCTGTCGATGCGCCCTTCTCCCGTCAGCACCCACGTGCAGTCGTGAATATGTTCTTCAAGATTGAGCGCCTGAGTGACAATCTCAATGCCGCTTTTCAGCTCAGCGCCCAGGAAGGCCATCAGCGCCGCGCCCATGCCGCCCGCCGCTCCTGCCCCCGGAACCGGGTTGACGTCAATGCGCAGCGATTTTTTGATCACGTTGGCGTAGTGGCTAAGACTGGCGTCGAGTTCGAGGATCATCTCCTCCGTGGCGCCTTTTTGCGGGCCAAAGATACGCGACGCGCCGCTTTCACCGACCAGCGGATTCGTCACGTCACAGGCGACGCGGATTGCGCACCCCTGAAGACGCGGGTCAAGATCCGAAATATCAATACGGTTCAGCGCCATCAGGCTGCCGCCGCCGTAGCCGATCTCCGTCCCGTTCGCATCCGTAAACCTCGCGCCCAGCGCCTGCATCATACCCGCGCCCCCATCGTTGGTTGCGCTCCCGCCGATACCGATAATGATGTTGCGCGCGCCTTTATCCAGCGCGCGGAGGATCAGCTCCCCCGTCCCGCGCGACGTCGTGACCAGCGGGTTACGCTGCGCGGGAGGAACAAGTACCAGGCCGCTGGCGGCGGCCATCTCGATAAACGCGGTGGTACCGTCGCCCGAGATCCCCCAGCTGGCCTTCACCTTTTCCCCTAACGGGCCGGTGACGACAGCCTGCTGCCAGGTGCCCTGCGTCGCGGCGATCATCGCTTCAACCGTACCTTCTCCGCCGTCAGCAACGGGAACAGACACGTAATGAGCGTCGGGGAAAATTTCCCGAAATCCTTTTTCTATCGCCTGCGCCACCTCAGTGGCAGACAGGCTTTCTTTATAAGAGTCTGGCGCGATTACGATTTTCATAGTTGTATGCCTGAGCCGTAGGCCCGGTAAGCGTAACGCCACCGGGCGGGACGTCATTAGCGAGCAATTTCAACCTTCGCCAGCTTTTCGTAATAGCACGCTAACGCGCTGTGATCGGCGGTGCCCAGACCGTCCGCACGCAGCGCCTGCATCATCTCCATGACGGCGGCAGTCAGCGGCAACTGCGCGCCCACGCCGTGGGAGGTATCCAGCGCATTCGCCAGATCTTTAATGTGCAGATCGATGCGGAAGCCCGGCTTGAAGTTACGATCCATCACCATCGGTGCCTTGGCATCCAGCACGGTGCTGCCCGCAAGACCACCGCGAATGGCCTGATAGACCAGATCCGGATTAACGCCCGCTTTGGTGGCCAGCGTCAGTGCTTCGGACATGGCCGCGATGTTCAACGCCACAATCACCTGGTTTGCCAGCTTGGTGACGTTGCCTGCGCCAATTTCACCGGTATGCACCACGGAGCCAGCCATGGCTTTCATCAGGTCGTAGTATTTGTCGAACACGGCTTTATCGCCCCCCACCATCACCGACAGAGTACCGTCGATGGCTTTCGGTTCGCCGCCGCTGACCGGCGCATCCAGCATCTCCACGCCTTTCGCTTTCAGCGCCTCGCTAATTTCGCGGCTCGCCAGCGGTGCGATAGAACTCATGTCGATCACCACCAGGCCCGGCTTCGCGCCGTCGATAATGCCGTTCTCACCCAGCGCCACCTCTTTCACGTGCGGGGAGTTTGGCAGCATGGTGATAATGACATCGCACTGCTCGGCGATCGCTTTTGCAGTTGTCGCCGTTTCTGCGCCAGCCGCAATCACTTCTGCCACCGCGTCTGAATTACGATCTAAAACCACCAGTGAGTAACCTGCTTTGATGAGGTTTTTGCTCATTGGTTTGCCCATGATACCCAGGCCAATAAAACCCACTTTCAGCGTCATAATCTGTTTCCTCAATGATGGTTATTTTTTAAAAGCGTCTGCTAATTTCTGCGTGGCGGCGCGGAATACGCCGAGGTCGCTGCCGACGGCGACAAACGTTGCGCCCCACTCCAGGTAGCGGCGGGCATCGGCTTCCACCGGCGCCAGAATGCCGCACGGTTTACCGTGCGCTTTGGCACGGGCAAAAATGTGCTGGATTGCCCGCTGCACGTCCGGGTGGCTGGCGTTGCCCAGATGACCAAAGGCGGCCGCCAGATCGCTCGGGCCGACGAAAATACCGTCGACACCTTCGGTCGCGGCAATGGCGTCGACGTTATCGACCCCCTGCTGGCTCTCGATCTGAACCAGAATGGTGATGTTCTTGTTGGACTGGGCGAAATAGTCCGGCACGGTGCCAAACATGTTGGCGCGGTGAGAGACAGACACGCCGCGGATCCCTTCCGGCGGATAGCGGGTGGCAGCTACGGCCAGCACCGCTTCTTCTTCCGTTTCAACAAACGGGATCAGGAAGTTGTAGAAGCCGATATCCAGCAGACGCTTGATGATCACCGGCTCGTTGGTAGGTACACGCACCACCGGTGCGCTGTGGCTGCCTTTCAGCGCCATCAGCTGCGGAATAAACGTGTTGATATCGTTTGGCGCATGTTCGCCGTCCAGCACCAGCCAGTCGAATCCGGCCAGGCCCAGCACTTCGGTGCTGATGGGGTTGGCCAGCGCAGACCAGCAGCCAATCTGAATCTGATGCGCCGCAAGGGCCGCTTTAAATTTATTCGGGAAGATGTCGTTACTCATTACGTATACCTTTTTTAATTCCGCAGTTTTAGCCAGTAGCTTTTCTTATTTATTCCGACTCAGCGTCAGCGTTATATTTATTTACTGACTGAATTTTGGCGTTATAAAATCGTCATTCAGTATAATCGTCACCACCCGGCAGCACATTGTCTCAATGCTCAATTATCCAACGGGGTTAGCACGCTATTTTGAGCATTTGCCCAATGCAGTGGGCGCTGATGCACAGAATCAACGATTAGTGTGTCGGGAGCGATCGCGATCACATTCTCACTTTTCCTCTCCTGACATTCTTTATTTCCTCAATAAGAAACGATTAACCATCTGGCTATATTTAGTATCAGATATTTTGCTGGAGATGAGTGAACAATGGCCGATATTGAAATTCGACAGGCGGCGCCGACGGCGTTCTATATAAAAGTGCACGATACCGATAACGTGGCGATTATTGTCAACGACAATGGCTTAAAAGCGGGTACCCGCTTTCCGGACGGGCTGGAGCTGATTGAGCACATTCCGCAGGGGCACAAAGTCGCACTGGTCGATATCCCGGCGCAGGGCGAAATCGTGCGCTACGGCGAAGTCATCGGCTATGCGGTGCGCGCTATCCCGCAGGGTAGCTGGATTGAGGAGTCGCTGGTTGAGCTGCCCACCGCCCCGCCGCTGGAGACGTTGCCGCTGGCTACCCGCGTCCCTGAGCCGTTACCTCCGCTGGAGGGTTATACCTTCGAAGGTTACCGCAACGCGGATGGCAGCGTGGGAACCAAAAACCTGCTTGGCATCACCACCAGCGTGCATTGCGTGGCGGGTGTCGTGGATTACGTGGTGAAAATTATTGAGCGCGATCTGCTGCCGAAATACCCCAACGTTGACGGCGTGGTGGGGCTTAACCACCTGTACGGCTGCGGCGTGGCGATCAACGCGCCCGCAGCGGTCGTGCCGATCCGCACGATCCACAATATCGCCCTTAACCCGAACTTTGGCGGCGAGGTGATGGTGATTGGCCTCGGCTGTGAAAAATTGCAGCCAGAACGCCTGTTGCAGGGTACTGAGGATGTGAAAGCCATTCCGGTTGACGAGGCCAGTATTGTGCGTCTTCAGGATGAACACCATGTCGGCTTTAGATCGATGGTCGACGACATTTTACAGGTGGCAGAGCGCCATCTGGAGAAGCTGAACAAACGTCAGCGTGAAACCTGCCCGGCCTCTGAACTGGTGGTCGGGACACAGTGTGGCGGCAGCGATGCGTTTTCCGGCGTCACCGCTAACCCGGCGGTAGGTTATGCCTCCGATCTGTTCGTGCGCTGCGGCGCAACGGTGATGTTCTCTGAAGTCACCGAGGTGCGTGATGCTATCCACCTGCTCACGCCGCGCGCCGTTAACGAAGAGGTGGGCAAACGCCTGCTGGAGGAGATGGCCTGGTACGATAACTATCTCGACATGGGCAAAACCGACCGCAGCGCCAACCCGTCTCCGGGTAACAAGAAAGGCGGCCTGGCGAACGTGGTGGAAAAGGCCCTCGGGTCGATTGCCAAATCCGGCCAGAGCGCGATTGTGGAAGTGCTCTCACCTGGCCAGCGACCAACCAAACGCGGTCTGATCTACGCGGCAACGCCTGCCAGTGATTTCGTGTGCGGCACCCAGCAGGTAGCATCCGGCATTACGGTACAGGTCTTTACCACCGGACGCGGCACGCCGTACGGCCTGATGGCGGTACCGGTGATCAAAATGGCGACCCGCACCGAGCTGGCAAACCGCTGGTATGACTTAATGGATATCAACGCGGGCACCATCGCCACCGGGGAAGAGAGTATTGAAGAGGTGGGCTGGAAGCTGTTCCACTTCATTCTGGATGTGGCAAGCGGACGGAAGAAAACCTTCTCCGATCAATGGGGATTGCATAACTCGCTGGCGGTGTTTAACCCGGCACCGGTGACGTGATGGCCCCTCACCCTGCCCTCTCCCCACCGGGGAGAGGGTAAAAAAACCGCACCGAGCAGTCCCCTCTCCCCTATGGGGAGAGGGTTAGGGTGAGGGGAAAAGCCTCTTTAGACCAGCACCACATCGATCCCGCTTTTGCGTAACCCTTCCAGGCTTTCCGCCGGAATACCTTCATCAACGATAATCATGTCGATCCGCTGAGTATCAATGATTTTATGCAGGCTTGAACGGTTAAACTTGCTGGAATCAGTGACAACGATAATACGCTCCGCCACCTCGCACATTTTCCGGTTCAGACGGGCTTCATCCTCGTTGTGCGTACTCACCCCCCGATCGAGATCGATGGCATCGACGCCCAGGAACAGCAGGTCAAAATGGTAATTCTGTAAGGACTGCTCCGCCTGGTCACCATAGAAGGACTGCGACTGACGGCGCAAGTGCCCGCCGGTCATCAGCAGCTCTACGCCCTCCGCTTCCAGCAGCGCGTTTGCCACGTTCATCCCGTTGGTCATGGCAATGACATCGGTATGCTGGCGCAGCATGCGGGCAATTTCAAAGGTCGTGGTGCCGGAGTCCAGAATAATGCGGTGACCCGGCTTCACCAGTTCAGCCGCCGCCTGCGCGATGCTGCGCTTCACAGCCGTATTAAGGGAACTTTTGTCCTCAACGGACGGCTCCACGCCGGGGGCATTACCTTCGCAAATCAGCGCGCCGCCGTAAGCGCGAACGGCAATCCCCTGCTTTTCCAGAAAGGCCAGATCGTTACGGATCGTCACCGTCGACACGCCGTATAAAAGAGAAAGATCGTTAACCTGCACGCTTCCCTGCGCCCGCAACCGCTGAATGATCTGCTCTCGCCTTTCACTGGTGCCGGTGATGCGCTTCTCTGCGGATGAATCGGTGCTGCTCATACGAGCTCCTTAGTAAATAAACTTTCGTTTCATTTCGTTTTGCTTATTAACGCCTTTCTTTTGAGGGAATGCAAGCCCTGTATGGTGAGCAGACGCAAGCTTAACCGCCGCTGAAACCTTTCATTATGTTTCTTTTGTGAAACAGATCGGAAAACTATTATCTTTCGTTTTATTTTTACCCCACCATAATGCAGTATCAAATGAAACAAAACGAAAGATGAATACCAACACCATCCGAAATGGAGAGGAAAGTGAAACATCTGACAGAAATGGTGGAACAACATAAACGGGGGAATACAAACGGGATTTACGCCGTCTGTTCCGCACATCCATTGGTACTTGAAGCTGCAATTCGTTACGCCCATTCACAGCAGACGCCTCTGCTGATTGAAGCCACCTCAAACCAGGTGGATCAGTTTGGCGGCTATACCGGTATGACGCCCGCCGATTTTTATGGGTTTGTCTGCAAGCTGGCAGGATCCCTCGGTTTCCCCACCTCACAGCTGATCCTTGGCGGCGATCATTTAGGTCCTAACCGCTGGCAAAACCTGCCAGCTTTGCAGGCGATGGCGAACGCCGACGATCTGATCAGGAGCTACGTGGCGGCCGGATTTAAAAAAATTCACCTCGATTGCAGCATGTCCTGCGAAGACGATCCGGTTCCTTTAACCGATGCAATCGTTGCCGGGCGTGCCGCTCGGCTGGCTAAAATTGCCGAAACCACCTGTCTCGAGCAATTTGGCGTATCGGATCTGGTCTACGTTATCGGCACGGAAGTTCCGGTTCCCGGTGGGGCACACGAAACGCTGACCGAGCTTGAGGTCACCACACCAGAGGCGGCACGTGCCACGCTTGAGGCACACCGCCACGCATTCGAGAAGGAAGGGTTAAGCGACATCTGGCCGCGCATTATTGGCCTGGTGGTTCAGCCTGGCGTTGAGTTCGACCATGCGCACGTTTGTGACTATCAACCGCATAAAGCCGTCGCACTGAGCAAGATGGTTGAAGCCTACGACACGCTCGTATTTGAAGCACACTCTACCGATTACCAGACGCCGCAGGCGCTGCGCCAGTTGGTGAAAGATCACTTCGCCATTCTGAAAGTCGGCCCTGCGCTAACCTTCGCGCTGCGCGAAGCGCTGTTCTCACTGGCTGCAATTGAAGAAGAGCTTTTACCGGCAAAAGCCTGCTCAGGACTGCGTCACGTCCTGGAAAACGTGATGCTCGATCGCCCGGAATACTGGCAAAGCCACTATCACGGCGACGGCAATGCCCGTCGCCTGGCCCGCGGTTACAGCTATTCCGACCGCGTGCGCTATTACTGGCCAGACAGCCAGATTGACGAGGCTTTTGAGCGACTGGTACGCAACCTGGCGGATGAACCGATCCCGCTGCCGCTGATCAGCCAGTATCTGCCGTTGCAGTACAGCAAAGTTCGCGAGGGTGCTCTCAGGTCCACACCACGGGAGCTCATTCTCGACCACATTCAGGACATACTCCAGCAGTACCATGCCGCCTGCGAAGGCGTAACGACTCAACACGCATAATTAAAAAGAGGAAAACGCTATGCCAAACATTGTCTTATGCCGCATTGATGAACGCCTGATCCACGGTCAGGTGGGCGTACAGTGGGTGGGGTTTGCGGGGGCGAACCTGGTGCTGGTGGCAAATGACGAGGTTGCAGACGATCCGGTTCAGCAAAACCTGATGGAGATGGTGCTTGCGGAAGGCATCGCCGTGCGTTTCTGGTCCCTGCAAAAAGTGATCGACAACATTCATCGCGCCGCCGATCGGCAGAAAATTCTGCTGGTTTGTAAAACACCGGCTGATTTTTTAACGCTGGTCGAGGGCGGCGTGCCCATCACCCGTATCAACGTCGGAAATATGCATTACGCCAGTGGCAAACAGCAAATTGCCAAAACGGTATCTGTAGACGCGAACGATATCGCCGCGTTTAACGGCCTGAAGGCGGCCGGAGTGGAATGCTTCGTTCAGGGCGTTCCAACAGAGACTGCTTTGGATCTCTTTAAACTGCTCTGAGGGATTCACAATGGAAATCAGTCTGTTGCAGGCTTTCGCGCTGGGGCTTCTCGCCTTTATCGCGGGCCTGGATATGTTTAACGGCTTAACACACATGCACCGTCCGGTGGTGCTCGGGCCACTGGTTGGCCTGATTCTGGGCGATCTGCACACCGGAATTCTGACCGGCGGTACGTTAGAACTGGTCTGGATGGGTCTCGCGCCGCTGGCGGGTGCGCAGCCGCCAAACGTGATTATCGGCACCATCGTTGGCACCACATTTGCCATTACCACAGGCGTGAAACCGGATGTCGCGGTTGGGGTCGCCGTGCCGTTTGCCGTGGCGGTTCAGATGGGGATCACTTTCCTCTTCTCGGTGATGTCCGGCGTGATGTCCCGCTGCGATCGCATGGCGGCTAACGCAGACACCCGTGGTATTGAACGGGTCAACTATCTGGCACTGCTGGCGCTCGGCGTCTTCTACTTCCTGTGTGCGTTTCTGCCCATCTACTTCGGGGCTGAACACGCGAAAACCGCCATTGATGTCCTGCCGGAACGTCTGATCGACGGTCTGGGCGTCGCGGGCGGCATCATGCCAGCGATCGGCTTCGCCGTGCTGCTGAAGATCATGATGAAAAACGTCTACATCCCTTACTTCATTATCGGCTTTGTCGCCGCGGCCTGGCTGAAACTGCCGGTGCTGGCGATTGCCGCGGCTGCGCTGGCGATGGCGCTGATCGACCTGCTGCGCAAATCGCCTGAACCGACGGCGCCTGCGGCCCAGAAAGAGGAATTTGAAGATGGCATCTAATCCAACCACCCTGCCGGGCGTGTCTGAAAGTGAAGAGACGCTGCTGACCGGCGTGAATGAAAACGTCTACGAAGACCAGAGTATTGGCGCTGAGCTAACGAAAAAGGATATTAACCGTGTCGCCTGGCGTTCCATGCTGCTACAGGCCTCGTTCAACTACGAGCGAATGCAGGCCTCCGGCTGGCTGTATGGGCTACTGCCCGCGCTGAAAAAGATCCACACCAATAAGCGGGACCTGGCGCGCGCCATGAAAGGCCATATGGGCTTCTTTAACACCCACCCGTTCCTGGTGACCTTCGTCATCGGCATTATTCTGGCAATGGAGCGTTCCAAGCAGGATGTGAACAGCATCCAGAGCACTAAAATTGCCGTCGGTGCACCGCTCGGTGGCATTGGTGACGCCATGTTCTGGCTAACCCTGCTGCCTATTTGCGGGGGGATTGGCGCCAGCCTGGCGCTACAGGGGTCCATTCTTGGCGCCGTGGTCTTTATCGTGCTGTTTAACGTGGTGCATCTCGGCCTGCGTTTTGGTCTGGCGCACTATGCCTACCGGATGGGTGTCGCCGCGATCCCGCTGATCAAGGCCAATACCAAAAAGGTTGGTCATGCTGCGTCCATTGTCGGGATGACGGTGATTGGTGCGCTGGTGGCAACCTATGTGCGCCTGAATACCACACTTGAGATTAAAGCCGGGGATGCGGTCGTCAAACTGCAAACCGACGTGATCGACAAACTGATGCCCGCCTTTCTGCCGCTGGTCTACACCCTGACCATGTTCTGGCTGGTACGCCGTGGCTGGAGCCCGCTGCGCCTGATTGGTATCACCGTGGTGCTGGGCGTTGTCGGTAAATTCTGTCACTTCCTGTAAAAGCAAAGAGGTTGCGATGTTAGGCATTATTTTGACGGGTCATGGCGGTTTTGCCAGCGGGCTGGAACAGGCGATGAAGCAAATCCTCGGCGAACAGCCGCAGTTTATCGCCATCGATTTTCCGGAAAGCTCCACCACTGCGCGGCTGACCGCGCAGCTTGAGCAGGCAGTGAATGATTTGGATGCAGAGCACGATATCGTGTTTCTCACCGATCTTCTCGGCGGTACGCCGTTTCGTGTGGCCTCTACCCTCGCGATGCAACACCCCGGCAGCGAAGTGATCACCGGCACCAATCTCCAGCTTTTGCTGGAGATGGTTCTGGAGCGCGACGGGTTAAGCAGTGAAGCATTTCGTTTGCAGGCGCTGGAGTGCGGCCATCGCGGCCTGACCAGCCTGGTGGATGAGCTTGCACGCTGTCGCGAGGAAGCGCCCGCCGAGGAAGGGATATGAGCCAGCTGCTGCGCGCGCGTCGTCTGCTTACCGGGCAGGGCTGGCTGGATGACCATCAGCTGCGCATGGATAGAGGCGTCATCACCGCCATCGAGCCGATTCCGGCAGGGGTTAACACCCGCGAGGCAGACCTGCTTTGCCCGGCATACATTGATATCCACGTCCACGGCGGCGCGGGTGTGGATGTGATGGATGATGCCCCCGACGTACTGGACCGGTTAGCCATGCATAAAGCGCGTGAAGGCGTGGGGGCGTTTCTGCCTACCACCGTCACCGCTCCGCTGGAGGCGATCCATGGCGCGTTACGGCGCATTGCCCGACGCTGTCATGTCGGTGGCCCCGGTGCGCAGGTCCTGGGCAGCTATCTGGAAGGCCCGTACTTTACGCCGCAGAACAAAGGGGCACATCCGCAAGAACTGTTTCGCGAACTGGATCTCGCGGAACTTGATGATCTGATTGCGGTTTCGCAGAACACGCTGCGGGTAGTGGCGCTTGCTCCGGAAAAAGCGGAAGCCCTGAAGGCGATCCATCACCTCAAGCAAAACGGGATACGCGTCATGCTGGGTCACAGCGCCGCTACATACGCGCAAACCCTGGCCGCATTTGATGCAGGCGCAACCGGGCTGGTGCACTGCTACAACGGCATGACGGGGTTACACCACCGGGAGCCCGGCATGGTTGGCGCTGGCCTTACGGACCCACGCGCGTGGCTGGAGCTTATTGCCGACGGGCATCACGTTCATCCTGGAGCCATGCGGCTGTGTTGTTGCTGCGCGAAGGATCGTACGGTGCTGATTACCGATGCCATGCAGGCGGCGGGTATGCCTGATGGACGCTATACGTTGTGTGGTGGAAATGTCGAGATGCAGGGCGGCGTTGTCCGCACGGCCTCAGGCGGGCTGGCGGGCAGCACGCTCGCGCTGGATGCCGCCGTGCGAAATATGGTGGAGCATACGGGGGTCGCCCCAGAGCAAGCTATCCATATGGCTTCACTGCATCCCGCCCGTCTGCTCGGTATGGATCACCTGCTGGGATCGTTAGCGCCGGGCAAACGCGCCAATATTATTGCGCTGGATGCGGGTTTACACCTCCGGCAGATTTGGATCCAGGGTCAGGCTCTTTCCCTGTAGCCCTTTCACAGTGTGCCCTGTTGGCCTTACGGAAGACGATCGTAAGGCCTTTCTTTTCCTTTCCTTGATTTTCTCCTTTCCTTTCGCGATCACACTTTTCGTTTTATTTCTTTTACGCCATTGAACTTTCGATTTCTTTTCTATAGATTTTATTTAACTGCTAAAGTGAACAAGTGAAACGAAACGAAAGATAGCGACACGTTTGCCAGCGTCTGATGTGGAATTCACACGACTAAGGACTGAGTTATGCCACAAACCACTACCGCCACCACCGGCACCTGGACCGAAAAAGAGATCCGCCAGCAGCCAGCCAGCTGGCTTCGCTCGCTCAACAATATTGATAATCTGCGCGCGTCGATCGACAGTTTTCTGACGCCACTGTTGCGCAAGCCCGATCTGCGGATCGTTCTGACCGGCGCGGGTACGTCCGCTTTTATCGGCGACATCATTGCGCCATGGCTTGCCAGCCACACGGGGAAAAACATCACCGCGATACCTACGACCGATCTGGTCACCAACCCGATGGATTATTTCAGCCCTGCGCACCCGCTGCTTCTGGTCTCTTTCGCCCGTTCTGGCAATAGCCCGGAGAGCGTCGCCGCCGTTGAGCTGGCGAATCAGTTCGTACCGGAGTGCTACCACCTGTCGATCACCTGTAATGAAGCGGGCAGCCTGTACCAGAATGCCGTCGACAGCGATAACGCCTGCGCTCTGCTCATGCCAGCCGAAACGCACGATCGCGGGTTCGCGATGACAAGCAGCATCACCACCATGATGGCGAGCTGCCTGGCGGTATTCGCACCGGAAACGATCAACAGCAAAACGTTCCGCGACGTGTCCGATCGCTGTCAGGCGATCCTCACATCGCTTGGCGATTTCAGCCCCGGCGTCTTTGGTAACGAACCGTGGAAACGCATTGTTTATCTGGGCAGCGGTGGATTACAGGGCGCCGCACGGGAGTCTGCGCTGAAAGTGCTGGAGCTGACCGCCGGCAAGCTGGCGGCATTCTACGATTCGCCAACGGGTTTCCGTCACGGGCCTAAGTCGCTGGTGGACAACGAAACGCTGGTCGTCGTGTTTGTCTCCAGCCATCCGTACACGCGTCAGTACGATCTGGATCTGCTCGCCGAGCTGCGTCGCGATCGTCAGGCTATGCGCGTGGTAGCCATTGCAGCCGAAACGGATCCGGTCATTGAAGCTGGCCCGCATATCCTGCTGCCGCCTTCTCGTTCATTTAACGATATGGAGCAGGCGTTCTGCTTCCTGATGTACGCCCAGGTCTTCGCACTGACCCAGTCTCTGCACGTTGGCAATACGCCAGATACGCCATCCGCCAGCGGTACGGTTAACCGTGTGGTCCAGGGCGTTGTTATTCATCCGTGGCAGGCTTAAGAGGACAGGCTCATGAGTATTATTTCCACCAAATATCTTTTGCAGGACGCACAGGCAAAGGGCTATGCCGTTCCGGCCTTTAACATTCATAACGCCGAGACGATCCAGGCGATCCTCGAAGTCTGTAGCGAAATGCGATCCCCGGTGATCCTCGCGGGTACGCCGGGGACGTTTAAACATATTGCGCTGGAAGAGATCTACGCCTTGTGCAGCGCATATTCCCTTACTTATGACATGCCGCTGGCGCTACACCTCGATCACCACGAATCGCTGGATGACATTCGCCGCAAAGTCCATGCCGGCGTACGTAGCGCAATGATCGACGGTAGCCATTACCCCTTCGAACAAAACGTCAAGCTGGTGAAATCGGTCGTCGATTTCTGTCACCTCAACGACTGTAGCGTCGAGGCCGAACTGGGCCGACTGGGTGGAGTGGAAGATGACATGAGCGTCGACGCCGAAAGCGCGTTCCTGACAGACCCGCAGGAAGCAAAACGCTTTGTCGAACTGACAGGCGTGGACAGCCTCGCCGTTGCCATCGGAACCGCGCACGGCCTCTATACCAAACGCCCAAAAATCGACTTCCAGCGGCTGGCCGAGATCCGCGAGGTAGTGACAGTGCCGCTGGTACTGCACGGTGCGAGCGATGTTCCGGATGAGGATGTGCGCCGCACCATTGAGCTGGGCGTCTGCAAAGTTAACGTCGCAACAGAGCTGAAAATCGCCTTCTCTGACGCAGTCAAAGCCTGGTTTGCCGAGAACCCACAGGGCAACGATCCGCGCTTCTACATGCGCGTCGGCATGGATGCCATGAAAGAGGTGGTCAGAAGCAAAATCACCGTTTGCGGCTCGGCGAACCGGCTGCTGCTTCCGGCTGAAGCCTGAACCCATCGCGCATAACGTTAGTACCTAAAAAATAACTATAAGCCTCGCAAATATGAAGGCGCGTCCTTAAGCCGGACAGCGCCTTCCATTATCCTAAAAATCCGAGGAGTCCCTACATGACACAGGAAAAGTCGTTTAAATCGAAAGCGTGGGAGTTTTTCCAGAGCCTGGGAAAGACGTTTATGTTCCCGGTTTCGCTATTGGCCTTTATGGGGTTGTTGTTAGGTATCGGTAGTTCTGTCACCAGCCCTTCCACCATCAAAAGTTTTCCCTTTCTGGGCGGCGAGTTAACGCAGCTCACCTTTGGTTTTATCGCCATGGTCGGTGGCTTTGCTTTTACCTATCTGCCGCTGATGTTTGCCATGGCGATCCCAATGGGCCTTGCCAGGCGTAATAAAGCGGTGGGCGCTTTTGCCGGATTCGTTGGCTACATGCTGATGAACATGAGCATCAACTACTACCTGACCGCCACCCACCAGCTTGCGGATGCCGCCACCATGAGACAGGTGGGACAATCCATCGTGCTTGGCATTCAAACGCTGGAGATGGGCGTGCTCGGCGGCATTGTGGTAGGGGTGATCACCTACTTCCTGCACGAACGCTTCCAGGACACGGTGCTGCACGACGCATTTGCCTTCTTTAGCGGTATTCGTTTTGTTCCGATTGTTACCGCCCTCACCCTGTCGCTGGTCGGCCTGGTCATCCCCCTGCTGTGGGAATATGTGGCAATGGGCATTGCCGGGATTGGTCATATCATCCAGAGCACCAGCGTCTTTGGACCGTTCCTGTATGGCGTGGGCGTGCTGCTACTCAAACCTTTTGGCCTGCATCACATTCTGCTGGCGATGGTGCGCTTCACCCCGGCGGGCGGCATTGAGATGGTTAACGGCCAGGAAGTGGCCGGTGCGCTGAACATTTTCTACGCCGAGCTGAAAGCGGGTCTGCCGTTTAGCCCGCACGTTACGGCATTTTTATCGCAAGGGTTTATGCCGACCTTTATCTTCGGCCTGCCTGCCGTGGCTTACGCTATCTACCGCACCGCGCGCCCGGAAAACCGTCCGGTGATTAAAGGGCTGCTGCTTTCAGGCGTGCTGGTTTCAGTTGTCACGGGTATTTCAGAGCCGATTGAGTTCCTGTTCCTGTTTATTGCCCCTGTGCTTTACGCGTTTCATATCGTTATGTCTGGCCTGGCGCTGATGGTGATGGCGCTGCTCGGCGTCACCATCGGCAACACTGACGGCGGTATTCTGGATCTGCTGATCTTCGGCGTCATGCAGGGGATGTCGACCAAATGGTATCTGCTGTTCCCGGTGGGTATTGCCTGGTTTGCTATCTACTTCTTCGTCTTCCGCTGGTACATCCTCAAGCACGATATAAAAACGCCAGGCCGTGAGGTTGACGCGCAGGGTGCGCTCCAGGCGGTGGAAGCCAATACCCGGGCACGTGGAAAATCAAAATACGATCATGGGCTTATTCTTCGCGCGCTTGGCGGTAAAGAGAATATTGAGTCGCTCGACAACTGCATTACCCGCTTACGTCTGGTGGTGAAAGATATGGGGCTTATCGACCAGCAGGCGCTGAAGGCCGCTGGCGCCTTGTCAGTCGTGGTGCTTGATGCCCACAGCGTTCAGGTGATCATCGGCCCGCAGGTGCAGAGCGTCAAATCCGGCATTGAAGCCTTAATTTAACAGGGGGTCGTTGTGTTTGATTTCGACAGAATCATTGAGCGTAAAAGCGATAAATGCCGTAAATGGGATCATGCGTTTGTGTGTTCGCGTTTCGGTGATGTCCCGGAGGGATTTATCCCGCTGTGGATAGCAGACATGGATTTCACCTCGCCACCCGCCGTGATTGAAGGCTTTCAGCGCATCGTGGAGCATGGCACCTTCGGTTACACCTGGTGCTTCGACGAATTCTACGATGCGGTCATCGCCTTCCAGCGCACCCGTCATCAGGTTGAGGTGCATAAGTCATGGATCACCCTGACCTACGGCACCGTTTCTACGCTGCACTATACGGTTCAGGCGTTCTGCAATCCCGGCGACTGCGTGATGATGAACACCCCGGTGTATGACCCGTTTGCGATGGCGACACAGCGACAGGGCGTGCGGGTGCTTGCAAATCCGCTGAGCGTGAAGGAAAACCGCTATCAGCTGGATTTTAATCTGATTGAAGTTCAGCTCAAAACTCACCGTCCAAAACTGTGGTTCTTCTGCTCGCCGCATAACCCCTCGGGCCGCATCTGGCGCGCGGATGAGATACGCCAGGTGTCCGATCTCTGTAAGCGCTACGGCACGATTCTGGTGGTTGATGAGGTTCACGCCGAGCACATTCTGGACGGTACATTCGTCAGCTGTCTGACTTCGGGCTGTGCCGCCCAGGACAACCTGATTGTGCTGACCTCCCCCAATAAAGCCTTCAACCTTGGCGGGCTAAAAACATCCTACTCAATGATTCCAGACGATTCGCTGCGCCAGCGTTTCCGCCAGCAGTTGGAGAAGAACTCCATTACCTCGCCGAATATCTTCGGCGTGTGGGGGATTATTCTGGCCTATCAGCAAGGTCTGCCATGGCTCGACGCGCTGAATGGTTATCTGCGCGGCAATGCCCGCTACCTTGCGGGTGCCATCCAGACCCACTTCCCTGCATGGAAGATGATGAACCCGGAGTCGTCGTATCTCGCCTGGATAGACGTCAGTGCGGACGATCGCAGTGCGACGGCGCTAACCCAACATTTCGCCAAACAGTCTGGCGTGGTCATCGAAGATGGCAGCCACTACGTACAAAACGGCGAAAACTACCTGCGTATTAACTTCGGCACCCAGCGCTACTGGCTGGAACAGTCCATCAACCGAATGCTGAAGCATTACTGATAAGGATCTTACCCCGATGAAAACAAGGCTCACTCTCTCGCTGCTGGCTCTCTGTGTTTCTCATGGCGCGGCGGCAGCAAACTACGCGCTCAGTAACAACAATATTGCCCTTTCGTTTGATGATGCAAATGCAACGGTAGTAGTAACGGACAGCAAGGCTAACCATCCGCTCACGCCCCAGGAGTTGTTCTTTCTGACGCTGCCGGATGAAACAAAAATCCACACCGCTGATTTCAAAATCAAGCACGTCGAAAAGCAGGACAACGCGATAGTCATCGACTTTACGCATCCGAATTTTAACGTAACGGTGAAACTGAACCTGGTGAAGGGAAAATACGCCAGCATCGGCTACACCATCGCCGCCGTCGGGCAGCCGCGGGACGTAGCGAAAATGACCTTCTTCCCGACGAAGAAGCAGTCTCAGGCACCTTACGTTGACGGGGCGATTAACAGCTCGCCAATCGTGGCCGACTCGTTCTTCATCCTGCCAGACAAACCGATTGTGAATACTTACGCTTATGAAGCCACCACGAACCTCAACGTGGAGCTGAAAACGCCAATTCTGCCTGAGACACCGGTCAGTTTTACCACCTGGTTCGGCACTTTCCCGGAAACTAATCAGCTGCGGCGCAGCGTAAACCAGTTTATCGATGCCGTGCGCCCGCGGCCTTATAAGCCTTATCTGCACTACAACAGCTGGATGGACATCGGCTTCTTTACTCCTTACTCCGAGCAGGATGTCATTGGACGAATGGACGAATGGAATAAAGAATTTATTGCCGGACGCGGGGTGGCGCTGGACGCGTTCCTGCTGGACGATGGCTGGGACGATCGCACCGGACGCTGGCTGTTTGGCCCGGCATTCAGCAACGGTTTTGGCAAAGTCAGGGAAAAAGCCGATAGCCTGCATAGCTCGGTTGGGCTGTGGCTTTCACCGTGGGGCGGTTACAACAAGCCGCGCGATATTCGCGTCTCGCATGCAAAAGAGTATGGTTTCGAAACCGTAGACGGCAAGCTGGCGCTGTCGGGGCCGAACTACTTTAAAAACTTTAACGATCAGATCATTAAGCTGATCAAAAACGAGCACATTACCTCGTTCAAGCTCGACGGAATGGGTAACGCCAATTCGCATATCAAGGGCAGCCCATTTGCATCGGATTTTGACGCGTCCATTGCCCTGCTGCACAACATGCGCAGCGCAAACCCGAACCTGTTTATCAACCTGACCACCGGCACCGACGCGAGCCCGTCCTGGCTGTTCTATGCTGATTCAATCTGGCGTCAGGGCGATGATATCAACCTGTACGGTCCCGGCACGCCAGTGCAGCAGTGGATGACCTACCGGGATGCCGAAACTTATCGCTCCATCGTACGCAAAGGCCCGCTGTTCCCGCTGAACTCCCTGATGTACCACGGGATCGTCAGTGCAGAGAACGCTTACTATGGACTGGAGAAAGTACAAACGGACGGTGATTTTGCCGATCAGGTCTGGAGCTACTTCGCGACCGGAACTCAACTTCAGGAGCTGTACATCACGCCGTCCATGCTTAACAAGGCGAAGTGGGACACCCTGGCACAGGCGGCGAAATGGTCGCGTGAGAATGCCAGCGTGCTGGTGGATACGCACTGGATTGGCGGTGACCCAACTTCGCTTGAGGTTTACGGCTGGGCCTCATGGAGTAAAGACAAAGCGATTTTTGGTTTACGCAACCCGTCGGATAAGCCGCAACGTTACTACCTGGATTTAACCAAAGATTTTGAGATCCCGGCAGGAGAGCGCTCGCAGTTTACCCTGAAAGCCGTGTACGGCAGTTATTCAACCGTACCAGAGGAGTATAAAAACGCTGTGGTGATTACGCTGCAACCGCTGGAAACGCTGGTGTTTGAGGCGATTCCGGGAAAATAGTAAGGCTTTGACACGGTGTAGGCCGGGTAAGGCGAAGCCGCCACCCGGCAAAACAGGCGGCAGGGGCTTACTCCCCCTGCTGCTCCAGCGCATATTTATACAGCGCATTTTTCTTCACGCCGTGGATCTCCGCCGCCAGCGCCGCCGCTTTTTTCAGGGGGAGTTCAACCTGTAGCAGGGCCAGCGTACGCAGCGCATCGGCAGGCAGGGCGTCTTCCTGCGCTTTATGCCCTTCGACAATCAGCACCATTTCGCCCTTGCGGCGGTTCTCATCCTCTTTCACCCACGCCAGCAGTTCGCCAACCGGCGCACCGTGGATCGTTTCCCAGGTTTTGGTCAGCTCGCGCGCCAGCACCACGTAGCGGGATTCGCCCCAGACGGTAACCATATCGTCCAGGCTTTCCAGCAGGCGGTGGGTTGATTCGTAAAAAATCAGGGTACGCGGCTCTGCTTCCAGATCCTTTAACACGTCGCGACGGCCTTTGGATTTAGCAGGCAGGAAACCTTCGTAGCAGAAACGATCGGACGGCAGGCCCGCCGCACTTAATGCGGCAATAGCAGCACACGGCCCCGGCAGCGGCACAACGCGGATCCCTGCTTCACGGCAGGTGCGCACCAGATGGTAGCCCGGATCGTTGATAAGCGGCGTACCCGCATCGGAGACCAGCGCGATGTTCTGCCCTTCTTTCAGCTTCGCCACCAGCGTTTCGGCTTTTTGTTGCTCATTGTGATCGTGCAGGGCAAACAGACGGGCGTTAATGGCAAAGTGCTGCAGCAGTAAACCGGTATGACGGGTGTCTTCAGCAGCAATTAAATCAACAGCTTGCAATACAGTGAGTGCACGTTGGGTAATATCAGACAAATTCCCGATAGGAGTAGGTACAATATAAAGCTGGCCTTGAGAATTATCTGCCGTTTCGTGTTGTTTCATTGTTTCGTCCGTATTGCCGATTTAATATTGAGCATTGCGTAAAAAAATCACTGGATACAGTATGGTACCGTTAACGTTTCTTCGAAAAAAAGCCGCGCACAGCGTGCCCCTCCTGCTGGCAGCCCTGATCTTTACAGGCTGCGGCACTCAGGCACCCGACCAGAGCACTGCTCATATGCAGGGATCCGCTCAGGCTGATTCTGGCTTTTATCTGCAACAAATGTCGCAGAGTTCAAATGATACCAGGATCAACTGGCAATTACTCGCCATTCGTGCACTGCTGAAGGAAGGAAAAACCCAGCAGGCCGCCGAGCTGTTCAGCCAGCTGCCGCAGGATCTTAACGACGATCAGCACCATGAGCAGACGCTGCTGTCGGCAGAACTGAAGGTCGCGCTGAAAGATTTCGACGGCGCGAAGAAGATCCTCGGCACTATCGAACTGAGCGCGCTGGATAAGAATCAGCAGGCCCGTTTCTGGCAGGCCGGTATCACCGCTGAGCAGGGTCGCCCCTCCCTGACGCTTCTCCGCGCGCTGATTGCCCAGGAGCCTCTGCTCGCGGGTGCGGACAAGCAGAAAAATATTGACGCAACCTGGCAGGCACTCGCCTCCATGACCCAGGATCAGGCCAGAGCGCTGGTGATCAACGCCGATGAAAATGTCCTGCAAGGCTGGCTGGATCTGCAACAGATGTGGTTCAACAACCGCAGCGATCCGAACATGCTGAAAGCCGGCATTACCGACTGGCAAAAGCGCTACCCGCAAAACCCGGGAGCAAAAATGCTGCCAACGCAGCTGGTGAACGTGCAAAACTTTAAGCCCGCCTCCACCAGCAAAATCGCCCTGCTGCTGCCGTTAAACGGCCAGGCAGCGGTGTTTGGCCGCGCCATTCAGCAAGGTTTTGAAGCCGCGAAAAACGGCACTACCGCCGTCACCGGCAGCGCCGTTCCGGCGCAGGCAGCACAGGCGGCGAATGTGAATGACGTCGTCAGTCCGTCAGCCGCCGAAACCAGCGACCTGACCACCGCGCAAACCCCTGCCCAGGGCACCATGCAGAATCCGGTTACCGCCCCAACGACGCAACCCGCTACCTCAGCGCCTGCGGCAACACAGGCCCCGGCTGAAACCCCGGCGCCCGCGACGGCAGAACAACCTCAGCCGCAAACCGCGCAGCCGGAACAGCAGCCAGTAGCCCAGCCGCAGGCTGTGGCCACCACCAGCGCTAACCCTGGTGCAGAGTTGAAAATCTACGACACCAGCGCCCAGCCGCTTGACCAGGTGCTGGCGCAGGTTCAGCAGGACGGGGCCAGCATCGTTGTCGGCCCGCTGTTGAAAAACAACGTGGAAGCGCTGATGAAGAGCAACACCACGCTGAACGTGCTGGCGCTGAACCAGCCAGAGCAGGTTCAGAACCGCGCCAATATCTGTTACTTCGCCCTCTCTCCGGAGGATGAAGCCCGCGATGCGGCCCGTCATATCCACGAGCAGGGCAAACAGGCGCCGCTGCTGCTGATCCCACGCAGCACGCTGGGCGACCGCGTTGCCAACGCCTTTGCGCAAGAGTGGCAGACCCTTGGCGGTGGCGTGGTGTTGCAGCAGAAATTTGGCTCAGCTTCCGAACTGAGAGCGGGCGTGAACGGCGGGGCAGGTATTGCCCTCAACGGTAGCCCGGTATCCGCCAGCCTGCCGCAGCAGCAGAGCGTCACCATCGGCGGTCTGACGATCCCAGCCCCCCCTACCGACGCGCAAATCAGCGGCGGCGGTAAAGTGGATTCGGCATACATCGTCGCTACGCCGGAAGAGATCGCCTTTATCAAACCAATGATCGCCATGCGTAACGGCAGCCAGAGCGGCGCTACGCTCTACGCCAGCTCCCGCAGCGCACAGGGTACCGCAGGCCCGGATTTCCGTCTGGAAATGGAAGGACTGCAATACAGCGAGATCCCTATGCTGGCAGGCAGCAACCCGCAGTTGATGCAGCAGGCGCTGGGCGCGGTGCGCAATGATTATTCCCTGGCGCGTCTGTACGCGATGGGCGTCGATGCCTGGGCGCTGGCAAACCACTTTACCCAGATGCGCCAGGTACCGGGCTTTGAGCTTAACGGGAATACCGGCGATCTGACCGCCGATCAGGATTGTGTGATTAACAGGAAGTTATCATGGCTCAAATACCAGCAGGGGCAGATTGTCCCGGCCAGTTAAGCCGTAAACAGACCGGCGACGCGTGGGAGCTAAAAGCGCGCCGCTGGCTTGAAGGCAAAGGACTGCGCTTTGTCGCCGCCAACGTTCGCGGGCGCGGCGGCGAGATTGACCTGATTATGAAAGACGGTCAAACCATCGTGTTTGTTGAAGTACGCTACCGACAGTCGTCCCGTTTTGGCGGTGCTGCCGCCAGCGTGACGCTCGCCAAACAAAAAAAATTATTACAGACTGCCCACTTGTGGCTTGCCCGCCATAATGGGAGTTTTGATACTGTGGATTGCCGTTTCGATGTGGTAGCCTTCACCGGAAATGCGATCGACTGGCTTAAAAACGCGTTTGGCGAAGACGCATAAATAAGATTTTAAAGGGATACCGTGCTCGAACGAATAAAAGTGTGCTTCACAGAAAGCATTCAAACGCAGATTGCCGCAGCGGAAGCCCTTCCGGACGCGATCTCGCGTGCAGCGATGACGCTGGTTCAGTCGCTGCTCAACGGCAACAAAATCCTCTGTTGTGGCAATGGCACGTCCGCCGCCAACGCACAGCATTTTGCTGCCAGCATGATCAATCGCTTCGAAACCGAGCGACCGAGTTTACCAGCCATTGCACTAAACACCGATAACGTGGTCTTAACTGCGATTGCCAACGATCGTCTGCATGACGAAATTTACGCCAAGCAGGTGCGCGCCTTAGGCCATGCCGGAGACGTGCTGCTGGCGATCTCCACGCGCGGTAACAGCCGGGATATCGTTAAGGCGGTTGAAGCGGCAGTAACCCGGGACATGACGATTGTCGCCCTGACCGGTTACGACGGCGGTGAGCTGGCTGGCCTGCTGGGGCCGCAGGATGTGGAAATCCGCATTCCTTCGCACCGTAGCGCCCGCATCCAGGAGATGCATATGCTCACGGTGAACTGCTTATGCGATCTGATCGATAACACGCTTTTCCCTCACCAGGATGATTAAGGAGTTCTCATGAAGGTTTTATCGGCCCTTGCAGTCGTGATGTCTGCATTACTGCTTCAGGGGTGCATCGCTGCCGCTGTAGTCGGTACCGCAGCGGTCGGCACCAAAGCAGCGACCGATCCGCGTACCGTTGGGACGCAGGTGGATGACGGTACGCTTGAGCTGCGCGTAAACAGTGCGCTGTCGAAAGACGAACAGATCAAGAAGGAAGCACGCATTAACGTGACGGCTTATCAGGGCAAAGTTCTGCTGGCAGGCCAGGCGCCAACCCCTGAACTCGCCTCGCGCGCCAAACAGATCGCGATGGGCGTAGAAGGTACGGCGGAAGTGTTTAACGAGATCCGCCAGGGCCAGCCGATTGGTCTCGGCACCGCGTCATCTGATACCTGGATCACCACCAAAGTGCGTTCCCAGCTGCTGGGTACCGACCAGGTGAAATCCTCAAACGTGAAAGTAACCACTGAGAACGGCGAAGTGTTCCTGCTGGGCCTGGTGACAGAACGTGAAGGGAAAGCGGCGGCGGATATCGCCAGCCGGGTGAGCGGCGTGAAGCACGTCACCACCGCCTTTACTTATATCAAGTAATTCACACCTGACTGTAAGCCCGGTAAGCGCCAGCGCCACCGGGCTTTCTTTCACACCAGCGCCATACTCCCCACAATCACTCCGCTCAACGCCACCAGCCCCGCCGTCAGCCACAGCGCTTTCGCCGGGAATGACTTACGCAGCATGATCAGCGACGGCAGGCTCACCGCCGGCAGCGTGATGAGCAGCGCCAGCGCCGGTGCGGTACCCATGCCAGCCATCATCATGGTCTGAATAATCGGGATCTCCGCCGCGGTTGGGATCACAAACAGGCAACCGGCCACCGCCATCGCAATCACCCACATCAGCGTGTTGTCGATAGCGCCATCCGCATGCGGGAACAGCCAGACGCGCGCCGCCCCGAGCACCAGTACGGCCAGGATATAGACCGGGATTGTGCTCCAGAAAAGCTGCCACAGCGCTTTGCCCCAGCGAGCTAAGAAACTGCCCTGCGGATCGCTGAGGTCCAGCTCAACGGAGGCAGGCCCGGCCTCGTTGTCTTTCACCAGGTGCTGCACCAGCGTAGCGACAAGCACCACCGTCAGCAGGCCAGCCGCCAGACGGATAAACGCGAAATGCCAGCCGAGAACGAAGCCCATAAACACCAGCGTTGCCGGGTTCAGCAGGGGGTTACCCATCCAGAAGGCAAGCGCACCGCCCATCGACACGCGCTGTCGGCGCATACCCGCCGCCACCGGTGCAGCGCAGCAGGAGCACATCATGCCCGGCAGGGAGAAAATCGTTCCCAGCAGCGTGCCCTGCAAGCGCGGTTGTCCCAGGGTTTTTATCAGCCAGTTACGCGGGATAAGTACCTGAATCAGCGAGCCCAGCAATACGCCCAATACCGCCGCTTTCCAGACGGCAAGAAAATAGACCATTGCGTAATCCCACGCCGCGCGAAGCGGGCTGGAATCGGCCTGCGCGAGAATCGATTTACCGATGCTGTGGGTGTCGGCGGCGGTGAAGGCTTTACCGTAGTACGGCTGCCATTTCACATACCAGAGGCCAATGATGACCACGAGAAAGAAGAGTGCGGGCTTCCACCACTGAACAGGTGTTGCCGCCTGAGATGAAGACTGACCAGTCATACCATTCCCCGGAAGGTGTTATTTAATAAGCCGGGGAAGTTTACGCCTCGCCCTGCGCGATTTCACGCAGTTTTGCCGAAGGGATAATATTAACCCCCTCTTGCGACGGAGCCAGTGCCTCTTTCAGCATCGCCTGCGCGACATCCCGCGCCTCGATGGACTTCCAGTTACCTGGCAGGATGCGAAACAGCGGAGCGAAAAAAGACTCGTTAAAACGCCGTTCGTCGCGGTGGCCCATCAGCATGGAAGGCCGCACGATGGTCAGGCGCTCCCATTGCTGCGCGATTAACGCCTCTTCCATTTTGCCCTTCACCTGGTTGTAAAAAAACGGCGAGCCTGCGTTCGCGCCGTGCGCGCTGACCACCAGGAAATGCTTTGCACCCAGCTTTTTGGCCGTCAGGGCGGTATCTACCACCAGCGTGTAATCTGCATGGACAAAGGCTTCCTTACTGCCCGCTTCCCGTCGGGTGGTGCCAAGGCAGCAAAAGGCGATATCAATGGGATCCTGCACCTGCGCCAGCGCGTCGGTAAGCTGGGGATCGTGCGGGTTATAGACGCCGGTGATATCCAACAGCGGGCGACGCGTCGGGGCGGCGATATAGTTGATATGCCGATCCTGGATCAGCAGCCGCAGCAGATGTCCACCCACCAGCCCGGTTGCGCCGGTAATCAGTACCTGACTCATCTTGTCCCCTTTACAGAATTGTCCGTTTGCGATCTGGGCCTGCTCTACCACACTTAAAAGTCTGTTACCGGTAAGTATTTACCACAAACGGGAAAAAAACAGTCTGAAGCGAAAACAACGGAGGAAGCATGGGTAAAAAAATCGCAGTCTTGATTACCGACGAGTTTGAAGATTCAGAATTTACGTCGCCAGCAGAGGCATTCCGCAAGGCGGGCCACGAGGTGGTCACCATCGAAAAAGAAGCGGGTAAAACCGTGAAGGGCCATAAGGGTGAAGCCAGCGTGACCATTGACGAATCCATTGATAACGTCAGCCCGTCGGATTTCGACGCCCTGCTGTTACCGGGCGGCCATTCACCGGATTCCCTGCGCGGGGACGAGCGTTTCGTCACCTTTACCCGTGACTTCGTCGGCACCGGTAAACCGGTGTTTGCCATTTGCCACGGTCCGCAGCTGCTGATCAGCGCCGAGGTGGTACGCGGGCGTAAGCTCACCGCGGTGAAACCGATCGTTATCGATCTGAAAAACGCCGGTGCCGAGTTCTACGATCAGGAAGTGGTGAACGATAACGATCAGCTGATCACCAGCCGTACGCCGGACGATCTTCCAGCGTTTAACCGCGAAGCGCTACGCCTGCTCGGTGCGTAACCAGTGCAGCTTCTTGCCAAAGCCCAGGGTGTTGTCGGTAAATTTCAGCTCATCGAGGCGGATTTCCCACACCGGGGCTTTTAGCGCTGCGGCCACCGGGAAGCGGCGCGTATAGCGTTTACGCTGGGCGTCGCTTTCCTCACCTTCCAGGCGACGAATTTCGCCTTTAAACTGGACCCCGCGGATCAGCGCAACGGTTTTAGGCTGACCATTTACCGTGCCCGCCACTTTTGCCTGTTGGCCCGTCATCTGCGCATGCCGCGTTTTGTCTTCGCTCATCACGTAAAAGGCCACGCGCTCGGGATCGTAGTAATAAAAGGCATTTGCGCACCACATCTCCTCGTCTTTACAGACGCACCAGGTCACAACATGCTGCTTTGCCAGCCAGCGGTTAATGGCGGCCAGTGTTTCCATTTTCGCTCTCTCTCATGCTATGGTGCGTTCACCTTAACATACTGAATCTGTTTACCGTGTGCTGGTTTCTCTATCTTGTCCGAACCGCTGATAACGCACTCTACACCGGGATCACTACCGATGTGGCACGGCGTTTTTTACAACATCAAACGGGAAAAGGGGCGAAAGCACTGCGGGGGAAAGGTGAACTTCAGCTGGCGTTTTCAGCCGCCGTGGGCGACAGATCCCTGGCGCTCAGGCTGGAATACCGCATCAAGCAGCTGACGAAGCGCCAGAAAGAGCGTCTCGTCAACGGGGACGGCTCTTTCGAGGCGCTACGCGAAAGCCTGCTTAAAAACGATTGAAATGATCGTGGTACTCCACCAGACCGGTAACGCCGTCGAGCGAATCGTCCGCCAGAGGATGTACCAGGAAAGATGTTTCCGTGCCTGGCCAGTGGCAGCGCAGATCGTATCTGGACGCTGGCTCAAAGCCTAAACGCTCGTAGAACGCCGGATCGCCCAGAACGACGACAGCGGCATAGCCAAATTCATTCAGGGAATCCAGCCCTTCATAGACCAGCTGGCGTGCCAGGCCCTGTCCACGGTAGTTTTCATCCACCGCCAGCGGCGCCATGCCGACCCACTGCAACTCTTCGCCCTGCACAATCACCGGACTGAACGCCACGTAGCCGACCACCTGCCCCTCATCGTCGGTGGCAACCAGGCCCAGCGTAATCAGGCCATCTTCGCGAAGATCGTGAACCAGTTGAGCTTCGGCGTCGCCTGCAAAAGAGCGGCGTAACAACGCATCGATACCCGGCGCATCAATCCCAATTTCGACTCGAATCAGCATGGTTCACCTACTGAAGTGTGTTTACTGTCCGGCGGGGTTTTTAGCCCGGCCTCAACGAAATCTGCCATTTGCATCAACATCATACGCAGCGCTTTCGGCATCTGCTCCAGCTCAATGGCATCCATTAAATTTTTGACGTACAGACCGAGCTCCGTGTCGCCTTCAATCACCAGACGACGCTGGAAGAAGAGGGTGTCCGGATCCTGTTTGCGCGCGGCGATCATCAGCAGATCGCTTGCATCCGCGCTAAAGCTGACATCCGCCTCGGCGGTTTCACGGACGATAAGCCGATCGTTCTCTACGGAAGTAAACCAGCGCAACCCGATATCGCGTACTTCAATCTTTAAACAGCGGCCTTCCAGAAACTCAAGCTCACCGTCCTGTAGCGCCTGGCGGAACTGCCAGCTCAGTACCTGTTCCAGCACCTGGCGTTTAAGCGCGAACGGCGCCAGTTTTACCGGCACGCTCAGCATTGATGGACCGAATTGTACGAGACGTGAACGCAGTTTATCCAGCACGAGCTTTACTCCCTGATAGCTATAGTCCTGCTATTTTGCCATATCCCGACAAGAAGATAGCGGCGTAAATCAACAAACCGTTGTCCGGTATACCTCATTATTGGTGCCATCAATACGCCATTAGCTGCCTTAGATCAAAAATTGTCGCGTATGGGTTAATTAAAATCCCAGCTCGTTAACATTTTTTACGATCCCTGCGATCGACAACATCGGGATAAATTATGGAGCTGCTCTGCCCTGCCGGAAACCTTCCGGCGCTTAAGGCGGCCATCGAAAATGGGGCCGATGCGGTCTATATCGGGCTGAAAGATGATACCAATGCCCGCCATTTTGCGGGTCTTAACTTTACGGAGAAAAAGCTTCAGGAAGCCGTTAACTTCGTTCACCAGCACCGGCGCAAACTGCACATCGCCATCAATACCTTTGCCCATCCTGATGGCTACGCCCGCTGGCAGCGCGCCGTGGATATGGCGGCCCAGCTGGGCGCCGATGCGTTGATCCTGGCCGACCTCGCTATGCTTGAGTATGCGGCAGAACGTTATCCGCATATTGAGCGCCACGTCTCTGTTCAGGCATCGGCCACCAATGAAGAGGCCGTGCGTTTTTATCATCGACACTTTGACGTGGCTCGCGTGGTGCTGCCGCGCGTGCTCTCTATTCATCAGGTTAAGCAACTGGCGCGCGTCACGCCAGTGCCGCTGGAGGTTTTTGCCTTCGGCAGCCTGTGCATCATGGCCGAAGGCCGCTGCTATCTTTCTTCCTATCTCACCGGGGAATCGCCAAATACCGTCGGCGCCTGCTCGCCTGCCCGCTTCGTTCGCTGGCAGCAAACGCCGCAGGGACTGGAGTCGCGCCTGAATAACGTGTTAATCGACCGCTATCAGGACGGTGAAAACGCGGGCTACCCGACACTGTGCAAAGGCCGCTATCTGGTGGACGGTGAGCGCTACCACGCGCTGGAGGAGCCCACCAGCCTCAACACGCTGGAGCTGCTGCCGGAACTGCTGGCCGCCAACATTGCCTCGGTGAAAATCGAAGGCCGCCAGCGTAGCCCGGCCTACGTGAGCCAGGTGGCGAAGGTGTGGCGTCAGGCCATCGACCGCTGCATGGCGGACCCGCAAAACTACGCCCCGCAGGCGGCCTGGATGGAGACGCTCGGCGCGATGTCCGAAGGCACGCAAACCACGCTCGGCGCGTATCACCGTAAATGGCAGTGAGATAATCATGAAATATTCATTAGGGCCGGTGCTTTACTACTGGCCAAAAGAGACGCTGGAAGATTTTTACCAGCAGGCGGCTAACAGCAGCGCCGATGTGATTTACCTCGGCGAAGCGGTGTGCAGCAAGCGCCGTGCCACCAAAGTGGGCGACTGGCTGGATATGGCGAAAAGCCTGGCCGGCAGCGGCAAGCAGGTGGTGCTCTCGACGCTGGCGCTGGTGCAGGCGTCCTCTGAACTAGGCGAGCTGAAGCGCTACGTCGAAAACGGTGAGTTCCTGCTGGAGGCGAGCGACCTGGGCGTGGTGAACATGTGCGCCGAGCGTAAGCTGCCGTTTGTCGCCGGACATGCGCTGAACTGCTATAACGCGGTGACCCTGCGCCTGCTGCTCAAACAGGGGATGACACGCTGGTGCATGCCGGTTGAGCTCTCCCGCGACTGGCTGGTCAACCTGCTAAATCAGTGTGACGAGCTGGGCATTCGTAATCAGTTTGAAGTCGAAGTGCTGAGCTACGGCCATCTGCCGCTGGCCTACTCTGCCCGCTGCTTCACCGCGCGTTCCGAAGATCGCCCGAAAGACGAGTGTGAAACCTGCTGCATTAAGTACCCGAACGGACGCAGCATGCTGTCGCAGGAGAATCAGCAGGTGTTTGTCCTCAACGGCATTCAGACTATGAGCGGTTACGTCTATAACCTCGGCAACGAGCTGGCGTCAATGCATGGGCTGGTGGATATGGTGCGTCTTTCGCCGCTCGATACCGGCGTGTTCGCCATGCTGGACGCCTTCCGCACCAACGAAAACGGCGCCTCGCCGCTGCCGCTGACGGCAAACAGCGACTGCAACGGTTACTGGAAACGTCTCGCCGGGCTGGAATTGCAGGGGTAAAAAAGCTCACTTTGTTAACAACGGTTATCATTTTTTAATGCAGTATTAAAGATTGACCGTCGACAAAGTGAGCTGTTATGACTGACAAAACCATTCCGTTTTCGGTGCTGGATCTGGCACCGATTCCACAAGGCTCCTCGGCAAGAGAAGCCTTTTCGCACTCTCTGGATCTGGCTCAGCTTGCCGAAAAACGTGGCTATCACCGCTACTGGCTGGCGGAGCACCATAATATGGTGGGCATCGCCAGCGCCGCCACCTCAGTACTGATTGGCTATCTGGCGGCGAATACCACTACTTTGCACCTTGGCTCCGGTGGCGTGATGCTGCCGAACCATGCCCCGCTGGTGATTGCCGAGCAGTTTGGCACCCTGAATACACTCTACCCCGGTCGCATTGATTTGGGTCTTGGCCGCGCGCCGGGCAGCGACCAGCCGACCATGCGCGCCCTGCGTCGCCATATGAGCGGCGATATCGACAACTTCCCGCGTGATGTAGCGGAGCTGGTGGACTGGTTCGATGCGAGCGATCCTAACCCGCACGTGCGCCCAGTGCCGGGCTACGGCGAGAAAATCCCGGTGTGGCTGTTAGGCTCAAGTCTGTACAGCGCACAGCTTGCCGCACAGCTGGGGCTGCCGTTCGCGTTCGCTTCCCACTTCGCACCGGATATGCTGCATCAGGCTCTGCATCTCTACCGCACAAACTTCAAGCCTTCCGAGCGTCTTGAGAAGCCGTATGCGATGGTGTGCATCAATATCATTGCCGCCGACAGCAACCGCGACGCGGAATTCCTGTTTACCTCCATGCAGCAGGCGTTTGTGAAGCTGCGTCGCGGCGAGACGGGCCAGTTGCCACCACCGGTTGAAAATATGCATCAGCTTTGGTCGGCCTCCGAGCAGTATGGCGTGCAGCAGGCCCTGAGCATGTCGCTGGTGGGTGATAAGGCGAAGGTGCGTCACGGTCTGGAGGCAGTGCTACGAGAAACGCAGGCGGATGAAATTATGGTCAACGGCCAGATTTTCGATCATCAGGCGCGTTTGCATTCATTTGATCTGGCGATGCAGGTGAAAGAGGAGTTGGTGGGGTAGTTTTTTGCCGGATGGCGGCTTCGCCTTATCCGGCCTACGCGATCCCTGTAGGCCCGGTAAGCGTAGCGCCACCGGGCTTTCTGTTTACTGATACACAGGCAACAGATTAAAACTCGACAGCATGTGCACCACCGCATTGCCGAGACCAAATACCAGGATCAGCGCAATCATCGGTTTTCCGCCCCAGACGCGGAATTTCGGGCTGCCGAAGCGCTTACGTGATTTACGCGCCAGCAGCGCCGGTACAATCGCCGCCCAGATGGTAGCCGCCAGTCCTGCATAGCCGATGGCGTACAGGAAACCGTTCGGCCACAGCAGGCCGCCCACAATCGGCGGCAGGAAGGTTAACAGCGCCGTTTTGAAGCGCCCCATCGCAGAGTCATCAAAACCAAACAGATCTGCCAGGTAGTCAAACAGGCCCAGCGTCACGCCGAGAAATGAGCTCGCCACCGCAAAGTTAGAGAAGACCACCAGAAGCAGATCCAGACTGCGGCTGTTCAGCACGCCACTCAGCGCCTGTACCAGCACATCAATGTTACCGCCCTTCTGCGCAATGCCGATAAATTCTGGACGCGGGATGTTACCCATCGTCCCCAGCAGCCAGATCACATACAGCCCCAGCGCCAGCAGCGTGCCGTAAATCAGGCATTTCACGATGGTGCGCGGATCCTTGCCGTAGTACTTCATCAGGCTCGGTACGTTGCCGTGGTAGCCGAACGACGCCAGACAGAATGGCAACGTCATAAGCAGGTATGGCGTGTAGGAGGTGTTCACTTCCGCAACGTTAAACAGCGTGGCCGGCGTGACGTGCCCCAGCAGGCTGCCGAAGGTCAGGAAGAAGGTGATGACCTTGGCGCCCAGCACGATCGCCGTCATGCGGCTGACCGCTTTGGTACTCATCCAGACGATAAACGCCACGCCCAGCGCGAAGCAGAGACCCGCCAGACGCGCCGGAACGTTCAGCGACATCTCGGAGAAGGTGTGATGCAGAATCGACCCGCTCGCTGAAATGTACGCGTAGGTCAGGATATAGAGTACAAACGCGATGGACAACCCGTTCACCAGGTTCCAGCCTTTGCCCAGCAGATCTCGGGTGATGGTGTCGAAGCTGGAGCCAATGCGGTAGTTCAGGTTTGCTTCAAGGATCATCAGCCCGGAATGGAGCATGCAGAACCAGGTGAAAACCAGCGCCGCCAGCGACCAGAAGAACCACGCACCGGACATAACCACTGGCAGGGAGAACATCCCGGCACCAATAATGGTTCCGCCGATGATCACCACGCCGCCAAGCAGCGAAGGTGACGTTTGGGTGGTGGTTAGTGTTGCCATGCGGCCTTATCTCCAGTCAAAAATGTGGTGTGCATTTTAATGTGATGCACTGTACCAGTACAAGAGTACAAAAGGAATAAAAAAAGCCCCGATAACAACTATCGGGGCTGTATATTTTACTTTACGTCAAAAGCGAAAAGGCTTACGCGTCACCGAAACGACGACGGCTGGTGCCTTCTTCGCGGCGTGGGCCACGATTTTCACGGCGCTCGCCGGAGAAACGACGAGGTTCGCCAGTGCGACCTTCGCTACGACCGCCTTCACGACGCTCGCCACCGAAGCTGCGACCACCGCCACGGCGTTCGCCACCGCGGTCAGAGCGAGGCTGTGCATCACCCATCAGTTGCATGTTCATTGGCTTGTTCAGAATGCGGGTGCGAGTAAAGTGCTGCAGTACTTCGCCCGGCATGCCTTTTGGCAGCTCGATCGTTGAGTGTGAACCGAACAGCTTGATGTTACCGATGTAACGGCTGCTGATGTCGCCTTCATTAGCGATCGCGCCAACGATGTGACGAACTTCAACACCATCATCACGGCCCACTTCAATGCGATACAGTTCCATTTCGCCAGCGTCACGACGCTCGCGACGTGGACGGTCTTCACCACCACGCTCTGGACGGTCACCGCGTGGACCACGGTCGTTACGGTCGCCACGACGTTCGAAACGATCGTCACGGTCACGGAAGTCACGCTTAGGACGCATCGGTGCATCAGGTGGCACGATCAGGCTACGTTCGCCCTGCGCCATTTTCAGCAGTGCTGCGGCCAGGGTTTCCATGTCCAGCTCTTCGCCTTCAGCGACAGGCTGGATCTGGGACAGCAGCGCACGGTACTGATCCAGATCGCTGCTTTCCAGCTGCTGCTGTACTTTCGCGGCGAATTTTTCCAGACGGCGTTTGCCCAGCAGTTCTGCGTTTGGCAGCTCAGCTTCTGGAATGGTCAGCTTCATGGTGCGTTCAATGTTACGCAGCAGACGACGCTCGCGGTTCTCAACGAACAGCAGCGCACGGCCCGCACGACCCGCACGACCGGTACGGCCGATACGGTGAACGTAAGACTCGGAGTCCATTGGGATATCGTAGTTTACAACCAGGCTGATACGCTCAACGTCCAGACCACGTGCTGCCACGTCGGTTGCAATCAGGATATCCAGACGACCGTCTTTCAGACGCTCCAGAGTCTGCTCACGCAGCGCCTGGTTCATGTCGCCGTTCAGCGCTGCGCTGTTGTAGCCGCTACGCTCCAGCGCTTCAGCCACTTCCAGGGTCGCGTTTTTGGTACGTACGAAGATAATCGCCGCATCAAAATCTTCCGCTTCCAGGAAACGGACCAGCGCTTCGTTTTTGCGCATGCCGTATACAGACCAGTAGCTCTGGCTGATGTCCGGGCGAGTGGTCACGCTGGACTGAATACGCACTTCCTGCGGCTCTTTCATGAAGCGGCGGGTAATGCGACGGATCGCTTCTGGCATGGTTGCAGAGAACAGAGCGGTCTGATGACCTTCCGGGATCTGCGCCATGATGGTTTCAACGTCTTCGATGAAGCCCATACGCAGCATTTCATCTGCTTCATCCAGTACCAGGCCGCTCAGCTTAGAGAGGTCCAGGGTACCGCGTTTCAGGTGATCCAGCAGACGGCCCGGCGTACCGACAACAATCTGTGGGCCCTGGCGCAGGGCGCGTAACTGCACGTCATAACGCTGGCCGCCGTACAGGGCTACCACGTTTACGCCGCGCATATGTTTAGAGAATTCCGTCATTGCTTCAGCAACCTGAACAGCCAGTTCACGGGTTGGAGCCAGGACGAGGATCTGCGGCGCACGCAGGTCCGGATCAATGTTGTTCAGCAGCGGCAGCGAGAATGCTGCGGTTTTACCGCTACCGGTCTGGGCCATGCCCAGCACGTCACGACCAGAAAGCAGGTGTGGGATACACTCAGCCTGGATCGGAGATGGTTTTTCGTAACCCAGATCGTTAAGGGCTTCAAGGATAGGAGCCTTCAGGCCCAGATCTGCAAAAGTGGTTTCGAATTCAGCCATGTAGTACAAGTGCCTCGATATTAATGGCGGCCAGTCTACTTAGCTCATCGTGAAAATGATTAGCAATTTTCATTGAAAAGTGTGAACCGGCTCAAATTAGGTGTATTGACGAACAACAACGCCCTCACCAGTGAAGGTGATGGCAATCAAAAGATTACGGGCTGATGTTTATGTCGTCAGCTATTGCTGGTCCGATTCTGCCAGGTCGTCTTGCTCCTGGCCCAAGAGCGATAATTCCAACAATGCATAACGGTGCTCAACGAAGTTATGTACGTTGTTAGCAACCGCTAATTTGAACAGTGCCGTAGCGCTGTCCATATCCCCCAGACTTAGGTAGTACTTACCTAAATAGAAGTTGGTTTCACTGAGATGCTCAGCGAGCGAGGTGTTATCCGTTGCGTCCGCCTTGAGGCGTTCCATCAGCGTTGCTTCGCTAATGTTGCCCAGGTAGAACTCGACAATGTTCCATCCCCACTGTTCCTTGTCCGATTTCTCGAAGCGCTGTTTCAGTGCTTCTTTGGCCTGCTTCTCATCGAGCTTCTGCTCAACGATGTAAAGCCACAGGCTGCGGAAAGGATCATTAGGATCGTCTTGATAAAACGCCAGCAGATCATCTTGCGCTAACTTATCACGACCGCCGTAATACAAGGCGATACCGCGATTCAAGTGCGCGTAGTTGTAAGTTGGATCAAGCTCAAGTACAGAATCAAACGCTTCATAGGCAGCATCAAAATTGCCTGCCTGCGTTAAATAAATGCCTAAGTAATTGAATACTTCAGGCATATCAGGTCGAATTGCCAGCGCTTGTGAAAAATCATTTCGCGCTAATGCCCTCAGACCGAGACTATCATACAACACTCCGCGCTCATATAAAAGCTGTGCGCGTTCGTCATCGGTTAAAGCCCGACTGGCAAGTATTTGTTCCATGCGTGCCAGAATCACTTCCTGCTGCAAAGTCGGTTGCAATGGCACTGCGAGGACTTCGCTCTTACGCCAGGCAGAGTTGCTGCATCCTGCCAGCGTTAAAGCTGTCGCAACGAAACACCAGCGCAAAAAAGGCTTCATTTCCCACTCCCGAAGACAACTATTGGATGAACGTCCTGTCCCCCGGCGGCTTAACAAGGCGTCCTGCCTGATAATAAGCCCTCCGCCTGCGCGGAGGGCAAATGGCAACCTTACTCGCCTTGCTGTTCGGCAGCCGGAGCTTCCGGCGCCGCAGCAGGCTGAGACTGCTCGGTTGCTTCTTTAATGCTCAGACGGATACGGCCCTGGCGGTCAACTTCCAGAACTTTCACCGGTACTTCCTGACCCATTTGCAGGTAATCGGTCACTTTCTCAACGCGCTTGTCAGCGATCTGAGAGATATGTACCAGACCTTCTTTACCGCCACCGATGGCAACGAATGCACCAAAGTCAACGATACGGGTCACTTTACCATTGTAGATACGGCCCACTTCGATTTCTGCTGTAATCTCTTCGATACGGCGGATAGCATATTTCGCTTTCTCACCGTCGGTTGCTGCGATTTTCACAGTACCGTCATCTTCGATTTCGATGGTGGTGCCCGTTTCTTCGGTCAGTGCACGGATAACAGAACCGCCCTTACCGATAACATCTTTGATCTTGTCTGGATTGATCTTGATGGTGTGAATACGCGGAGCGAATTCAGAGATATCACCGCGTGGTGCGTTGATAGCCTGTTCCATCACGCCCAGAATGTGCAGACGCGCACCTTTAGCCTGGTTCAGAGCAACCTGCATGATCTCTTTGGTGATACCTTCAATTTTGATATCCATCTGCAGGGCAGAGATACCGTCGCGGGAACCCGCCACTTTGAAGTCCATATCACCCAGGTGATCTTCGTCACCCAGAATGTCAGACAGAACAACGAAGTTGTCGCCTTCTTTCACCAGACCCATTGCGATACCCGCAACGGCGGCTTTGATCGGCACGCCTGCATCCATCAGCGCCAGAGAGGCACCACACACGGAAGCCATGGAAGAAGAACCGTTGGATTCAGTGATTTCAGACACGACACGTACAGTGTACGGGAATTTGTCTGCTTCTGGCATTACTGCCAGCACGCCGCGCTTCGCCAGACGACCGTGACCAATTTCACGACGCTTCGGTGAGCCAACCATACCGGTCTCGCCCACAGAGTACGGAGGGAAGTTGTAGTGGAACAGGAAGCTGTCAGTGCGCTCGCCCATCAGTTCATCGATGTTCTGTGCGTCACGTGCAGTACCCAGGGTAGCGGTAACCAGCGCCTGGGTTTCACCACGGGTGAACAGCGCGGAACCGTGAGTACGTGGCAGCACGCCAGTACGCACATCCAGACCACGGATCATGTCCTTTTCACGGCCATCAATACGCGGCTCGCCTGCCAGTACGCGACTACGAACAACGTTTTTCTCGATAGCGTGCAGGATTTCGCTCAGCTCGTTAGCGTCCAGCGTTTCGTCTTCCGCGATCAGGGTTGCGATGGTTTCATCTTTGATCACGTCAACCTGAGCATAACGCTCCTGTTTGTCTGTAATGCGATATGCATCGCTCAGACGAGATTCTGCCAGTGCAGCTACGCGTGCGTTCAGGGCGTCGTTTACCGCTTCTGGCTGCCAGTCCCAACGTGGTTTACCGGCTTCTTTCACCAGGTCGTTGATGTTCTGGATAACAATCTGCTGCTGGTCGTGGCCGAAGACCACTGCGCCCAGCATCTGGTCTTCACTCAGCAGTTCTGCTTCAGATTCAACCATCAGAACTGCTGCTTCAGTACCGGCAACAACCAGGTCCAGCTTACTCTCTTTCAGCTCTTCCTGAGTTGGGTTCAGCACGTACTGGTCGTTGATGTAACCGACGCGCGCGGCACCGATTGGGCCATTGAATGGGATACCAGACAGTGACAGGGCAGCAGACGCACCGATCATCGCTACGATGTCCGGGTTAACCTGTGGGTTAACGGAAACAACGGTTGCGATAACCTGCACTTCATTGACGAAGCCTTCCGGGAACAGCGGACGAACCGGGCGGTCAATCAGACGCGCGATCAGGGTTTCGCCTTCGCTTGGACGGCCTTCACGACGGAAGAAGCCACCCGGGATTTTACCGGCAGCGTAGGTACGCTCCTGGTAGTTCACGGTCAGTGGGAAGAAGTCCTGACCTGGTTTAGCTTTTTTCTGGCCAACTACGGTAACGAATACAGCAGTGTCATCCATGCTTACCATTACGGCAGCAGTAGCCTGACGAGCCATCATGCCGGTTTCCAGCGTGACGGTATGCTGACCATACTGGAATTTACGAACGATCGGATTCAGCAAAATTCTGTCCTTTCTTAAATGTTTGAAAGCACACCTCAGGTGTGCTGACGATTTAACCCGACCTTCTTCGCATCCTCGCGACTAATGACAACCGACACCCCCATGGGTGAAGCCTCTCATTAGCCGCGCGAACCTCTGCAATGAAGATCATTTATAGCAACAATACAATAGTTTCCCCTGAATTGCTGCCGTCTGGTTGAAAAAAGGGGCCATCAGGCCCCCTTTTCTGAAACTCGCAAGAATTAGCGACGCAGACCCAGACGCTCGATCAGCGCGGTGTAGCGTGCAACATCTTTACGCTTCAGGTAGTCGAGCAGTTTACGACGCTGAGAAACCATACGCAGCAGACCACGACGGCTGTGGTGATCTTTTTTGTGCTCTGCAAAGTGACCCTGCAGGTGGTTAATCTGTGCAGTCAGCAGTGCAACCTGAACTTCGGTAGAACCGCTGTCGTTAGTACCACGACCAAACTCAGAAACGATTTTAGCTTTAGCTTCAACGCTTAGAGACATTTTCAAACTCCAAAGTATAAAGAATGTAAGGATGCCGATCTCTAATTCAGCTATCCCATGTACGCCCCGCAGATTGTTAAACAATTTACCAGGCGTTAAGCGGCGATATTCTACTCGTCTCCCCTGCTTATCGCAAGGTGAGGCGTTATCACCGTCACGCTTCGACCGGGTATTCGACGACCAGACGACGCGGGGCAACGCGCCCTTCACCGTCCATTTCGCCCATCCCGATAAACTTGCCTTCCTCCCCTTCCGTCACACGGACCAGGCCCTCAAGCGGCGCCCCCGTTGTGCGGACCGGGTTTCCGTTCTTAAAATAAACGGACGATGTTAAAGGAAGATTAACAACCGGGAAATCTGCTGCCGGACTGTCCATTGGCATCAGCAGCGGATCCAGCAGATCTGCCGGCGCAATTCCCTGCGCTTGCGCCTGTTCAGCCAGGGCGTGCAGATGCTCAAGCGTTACCATACGTTCGACCGGATACTTGCTGACCGCCAGACGACGCAGATAAATCACATGCGCGCCGCAGCCCAGCTTTTCACCGAGGTCGTCAATGATGGTGCGGATGTAGGTCCCTTTCGAGCAGTGCACTTCCAGCTCCAGCTCATCACCTTCGTGGCGAATGAACAGCAGCTCATACACGGTAATCGGACGGGCTTCACGCGGAACGTCAATGCCCTGACGCGCATATTCGTAAAGCTTCTTGCCCTGATATTTCAACGCCGAATACATCGACGGCACCTGCATTGTGTCGCCCCGGAAGCTCTCCAGCGCCGCATCAAGTTGCTCTGCGCTGAAGGTTACCGGACGCTCTTCAACGACCTGACCATCCGCATCGGAAGTGTCCGTGCGCTGGCCCAGTTTGGCAATCACGCGGTAGCGCTTATCGGAATCCAGCAGATACTGGGAAAACTTTGTCGCTTCACCCAGGCAGATCGGGAGCATCCCGGTTGCCAGCGGATCCAGCGCGCCGGTGTGCCCCGCGCGATTGGCGTTATAAATACGCTTTACTTTTTGCAGCACGTCGTTGCTGGATGCGCCCTGTGGTTTATCCAGCAACAGCACGCCATGCACGTCACGACCGCGACGACGAGGACGACTCATCAGTCCTCCTTGCTGTCGTCCGCCGGGTTAACACGACGCTCATCGTCATGTTTCACCACGCTGGTCACCAGGTTGGACATACGCATACCCTCAACCAGCGAGTTGTCGTAGAAGAAGGTCAGCTCCGGCACAATACGCAGACGCATCGCTTTGCCAAGCAGAGAGCGGATGAAACCAGAGGCTTCCTGCAGCGCTTTAATGCCGTTCTTCACGGCGTCTTCATCCTGGTCATTCAGGAATGTCACAAACACTTTGGCGTACGCCAGGTCGCGGGACATTTCCACGCCAGACACGGTGGTCATTATCCCCACGCGTGGATCTTTGATTTCACGTTGCAGAATGAGAGCGATCTCTTTCTGCATCTCCTGCGCGACGCGCTGTGGGCGACCAAATTCTTTCGCCATAATAAATTCTCCAGACAAAAAAGGGGCTTAAGCCCCTTTTTAAAATTACTGCCGGGTGGCGCTTCGCTTACCCGGCCTACGCTAATTAATCTTCAGTTGACGAAGATTACGCGATGGTACGCTGAATTTCGATGATCTCGAACACTTCGATCATATCGCCAACGCGAACGTCGTTGTAGTTCTTAACACCGATACCACATTCCATGCCGTTACGAACTTCGTTAACGTCATCTTTGAAGCGGCGCAGGGATTCCAGCTCACCTTCGTAGATAACCACGTTGTCGCGCAGTACGCGGATTGGGTTGTGACGCTTAATGGTCCCTTCGGTAACCATACAGCCCGCGATCGCACCGAATTTCGGTGATTTGAACACGTCACGTACTTCAGCCAGACCGATGATCTGCTGTTTCAGCTCAGGAGACAGCATGCCGCTCATCGCTGCTTTCACTTCGTCAATCAGGTTATAGATGACGGAGTAGTAACGCAGATCCAGGCTTTCAGCATCGATAACTTTACGCGCAGATGCGTCAGCACGAACGTTGAAGCCAACCAGGATAGCGTTGGACGCGGCTGCCAGGGTTGCGTCGGTTTCGGTGATACCACCTACGCCAGAACCGATGATCTTCACTTTCACTTCGTCGGTAGACAGTTTCAGCAAGGAGTCGGAGATCGCTTCCACAGAACCCTGTACGTCCGCTTTCAGAACGATGTTCACTTCGTGAACTTCGCCTTCAGTCATGTTGGCGAACATGTTCTCGAGTTTAGATTTCTGCTGGCGAGCCAGTTTCACCTCACGGAATTTACCCTGACGATACAGCGCCACTTCACGTGCTTTCTTCTCGTCACGTACCACGGTTACTTCGTCACCGGCAGCCGGAACACCGGACAGGCCGAGGATTTCCACTGGGATGGACGGACCCGCTTCCAGCACTTCCTGACCCAGTTCGTTACGCATCGCACGAACGCGACCGTATTCGAAACCACACAGAACGATGTCGCCCTTGTGCAGAGTACCTTCGCGAACCAGAACGGTTGCAACCGGACCACGACCTTTATCCAGGAAGGATTCGATTACCGCGCCGCTCGCCATACCTTTACGAACCGCTTTCAGCTCCAGAACTTCAGCCTGAAGCAGGATAGCGTTCAGCAGGTCGTCGATACCGGTACCTGCTTTTGCAGATACAGGGATGAACTGCGCTTCACCGCCCCACTCTTCCGGCATAACGCCGTACTGTGACAGTTCGTTCTTAACGCGATCCATATCGGCTTCTGGCTTATCGATTTTGTTGACTGCAACAACCAAAGGCACCTGCGCCGCTTTCGCGTGCTGGATAGCTTCAATGGTCTGTGGCATCACGCCATCATCGGCAGCAACAACCAGAACAACGATATCCGTTGCCTGAGCACCACGAGCACGCATTGAGGTAAACGCTGCGTGGCCTGGGGTATCCAGGAAGGTGATCATGCCGTTTTCGGTTTCTACGTGGTAAGCACCGATGTGCTGGGTAATACCACCCGCTTCGCCGGAGGCAACCTTAGTAGAACGAATGTAGTCAAGCAGAGAGGTTTTACCGTGGTCAACGTGACCCATGATGGTCACAACCGGTGCGCGCGGTTCAGCCGCTGCGCCCGTATCACGGTCGCTCATTACTGCTTCTTCCAGCTCGTTTTCACGACGCAGGATAACTTTGTGGCCCATCTCCTCGGCAACCAGCTGTGCGGTTTCCTGGTCGATGACCTGGTTGATGGTGGCCATTGCGCCCAGCTTCATCATCGCTTTGATGACCTGAGAGCCTTTCACCGCCATCTTGTTAGCCAGTTCGCCAACGGTGATGGTTTCGCCGATCACAACGTCACGGTTAACGGCCTGAGCTGGCTTCTGGAAGCCCTGCTGCAGAGCGGAACCTTTACGCTTACCGCCTTTACCACCGCGAACCGCTGCACGTGCTTCTTCACGGTCAGCTTTAGATTCAGCGTGCTTGTTACCTTTTTTCGCAGGACGCGCCGCTTTTGTACTGCGAGTACGGCCACGACCACCTTCAACTTCACGGTCGTTATCGTCTTCTGCCTGACGTGCATGCTGAGAGGTGGTGACGTGATAATCGCTGTTGTCTTCAGTTGGTTCAGCGGTATTCACACCGTTCTTCTCGTTTTCTTCTGCCATGCGACGCGCTTCTTCGGCGACGCGGCGAGCTTCTTCTTCAAGCTTGCGGCGGGCTTCTTCTTCCGCTTTACGCTTCAGCTCGGCAGCTTCATTTTCACGGCGGGCTTTTTCAGCCTGGGCAGTTTTGGTCATTTCGTCGGTCTGTTGATTGCTCACTTTGTCTTTTTCCGCAGCGTCACGCTTCGCTTTTTCACCGGCGTCGCGTTTCGCTTTTTCTGCGGCCTCACGTTCAGCTTTTAATTCTGCTTCGCGTTTAGCAGTGGCTTCTGCCTCACGCTGAGCTTGTTCTTCCGCTTCACGCTGTGCCTGCTCTTCCGCAGCAAGGCGTTCTGCCTCTTGCGGATCACGTTTTACAAAGGTGCGCGTCTTGCGGACTTCAATTTGTACCGATTTGCTTTTGCCACCGGTACCAGGGATGTTCAACGTGCTACGCGTTTTGCGCTGCAGCGTTAACTTGTCAGGCGTAGAGCCGTGTTCACGGTTCAGGTGCGCTAACAAGGTTTGTTTTTCTTGCGCGGTCACCGAGTCATCAGCGGCCTTCGGGATCCCTGCATCAGCAAATTGCTGTACCAGGCGGTCCACGGAGGTCTGAATCTCAGCAGCCAGCGATTTTACAGTTACATCAGTCATGCTGTTCCTTCCTGCTACAGTTTATTACGCTTCGTCGCCGAACCAGCAAATATTACGTGCGGCCATGATGAGTTCGCCGGCTTTCTCGTCGGTTAAACCTTCGATATCAGCCAGGTCATCAACGCCTTGCTCAGCGAGATCTTCCAGCGTACAAACACCACGGGCAGCCAGCTTGAACGCAATCGCACGATCAAGACCTTCCAGATTCAGCAGGTCATCAGCCGGCTTCTTATCGCCAAGGCTTTCTTCCTGAGCCAGCGCCAGGGTGGTCAGTGCGTTTTTAGCGCGTTCACGCAGGGCTTCAACGGTTGGTTCATCCAGACCGTCAATTTCCAGCAGCTCTTTCATTGGCACGTAGGCCAGTTCTTCCAGCGTAGAGAAACCTTCTTCAACCAGCACAGTGGCGAAGTCTTCGTCAATGTCCAGGTATTTGGTGAAGGTATCGATCGCCGCGTGGGCTTCAGCCTGATGCTTGGCCTGAAGGTCATCAACGGTCATCACGTTGAGTTCCCAGCCGCTCAGCTGTGACGCCAGACGTACGTTCTGACCGTTACGGCCAATCGCCTGCGCCAGGTTGCCCGCTTCTACAGCGATATCCATGGTGTGTTTGTCTTCGTCAACAACGATAGACGCCACATCAGCCGGTGCCATTGCGTTGATCACGAACTGCGCCGGATTGTCGTCCCACAGAACGATATCAATACGCTCGCCGCCCAGTTCGGTAGAAACCGCCTGAACACGTGCGCCACGCATACCGACGCAAGCACCGACCGGGTCGATACGCTTGTCGTTGGTTTTCACCGCAATTTTCGCACGGGAACCCGGATCGCGGGCCGCCGCTTTGATTTCGATAACTTCTTCGCCGATTTCCGGCACTTCGATACGGAACAGTTCAACCAGCATTTCTGGTTTAGAACGCGTCACGAACAGCTGTGCACCACGTGCTTCAGGACGTACGGCATACAGCACACCACGAATACGGTCGCCTGGGCGGAAGTTTTCACGCGGCAGCATGTCTTCACGCAGGATAACGGCTTCAGCGTTACCCGGCAGCCCTTCGGATTTGATCTCCAGAGAGATGTTATCGCGGTTCACTTTCTTCACCACGCCAGTGATGATTTCGCCTTCCTGATCGCGGAACTGATCGACAACCAGCGCGCGCTCGGCTTCGCGAACTTTCTGCACGATAACCTGCTTCGCGGTCTGGGTGGTGATACGGTCGAAGGTGACAGATTCAATCTGATCTTCAACGTAGTCACCCACGTTCAGACTTTCGTCTTCAAAACGTGCCGCTTCCAGGGTGATCTCTTTGGTCGGTTGGGTCACTTCTTCAACGATTACCCAACGACGGAATGTATCGAAGTCACCGCTTTTACGATCGATTTCTACGCGAACATCGATCTCTTGTTCGTATTTTTTCTTGGTTGCTGTAGCCAGTGCACTTTCCAGCGCTTCGAAAATCTTCTCACGCGGCAGTGATTTCTCGTTGGAGACGGCTTCAACAACAGCCAAAATTTCTTTGTTCATCGCGGGCTTTTCACCTCAATCCAGACTGTTAAAAGTGGGGAACCAGGTTCGCCTTCTGGATATTACTCAGCGCGAACACTTCATCTTTGCCTTCGACTGTCACCGTGATCATTTCACCATCAACGGCTTTGATAATTCCCTGCCATTTACGGCGGTTCTGTACGGCCATACGCAGAACGAGAGCCACTTCTTCACCGGTAAAGCGCACATAGTGCTCGGCCGTGAACATCGGACGATCGAGGCCAGGTGAGGAAACTTCCAGGTTGTACGCAACGGTAATCGGATCTTCAACATCAAGAACCGCACTCACCTGGTGGCTGACATCAGCACAATCATCAACATTGATGCCATCTTCACTATCAATATAGATGCGCAGCGTCGATGTGCGGCCGCGAACGAATTCGATGCCGACCAGTTCGTAGCCCAGTGCTTCGACCGGTGCAGTAATCATCTCTGTTAATTTTTGCTCTAATGTGGACAAGCCCACCCCCAAGACATAAAAAAAGGGCGTAAAGCCCAGTTATTCTGTAGTCAGATAACAAAAAACCCCGATAAATCGGGGCTTTAGATAACTGAACCCTATAGCCACAACTGTGGCCTGGAGCACTTTCCGAAAGAATTTTTTCAAATCCAGCTACGAAGGCTCTAAGTCTTCACAGTATATTTGAAAAAGAACTTTATAGGAAAGTGGTTGCGGGGGCCGGATTTGAACCGACGACCTTCGGGTTATGAGCCCGACGAGCTACCAGGCTGCTCCACCCCGCGCCTGAAACGTGGCAAATTCTACGCGTTTTGGACAGAATTTGCAAATAATGCTGGGATTTGGTACCGAAGACGGGACGTAAAATCGGCGTTTAGTATATTGATAGTTGACCCCACCTGTCAACCCAGCTTCTGCCAGACAGAACAGACCAATTTTTTTACAAAAAACGCACGAGTCTCTTTCGGTCTTCGACAAAAGATGATTAAATGAATACTCACTTATTTTGCATAAAAATGCACAAGAGAGCGAAAGCGGTCTCTAATCAGTCAATCAAGCAGGGTTTTATTCTATGACGACGATTCTCAAGCATCTTCCGGTAGGACAACGTATTGGCATCGCTTTCTCAGGCGGCCTGGATACCAGCGCTGCACTGCTGTGGATGCGCCAGAAGGGAGCGGTTCCGTATGCATATACTGCGAACCTGGGTCAGCCGGACGAGGAAGATTATGACGCGATCCCTCGTCGTGCCATGGAGTATGGCGCAGAGAACGCGCGTCTGATTGACTGCCGTAAGCAACTGGTCGCTGAAGGCATTGCCGCTATCCAGTGCGGTGCTTTTCATAACACTACCGGCGGCCTGACCTATTTTAATACCACTCCGCTGGGTCGTGCTGTCACCGGCACCATGCTGGTCGCCGCCATGAAAGAAGATGGCGTGAACATCTGGGGTGATGGCAGTACCTATAAAGGCAACGATATTGAACGTTTCTATCGTTACGGTCTGCTGACCAACGCCGAGTTGCAGATCTACAAACCGTGGCTGGATACCGACTTCATCGACGAACTGGGTGGCCGTCATGAAATGTCTGAGTTTATGATTGCCTGCGGCTTTGACTATAAGATGTCCGTTGAGAAAGCCTACTCAACCGACTCCAACATGCTGGGTGCGACGCACGAAGCGAAAGACCTGGAATTCCTGAACTCCAGCGTAAAAATTGTTAACCCGATCATGGGCGTAAAATTCTGGGATGAGAACGTGAAGATCCCGGCGGAAGAAGTGACCGTGCGTTTCGAACGCGGTCATCCGGTTGCCCTGAACGGTAAAACCTTCTCAGACGATGTTGAACTGATGCTGGAAGCAAACCGCATCGGCGGTCGTCACGGTCTGGGTATGAGCGATCAGATCGAAAACCGTATCATCGAAGCGAAAAGCCGTGGCATTTACGAAGCTCCAGGGATGGCGCTGCTGCACATCGCTTACGAGCGTCTGCTGACCGGTATTCACAACGAAGACACCATTGAGCAGTATCACGCTCATGGCCGTCAGCTGGGCAAACTGCTGTATCAGGGTCGCTGGTTTGATCCACAGGCGCTGATGCTGCGTGACGCCCTGCAACGTTGGGTGGCGAGCGCAATCACCGGCGAAGTGACGCTGGAACTGCGTCGCGGCAATGATTACTCCATCCTCAATACCGTGTCTGACAACCTGACCTATAAAGCAGAGCGTCTGACCATGGAGAAAGGTGAGTCAGTATTCTCTCCGGATGACCGTATCGGTCAACTGACCATGCGTAACCTGGACATCACCGATACCCGTGAGAAGCTGTTCAACTATGTTGAGAATGGCCTGCTCTCCGCGAATTCCGGTAATGGTCTGCCGCAGGTTGAGAACCTGGAACACAGCGATAAGAAGTAATCGACAGCAAGACATGCAAAAGGCGCCTAATGGGCGCCTTTTTTGTGGTCTTCGTAGGCCCGGTAAGCGCAGCGCCATCGGGCAAAACGGCGGGCGGCGCTGCGCTTACCCGCCCTACAATAGATCGGAAACACAGAATGTACAGACGAAAAAAAAGACGTCTTGCGACGTCTTTCTTCTGGAATATTGGTACCGAGGATGGGACTCGAACCCACAAGCCCGTTAGGGCACTACCACCTCAAGGTAGCGTGTCTACCAATTCCACCACCTCGGTACTGAATACTTACTGCGGGATATCGCTGGTTGGCTTAGCCGGTGCAGCTGGCTGAGTTTGCTCACTTTTTGCTGGCGCGCTCAGATTTTCCCACTCGCTTCCTTTACTGGTCTTGTTGCTATTGATATTGCCCAGCACCAGACTGATGATGAAGAACAGCGTAGCCAGAATCGCCGTCGTACGGGTCATGAAGTTCGCAGAACCACTTGAACCGAACAGCGTACCGGAAGCGCCTGCTCCGAAGGAGGCTCCCATATCAGCGCCTTTACCTTGCTGCAGCATAATCAGCGCTACGAGAGCGATGGCTACAATAAGGAAAATAACTAAAAGAGCTTCGTACATAATCAACCTGTTCCTTGCGGATTTGCCGCATACCAATGCTTCGACCATTTAGCAGGATTTTGTTTCCCACTGAAGCGGGTGTGAATACTAACCAAAGCGAATCACCTTCGCAAGGGCATTTTCGAGGCATTGTATCAACTGCGGAAAAAAACAGCAAAAAGCCATTAATTGCTTAAAACAAAGGCGGCAAACGCCGCCTTTTTAAACACTTATTCTGAAAGATTATGCAGCTTTCACTGCATCCGCAATGCGGTGCGCAAATTCAGTTACCTGCGCTTCGTCTTCACCTTCCACCATCACGCGGATCAGCGGCTCGGTACCCGACTTACGCAGCAGGACGCGTCCACGACTGCCAAGCGTCGCTTCCACCTCTGCCATCACCGCTTTCACGTTATCATTTTCCAGCGGGTCGCCTTTACCAGCGGTGAAACGCACGTTCACCAGGATCTGCGGGAACATTTTCATGCCGCTGCAGAGATCGTGCAGGCTCATATGGTTACGCGCCATCGCGGCAACAACCTGAAGCGCCGCCACAATGCCGTCACCGGTGGTGGTTTTATCGAGCAGGATCACGTGGCCGGAGTTTTCCGCGCCAATGCGCCAGCCTTTTTCCTGAAGTTTTTCCAGCACGTAGCGGTCACCCACTTTCGCGCGAACAAACGGGATGCCCAGCTGTTTCAGCGCCAGCTCCAGACCCATATTGCTCATCAGCGTGCCCACCGCGCCACCGCGCAGTTGCCCCTGACGCAGGCCTTCACGCGCAATGATGTAGAGGATCTGATCGCCATCGACCTTGTTACCTTCGTGGTCAACCATGATCACACGATCGCCATCGCCATCCAGGGCAATACCCAGATCGGCTTTTTCAGCCAGTACACGCGCCTGCAAGGCACGCACGTCTGTCGCGCCGACTTCTTCATTGATGTTCAGACCGTCCGGCTCGCAGCCGATGGTGATCACTTTCGCGCCCAGCTCGCGGAAAACATTCGGCGCAATGTGATAGGTCGCACCGTTTGCACAGTCCACCACAATTTTGAGGTGTGCCAGGCTCAGTTCATTCGGGAACGTGCCTTTGCAGAATTCAATGTAGCGGCCTGCGGCATCGACAATACGGTTGGCTTTACCCAGCTCAGCGGAGTCGACACAGGTGATCTCTTTCTCCATTTCCGCTTCAATCGCCTCTTCCACGTCATCCGGCAGTTTAGTGCCGTCGATGGAGAAGAATTTGATACCGTTGTCATAGAACGGATTATGAGAAGCTGAAATGACGATGCCCGCTTCCGCACGGAAGGTACGAGTCAGATAGGCAACAGCAGGGGTCGGCATTGGCCCCGTAAAGGAAGCTGAAAGCCCCGCCGCCGCCAGCCCGGCTTCCAGCGCGGACTCAAGCATATAACCCGAAATACGGGTATCTTTACCAATAATGATCTTACGGGAGCCATGACGCGCCAGTACCTTACCCGCCGCCCAACCCAGCTTCAGGACAAAGTCAGGGGTAATTGGCGCATCGCCTACGCGCCCACGGATGCCATCGGTACCAAAATATTTACGATTACTCATAGCGTTTGTTTTCCTTCGCTGCCAGTGTGGCTTCCACCACACGCATGGCTTCTACTGTTTCTTTTACGTCATGGACGCGAATGATGTGTGCACCTTGCATCGCGGCAATCACCGCGCAGGCCAGACTGCCGCTCAGACGTTCGTTCGGCCCGACATTCAACAACTGACCAATCATCGATTTTCTCGACATTCCCACCAGCAGTGGCAGGCCGAACTGATGAAACTCTGATAAGCGCGCAAGCAACGCGTAATTGTGTGAGAGATTTTTACCGAAACCGAAGCCCGGGTCGAGCAGCAATTTCTCTTTTGCGATACCCGCACGTTCACAGCGTTCGATATGCTCAATAAAGAAGCGGGTGACGTCGGCAAACACATCTTCATATTTTGGCGCCTCCTGCATTGTCTTAGGCTGGCCCTGCATATGCATCAGACACACCGGTAGCCCGGTTTCAGCGGCGGCTTCAATTGCGCCCGGCTCGGTCAGCGAGCGGATATCATTGATAATGTGAGCGCCCACTCTCGCCACTTCACGGATCACTTCGGGTTTGGAGGTATCAACGGAGATCCACACTTCAAAGCGCCGGGCGATAGCCTCCACCACCGGCACCACGCGCGCCAGCTCTTCTTCCACCGAAACCTCCGCCGCGCCAGGCCGCGTTGACTCCCCTCCAACGTCAATGATGGTGGCACCCGCGTTGATCATTAAATTCGCGTGTTTAACCGCGTCGATAAGCGAGTTATGCGTGCCGCCGTCAGAGAAGGAATCAGGCGTGACATTCAGGATCCCCATCACATGCGGATGTGAAAGGTCGAGATGCGAGTCCTGGGCGAAGAGTTTCATGGCTAAATCCCTGTTATTTGCATGGTTATATAAAAAAGAAAAACCCCGGAGCACGCTCCAGGGTTTGATGTACAGACAAACGCTTCAACAGCAGTGACTTACTTGTCGCCCAACTGCTCTGACATGGTGTTGCCCGGGTTTGGCGTACGCGGTTCATCGACCGGACGCGGTGCACGCGGGGTGCCATTGTTGTCAGAATTGTTAGACGCGCCTGGGTCTTCCCAGCCTGCTGGCGGACGCACTTCGCGGCGAGCCATCAGGTCGTCAATCTGCGGCGCATCGATGGTCTCATATTTCATGAGCGCATCTTTCATCGAATGCAGGATGTCCATATTGTCATTCAGGATCTGACGGGCGCGAGCGTAGTTACGCTCAATCAGCGCTTTCACTTCCTGGTCGATGATACGAGCCGTTTCATCGGACATATGTTTCGCTTTTGCCACGGAGCGGCCCAGGAATACTTCGCCCTCTTCTTCTGCATAGAGCAGCGGACCGAGTTTGTCGGAGAAGCCCCACTGGGTCACCATGTTACGTGCCAGGTTTGTCGCCACTTTAATATCGTTCGACGCACCGGTGGAAACATGTTCCGCACCGTAGATGATCTCTTCTGCCAGACGACCGCCGTACAGGGTTGAAATCTGACTTTCCAGCTTCTGACGGCTGGCGCTGATCGCGTCGCCTTCAGGCAGGAAGAAGGTCACACCCAACGCACGACCGCGTGGAATGATCGTCACCTTGTGTACCGGATCGTGTTCCGGCACCAGACGACCGATAATCGCGTGGCCCGCTTCGTGATATGCCGTGGACTCTTTCTGCGCTTCCGTCATCACCATGGAGCGACGTTCCGCACCCATCATGATTTTGTCTTTCGCTTTCTCAAATTCCACCATGGACACTACACGCTTGTTACCGCGAGCGGCAAACAGTGCTGCCTCGTTGACCAGGTTAGCCAGATCCGCACCGGAGAAGCCTGGAGTACCACGCGCGATGATTGCCGCGTCGATATCTGGTGCCAGCGGTACGCGACGCATATGCACTTTCAGGATCTGTTCACGACCACGAACATCCGGCAGACCGACCACAACCTGACGGTCGAAACGGCCTGGACGCAGCAGCGCAGGGTCGAGTACGTCTGGACGGTTAGTTGCCGCGATAACGATGATACCTTCGTTACCTTCAAAGCCGTCCATTTCAACCAGCATCTGGTTCAGGGTCTGCTCACGTTCATCGTGACCACCGCCCAGGCCTGCGCCACGCTGGCGGCCAACGGCGTCGATTTCATCGATGAAGATGATGCACGGTGCTGCCTTCTTAGCCTGCTCGAACATGTCACGCACACGAGATGCACCGACACCCACGAACATTTCAACGAAGTCAGAACCTGAAATAGTAAAGAACGGGACCTTCGCTTCACCCGCGATGGCTTTTGCCAGCAGGGTTTTACCGGTACCCGGAGGGCCGACCATCAGGACGCCTTTCGGGATCTTACCGCCCAGTTTCTGGAAACGGCTCGGCTCGCGCAGGTATTCAACCAGTTCACCCACCTCTTCTTTTGCTTCGTCACAACCTGCTACGTCAGCAAAGGTGGTCTTGATCTGGTCTTCCGTCAGCATACGCGCCTTGCTCTTACCGAACGACATGGCACCTTTGCCACCACCGCCCTGCATCTGGCGCATAAAGAAGATCCAGACACCGATAAGAAGCAGCATCGGGAACCAGGAAATGAAGATAGAAGCCAACAGGCTTGGTTCTTCCGGCGGCTCGCCTACCACTTTGACGTTTTTGGTCAGAAGGTTATCAAGCAGCTTAGGATCGTTCACCGGGATGTAAGTCGTGTAACGGTTACTATCTTTCTTGGTAACGTTGATCTCACGTCCGTTGATACGCGCTTCGCGAACCTGGTCCTGATTGACCTCTTGCAGGAAGGTAGAATAATCCACCTTGCGGCCATTCGACTCGCTGGGCCCAAAGCTCTGGAAAACTGACATCAGCACAACGGCAATGACCAGCCAGAGTATTAGGTTTTTCGCCATGTCACTCAAGGGATTAACCTCATATTACAACTGTGTTAAAAACAGCGTCAGGATACTCTATATCCAGTTTCATTCAAACTTTCGCCTGAAATCTACCGGTTATCATTTTCGCCCGGTCGCTACAATATACACTTCACGGGAACGGGCCCGGGAAGAGTCCGGCTTACGAACTTTGACCTTCGCAAACAGGGAGCGAATTTCCTTAAGATACTCCTCGAAACCTTCGCCCTGAAACACCTTCACAACAAAACTACCACCAGGCGCTAGTACATCACGACACATTTCTAACGCTAGTTCCACCAGATACATGGCGCGGGGGATATCCACCGCCGGTGTTCCACACATATTTGGTGCCATATCCGACATGACAACCTGGACCTTACTGTCACCTACACGATCAAGTAATGCTTTAAGCACTAATTCATCACGAAAGTCGCCCTGAAGGAAGTCGACACCGACGATGGGATCCATTGGTAAAAGATCGCATGCGATGATTCGGCCCGTTCCGCCGATCTGCGTAACCGCATACTGAGACCATCCGCCAGGTGCCGCACCGAGGTCGACCACCGTCATTCCCGGTTTAAAAAGTTTGTCACTTTGCTGTATTTCATCAAGTTTAAACCAGGCGCGGGAACGTAACCCCTTTTTCTGCGCCTGTTGAACATATTTATCGCTAAAGTGTTCCTGAAGCCAGCGGCTGGAGCTGGCAGAACGCTTTTTACCTGTCATTTAACATTTCCGTCCTGGTTCATCGTTACTTGCCTGTGACGTAAATTTCTACGCAGCTATTTGGCGATATTAGGGAGATGGCGGTAGAATGAACCGTTTTCAATCCCAACGTAAGCAAAAATATACGATGAATCTGAGTACTAAACAAAAACAGCACCTTAAAGGTCTGGCACATCCGCTCAAGCCTGTAGTGATGCTTGGCAACAATGGTTTGACCGAAGGGGTGCTTGCCGAGATTGAACAAGCGCTGGAACACCACGAGCTGATCAAGGTGAAAATCGCCTCTGAAGACAGAGACACTAAAAACCTGATCGTGGAAGCCATCGTGCGCGAAACCGGCGCCTGTAATGTACAGGTCATCGGTAAAACGCTGGTGCTCTATCGCCCATCTAAAGAGCGCAAAATCTCGCTGCCACGTTAAGGATATCCTGAATCAAACACATTTTCTGTGTGAAACGAGGGATTTCTTTCAGCAGGCGAGCAAAATGCCATGCTCCTTGAGTTGATAAAAGGCCGCTATGCGGCCTTTTTCTTTTCTTTACAATGTATCAACATCTTAGAAGAGAAGCGAATTACAGGTATTCAACCTTAATAATTTCGTATTCCACTTCGCCACCCGGGGTGCGGATAATCACAACATCATCCTGCTCTTTGCCAATCAGGCCGCGAGCAATCGGGGAGTTCACCGAAATCAGGTTCTGTTTGAAGTCCGCTTCATCATCACCCACGATGCGATAGGTTTGCTCTTCGTCGTTGTCCAGATTCAGGACGGTGACGGTAGAGCCAAAGATCACGCGACCGTTGTTTGGCATTTTAGTGATATCGATAACCTGCGCGTTGGACAGTTTCGCTTCGATATCTTTGATGCGCCCCTCGCAGAAACCCTGCTGCTCACGCGCCGCGTGGTATTCAGCATTCTCTTTCAGGTCGCCATGCTCACGCGCATCCGCGATAGCGGCGATGATTTCAGGGCGACGTACGGATTTCAGAAAATCCAGCTCTTCGCGCAGTTTTTCGGCACCACGTAAGGTCATCGGAATAGCTTGCATTTGTTATACCTCTTAAACATTCCTGTTGGGAGCAGTGTTCCCTGCTCCAGCCCACCTGAACAGGCCAGAAGCAAAAAGAAAACCGACCCGGGAGCAACGCCCCAGGTCAGCAGCAATTTTTCAATTTGATACGCATTTTACCGCGAAGTTCACTATGGGTCATCGTTTACTTTACAGTGCCATGCACCGTAGTATGACGGTTTGTTTTCGGGTTGTTAGCGCGAGATTATGCGATTTTCCAGTTTTATCATCGGATTGACTACCAGTATAACGTTCACCGTTCAGGCCGCGAATGTTGATGAGTACATTAATCAACTGCCCGCCGGCGCGAACCTTGCCCTGATGGTGCAGAAGGTTGGCGCGCAGGCTCCCGAGATTGACTATCACAGTCAACAGATGGCGCTGCCTGCCAGTACCCAGAAGGTGATCACTGCCCTCGCCGCCCTGCTCCAGCTCGGGCCTGACTTCCGTTTTACTACCACCCTTGAAACCAGAGGTAACGTTGAGGGTGGCGAACTGAAAGGCGATCTTATCGCCCGTTTTGGTGGCGATCCCACCTTTAAGCGCCAGGATGTCCGCAACATGGTGGCGGTACTGAAAAAATCCGGCGTAACAAAAATTGATGGCAACGTGCTGATCGACACCTCCATTTTCGCCAGCCACGATAAAGCGCCTGGCTGGCCATGGAACGACATGACGCAGTGCTTTAGCGCCCCGCCAGCCGCCGCCATCGTTGACCGTAACTGCTTCTCCGTATCGCTTTACAGCGCGCCAAAACCCAATGACTTAGCGTTTATCCGCGTGGCGTCTTATTACCCGGTCACGATGTTCAGCCAGGTGCGGACGCTGGCGAAAGGCTCCCCGGAGGCGCAGTATTGTGAGCTCGACGTGGTACCGGGCGATCTCAATCGCTATACGCTCACCGGCTGCCTGACCCAGCGGGCCGATCCCCTCCCGCTGGCCTTTGCCATTCAGGATGGCGCAGGCTATGCCGGTGCCATTTTTAAAGATGAACTGAAGCAGGCGGGCATAACCTACACCGGAACGCTGCTGCGCCAGACGCAGGTGAATGAACCAGGCACGGTGATTGCCAGCAAACAGTCCGCGCCACTGCATGATTTGCTTAAGATTATGCTGAAAAAGTCGGATAACATGATTGCCGACACGGTGTTCCGTATGATCGGGCACGCGCGCTTTGGTGTGCCAGGAACCTGGCGGGCCGGTTCTGATGCCGTACGTCAGATCCTGCGCCAGCAGGCGGGTATCGATCTGGGCAATACGATCGCTGTCGACGGTTCCGGTTTATCGCGCCATAACCTGATCTCACCGGCCACCATGATGCAGGTGTTGCAGTACATCGCTCAGCATGACGCTGAGCTAAACTTTATTACAATGCTGCCGCTCGCCGGACACGATGGGTCACTTCAGTACCGTGCGGGCCTTCACGCTGCAGGCGTGGATGGCAAAGTGTCAGCCAAAACGGGTTCCCTGCAGGGCGTTTACAACCTTGCCGGTTTTATCACGACAGCCAGCGGGCAACGCATGGCCTTTGTGCAGTATCTGTCCGGCTATGCCGTCGAACCGGCTGACCAGCGCAATCGTCGTATTCCACTGGTGCGTTTCGAAAGCAGGCTCTATAAGGACATCTACCAGAATAACTAGCGATGAAACTACTTATAGTTGAAGACGATCTGTTATTACAGGAAGGGTTAGCGCTGGCACTGGGGAATGAGGGCTACGCCCTGGATTGTGCCGCCACGGCGGCTGAAGCAGATGCCTTGATCCAGAGCGGAGAATACAGCCTTGTGATTCTGGATTTGGGACTGCCGGATAAAGACGGCGCGACGCTGCTCTGCCAGTGGCGTCGTCGCGGAGTGGAGAATCCCGTATTGATTCTCACCGCCCGCGATGCCATTGAAGACAGAATTAACGGGCTGGATTCTGGCGCTGACGATTATCTGGTAAAACCCTTCGCCCTTGCCGAGCTACAGGCTCGCGTACGGGCGTTAATCCGCCGCTATCAGGGCCACAGCGACAACATGCTGACGGACGGGGATATCACCCTCAATCTGCAAACTCAGCAGGTGCTGCGCCAGTCTCAGCCTGTGGAAGTGACCCCAAAAGAGTTCGCTCTGCTGACGCGTCTGATCATGCGCAGCGGGCAGACCGTGCACCGTGAAACGCTGCAACAGGACATCTACTCCTGGCAGGACGATCCAGGATCAAACACGCTTGAAGTTCACATTCATAATCTGCGCCGCAAGCTCGGTAAAGATCGCATCAAAACCGTACGTGGCGTGGGTTACCGTCTGGAGAGCCAGAAATGAACAGTATGCGCCGGCGATTAATGGTGTTGCTGGCGGTTATACTGCTATTTTTTCAACTGGTTAGCGTAGTCTGGCTGTGGCATGAGAGCCGCGAGCAAATCGGTTTTCTGGTGAATGAAACGTTGTCTGCGAAAGCGCGCAACAACCATGTCGAAAAAGAGATCCGCGAAGCCATTGCCTCCCTGCTAGTCCCTTCTCTGGTGATGGTCGGTTTTACCCTGCTCTTCTCATTCTGGGCCGTCACCTGGATCACCCGACCACTCAACAAACTTCGCGCCAGCCTTGCGAACCGTTCGGCGGATAATCTGACTCCCCTGCCGATGTATTCTGATATGGAAGAGATAGGCGCAGTAACCACGTCCCTCAACCAACTCCTCGCCCGGCTGGACCACACTATTCAACAGGAACGCCTGTTTACCGCCGATGCGGCACACGAGTTACGTACGCCGCTTGCGGGGATCAGGCTCCATCTGGAACTGATGGCTCAGTCCGGCTCCCCGCAGGCCACGCCACTGATAAACCGGATCGATCAGTTGATGCACACGGTGGAACAGCTGCTGATGCTGGCGCGTGCCGGACAGGCGATGGCCAGCGGCCATTACGATACCGTGAACTGGACTGAGACGATCATTGCTCCGCTTAGCCTGGAGCATGAAGCCAGAGAGCATACGGTGATATGGCCGGCCCACAGCGCGCTGACGGTTCAGGGCGACGCCGTCCTGTTACGTCTGATGCTAAGGAACCTTCTGGAGAATGCCGCCCGCTACAGCCCGGCAGGCACAACCATTGAAGTGGCATTAACAGCGACGGAAAGCGGTACCCAGGTGAGCGTTACCGATCAGGGGCCGGGTATTGATGAGGCACACCGCCAGTCGATCACCGAACCTTTCCGACGTCTCGACCAGCGCTACGGCGGCAGCGGCCTTGGGCTGAGCATCGTACAGCGTATCGTACAGCTCCATCATGGCTATTTAACGCTGAAGAACGGCGCTGAGGGCGGCCTCATCGCCAGCTGTTGGTTACCGGCGAAAATAGGATAAAAAAAAGCCCCGTTAAGGGGCTTTATACTGAGGTTAGTGCTTGTAGATGAACTCGACGCCTTCTTCGTCGTCTTCATCCCAGTCATCGTCCCAGTCTTCATCATCTTCTTCCGCTTCCAGCTCTTCGAGCTGCTGGCGGTGGTATTCATCCCACATGAATTCGACTTTTTCAGGCTGTTTCGCCTCTTCTGCCTGAACAACCGGATTCTCGATGATAAAGGTCATCACATCCCAGCAGAGATCTTTCACGCCAACCTGGCTGGCGGCAGAGATCAGGTAGTACTTATCTTCCCAACCCATCGCTTCGGCAATCGCTTTCGCTTTCGCTTCAGCTTCCGCTTTGTCCATCAGGTCGATCTTGTTAAATACCAGCCAGCGCGGTTTTTGCGCCAGTTTTTCACTGTATTTCTCCAGCTCACCGATAATGATACGGGCGTTTTCAACCGGATCGGAACCGTCGATTGGATCGATGTCGATGAGGTGCAACAGTACGCGACAACGCTCAAGGTGCTTCAGGAAGCGAATCCCCAGACCGGCGCCTTCTGCTGCCCCTTCAATCAGACCCGGGATGTCAGCGACCACGAAGCTCTTCTCGTTATCCATACGGACAACGCCCAGGCTCGGTACCAGCGTCGTAAACGGATAATCTGCCACTTTTGGTTTCGCCGCAGAGACCGCACGGATAAACGTCGATTTACCGGCGTTTGGCATACCCAGCATCCCCACATCCGCCAGCAGCATCAGTTCCAGTTGCAGGTCGCGCTTATCACCCGGGGTACCCATGGTTTTCTGACGCGGGGTACGGTTAACGGAAGATTTGAAACGGCTGTTACCCAGACCGTGCCAGCCGCCTTTCGCCACCATCAGGCGCTGACCGTGTTTGGTCATATCACCCATGGTTTCGCCCGTGCCCTGATCGATGACACGCGTACCTACCGGCACTTTGATCGTCACGTCTTTACCGCGTTTACCGGTACAGTCGCGGCTCTGGCCGTTCTGCCCACGTTCGGCGCGGAAAGATTTTTCGAAACGGTAGTCGATCAGCGTGTTGAGGTTTTCATCCGCCTCCAGCCACACGTCGCCACCGTCCCCACCGTCACCGCCGTCAGGACCGCCACGAGGAATATATTTTTCACGGCGGAAGCTTACACAACCGTTACCGCCATCACCTGCCACGACCAGAATCGTCGCTTCATCAACAAACTTCATTTTACTCTCCGTAACTCATTCGCCTGAGCGGGGGACTATTACAACCGCTTCATTTTTGCGCCAACGCCCCCAGAGACGATGACCAATGGCGGAATACATCGCGCCCGCAACCACGACAAACGCACCGAGATAACCCAACAGGTTGAGCATCGGCTTGACGAAGACATCGGGCCAGGCCATTGATAACAAATCTGAAAATAACAGCGTAAACAGCGGGGTAAGCGTGATTAAGGCGCTCACCTGTGCTGCCTGCCAGCGCGCCATGGCTTCAGCCAGCGCGCCATAACCGACCAGCGTGTTCAGCCCACAAAAAATGAGGCACGCCAGTTGCCAGTCGCTGAGCTGGGTAATCACCCCCGGCTTAGCTAACGGCAATAATGCCAGTGTACACAAAGTGTACAGCAAAAAGAGGATCTGCTGTGAGGCAAGTCGACGCAATAACACCTTTTGCGCGACGCCATAACTCACCCAGACCGTTGCTGCGCCCACCCCAAAAATGACACCCCAGGTGTAATCCGTCAGGCGGGTAAAAATCTCGATCAGACTGGTGTTAAAGAACATCACCAGACCGCAAAGCAGCATGCTTGCCCCGATGATCTGCGTACCGCGCATCTTCTCCTTGAGGATGAATACGCTGGCGACCATCATGCCGACCGGTGATAGCTGACCAATCACCTGCGACGCTGTAGGGCTAAGATATTGCAGGGAAGAGCTGAACAGAATGAAGTTACCGAACAGACCGCCCGTCGCGATAGCCAGTAACACCAGCCAGCGCGGTTTTCGGAAGATGCGCAGCGGTGGCAGCTTACCTTTGACGGCCAGAATGGCGCCCAGGCCTATACTTGCCATCAGGAAGCGATAAAACACCACCGTGGGCGGTTCCATCACTTCCAGTACCTGCTTCATTGCAATTGGCAGCGCACCCCAGCACATCGCGGTAGTGAGCGCCAAAAGAATACCAATGCCGGCCTGCTGCTTCATGCCCGTTTTCCCTACAGAAAATTTTCCGGGTTTCCAATGTAAAAAGCCCCGCAACACGTTGCGGGGCTTTAATCCGTTACCGGACCGAGAAAACCTTACTCAGCAACGATGCTGATGTATTTACGGTTGTTCGGGCCTTTAACTTCAAATTTCACTTTACCGTCTGCTTTAGCAAACAGAGTGTGGTCACGACCGCAACCTACGTTGGTACCCGCGTGGAACTTGGTGCCACGCTGACGAACGATGATGCTACCCGCCAGAACGGATTCGCCACCGAAACGCTTAACGCCCAGGCGTTTAGCTTCTGAATCGCGACCGTTACGTGTGGAGCCGCCAGCCTTTTTATGTGCCATTTAAATCTCTCCTCAGGTCTTAGGCGCTGATGCCAGTAATTTTCACATCAGTGAACCACTGACGGTGGCCCTGCTGCTTACGATAGTGTTTACGACGACGAAACTTAACGATTTTAACTTTCTCGCCACGACCGTGAGCAACAACTTCAGCTTTGATAACGCCGCCATCAACGAAAGGAACGCCGATTTTGACTTCTTCACCGTTTGCGATCATCAGAACTTCAGCGAACTCAACAGATTCGCCAGTTGCGATGTCCAGCTTTTCCAGGCGAACGGTCTGACCTTCGCTTACTCGGTGTTGTTTACCACCACTTTGGAAAACCGCGTACATATAAACTCCGCTTCCGCGCACATCCTCGTATGATTCAGAGTGCGCTATAAATATTCACAATAGGGCGCGAATATTACGCAAAACGCGAGCCTTTGACAAGTGCTACCATCAATACATGAAGAAAAAAAACACAACACGTACGGTAACGTTTATCTGAGCCATTTTTTCAGTACAATCAGCAATACTATTTATAAACCGAAACCCTTTGTGTACCCATCTCGTGTGGGATAAACAGGATAAAAAGCCCGGCTTTTGCGATGAATTTAGAAAAAATCAATGAGTTAACCGCGCAAGATATGGCGGGTGTGAATGCAGCAATCCTGGAGCAACTCAACTCTGACGTTCAGCTGATCAATCAGTTGGGCTATTACATCGTCAGCGGCGGCGGTAAACGTATTCGTCCGATGATTGCCATTCTGGCCGCACGCGCGGTTGGCTATCAGGGAAATGCCCACGTCACGATCGCGGCGCTGATCGAATTTATCCACACCGCCACCCTGCTTCATGACGATGTTGTGGATGAATCAGACATGCGTCGTGGCAAAGCCACCGCCAATGCCGCGTTTGGTAATGCGGCAAGCGTTCTGGTAGGGGATTTTATCTATACCCGAGCCTTCCAGATGATGACCAGCCTTGGCTCGCTGAAGGTGCTGGAAGTGATGTCAGAAGCCGTAAACGTTATCGCTGAAGGCGAAGTCCTACAGTTGATGAACGTTAACGACCCGGACATCACCGAAGAAAACTATATGCGGGTGATTTACAGCAAGACCGCACGTCTGTTTGAAGCCGCCGCACAGTGCTCCGGCATTCTGGCAGGCTGTAGCGAAGCTCAGGAAAAAGGGCTTCAGGACTACGGCCGTTACCTCGGCACCGCGTTCCAGCTGATTGATGATTTGCTGGACTACAGCGCGGATGGCGAAACGCTCGGTAAAAACGTTGGTGATGACCTGAACGAAGGCAAGCCAACGCTGCCGCTGCTCCACGCGATGCGCAATGGCACACCAGAGCAGGCGAAAATGATCCGGGAGGCTATCGAGCAGGGAAATGGTCGCCATCTTCTGGAACCGGTACTGGAAACAATGGCCATCTGTGGTTCCCTTGAATGGACGCGTCAGCGTGCTGAAGAAGAAGCAGACAAAGCCATCGCCGCAATTCAGGTCATTCCCGACAGCCCATGGCGTGACGCGCTAATCGGTCTCGCGCACATCGCCGTCCAGCGCGACCGTTAATCCCCTCCTCATCTCCCTGCGATCTCGTAGGGAGGTTCCAGTACGCACCAATAAATTACATTTACGCGTAAGCTCATCAGGTTACAGGCCGTATGTATAAAGCCGTGCCTTATTCTGAATATTGCTTCTCGTAACATGAACTTTTTAGAACAGATGTTCGAAGTGAGTATAGTAATGCTGTCTTTTCACACGAAACGACGTGGACGATAACGAACACAAGGACAGCATTATGGATACAAAATTCATCGACTGGCATTCTGCTGACATTATTGCGGCACTGCGTAAAAAAGGGACATCGCTGGCTGCCGAATCACGTCGTCATGGGCTGAGCTCGTCGACGCTGGCAAACGCCCTGACCCGCCCATGGCCGAAGGGGGAACTGATTATTGCGACGGCGCTGGATACGCATCCGTGGGTGATATGGCCGTCACGCTATCACGATCCCATTACCCATGAATTTATCGACAGAACGCGCATGATGCGCCAGAGCAAAGCGAAGAAAGCACATCAGGACTGATGCACCCGGATTTACAGGAACAGCAATCCCCCGGCCTGTTCTGGCAGGGGGGTGCCGGAACGATTACTCGCCCTTCACACGCTCGATATTCGCACCCAGCGCGCGCAGTTTGTCTTCAATACGCTCGTAACCACGATCGATGTGGTAGATACGATCGACAACGGTAGTCCCTTCTGCAATACAACCTGCCAGTACGAGGCTCGCAGACGCGCGCAGATCGGTCGCCATCACCTGCGCACCGGACAGTTTTTCAACGCCGTGGCAAATGACCGTGTTGCTTTCAATCTCAGCATGCGCACCCATACGGATCAGTTCCGGTACGTGCATGAAACGGTTTTCGAAGATAGTTTCCGTGATGAAGCCTGTGCCTTCGGCCACCAGGTTCAACAGGGTGAACTGTGCCTGCATATCCGTCGGGAATGCCGGATGTGGCGCAGTGCGCACGTTAACGGCTTTAGGACGCTGCCCGTGCATATCGAGGCTGATCCAGTCTTCACCAATTTCAATGTCCGCACCCGCATCGCGCAGTTTCGCCAGCACCGCATCCAGGGTATCCGGTTGTGCGTTACGACAAACAATCTTACCGCCAGAAATGGCAGCCGCTACCAGGAAAGTACCGGTTTCGATACGGTCTGGCAGTACGCGGTACACACCACCACCCAGACGTTCAACGCCTTCGATGGTGATACGGTCTGTGCCCTGCCCGCTGATCTTCGCCCCCAGCGCGACCAGGAAGTTCGCGGTATCCACGATTTCCGGCTCTCGGGCGGCGTTTTCGATGATGGTAGTGCCTTCTGCCAGCGTAGCAGCCGACATGATGGTTACCGTTGCACCCACGCTCACTTTGTCCATGACAATGTGCGCGCCTTTCAGGCGACCGTTGACGGACGCTTTAACGTACCCCTCTTCCAGCTTGATCTCCGCGCCCAGCTTTTCCAGACCGAAGATATGCAGGTCGACTGGACGGGCGCCGATAGCGCATCCGCCCGGCAGTGAAACCTGTCCCTGACCGAAACGCGCAACCAGCGGGCCAAGCGCCCAGATGGAAGCACGCATGGTTTTCACCAGCTCATACGGCGCTGAGAAGTTGTTCACGTTGCTGGCATCAATCCAGACGGAACCGTTACGCTCCACTTTGGTGCCCAACTGGCCGAGCAACTTCATGGTCGTGTCGATATCTTTCAGCTTCGGTACGTTCTGGATCTCTACCGGCTCTTCTGCGAGCAGCGCAGCGAAAAGAATGGGCAGCGCGGCGTTTTTAGCGCCAGAAATTGTGACTTCGCCCTGGAGACGCGTGGGTCCCTGTACACGAAATTTATCCATCGTTTGCTCTCTTATAAATTCAACCGTGCTGCGGGCGCTTCGCCCTCAGCTCAAAAACCGTTTAGTTTGCGATCGCGTGCCCACTCCTGTGGGGTGAACGCTTTAATCGACAGGGCGTGGATGCGGTTATCCGCAATGTATTCCATCAGCGGCGCGTACACAGCCTGCTGTTTCTTCACGCGACTCATTCCGTCGAACATCTCACCCACAGCAATAACCTGGAAGTGACTGCCATCGCCAGAGACGTGGGCTTCCTGAAGGGAGAGTGCATTCATCAGCACTGTCTGGATTTCATTATTTTCCATGGGGTCTACATCATCTGATAGTGAAAACAAGCTCAACATCTTAGAGCAAAGTGGCGCGGTCTTAAACAAGCAAAAAGCCCCGACGCGTAAACTGTCGGGGCTTTCGGAAGTAACGTACTGAAAAAGTTAGCGAGGTAATACGTCTTCAGGCAAATTGTAAAGCTGTGCAAGGGTTACGACATTATCGCTTACCCCCGTCAGGGTGACGCTACTCCCCTGCTTTTTGCCCGTGGCCACCAGGTGCGCCAGCAGGGCGATACCGGCGGTATCTACCCGCGTGACGCCATGGAGATCAATCAACGTCACGCCCTGCATCGCGTTATGGCGAGCGTCCCACAGCGGGTTAAGCAGATCCTGATCCAGCTCTCCCGTCAGCGTCAACGTCTCGCCGTCACGCGCCCAGCTAAGCTGCTGTGACATTACTTCTTCTCGTCCAGGGTAATTTTCTGACGAGAGATGGACTGAAGCTGAGCCGTCAGGCCATCGATGCCTTTGGTGCGCAGCAGATCGCTCCACTCGTTCTGTTTAGTGGTGATCATGCTGACGCCTTCAGCGATCATGTCGTACGCCTGCCAGTTTCCGGTCTGGCTGTTTTTACGCCACTGGAAGTCCAGGCGTACCGGTGGACGACCGTTTGGATCGATAATCGTCACGCGGATAGGAATGATGGTGGCATCGCCCAGCGGCTGTTCAGGAGCAATCTGATAGGTCTGCCCGTGGTACATCGCCAGCGCCTGGCCGTAAGCCTGTTTCAGGTATTCACGGAACGCCGCAAAGTAAGCCTCGCGCTGCGCCGGGGTCGCGTCTTTGTAGTAACGGCCCAGCACCAGTGCGCCCGCGTACTTGATCTGCACATACGGCAGCAGTTCCTGATCCACCACATCACGCAGATAATCAGGGTTAGAACGGATTTTGGGCTGTTCGTTTTTAAGACGGTCGAAGGTTTTCTTCGCGGCCTCATCCATCAGTTTGTACGGGTTACTCTGATCCGCAGCGTGCGCCGCGGTTAGAGGGGCAATGACCAGCATGGCAACCATTAACAGTCGTTTAAACATGAATGACTTCTCCTGAAATTAATTCGTCGCGCCTGGCGTCGGTTCGACGTTGGTGTGGTCTTCACTCTGCGCAGGGGCATCGTCAGACTTTTTATCATCCCCTTTACTGTTGTAAAGGAACTGACCAATCATATCTTCCAGCACCATCGCTGACTTGGTATCCTGGATTACGCTACCGTCTTTAAGGATAGACGTTCCCAGCTCAGGATCTTCAAAACCAACGTTAAGGGCCAGATATTGCTCCCCCAGCAGGCCAGAGGTGCGGATAGAGAGCGAGCTGGTGTCAGGAATGTGGTTATAGCGTTCTTCGATATCCATTGCGACGCGCGGCAGATAGGTTTTCTCATCAAGCGTAATGTCAGCGACACGTCCAATAACGACGCCACCAATACGGACCGGTGAGCGCGCCTTCAGGCCGCCGATATTATCGAAAGTCGCGTAGACGCGATACGTCGGCTCGGTGCGAACAGAGGTGATGTCCGCCGCGCGCAGGCAGATAAACAGCGCGGCCAGCAGCGCCAGAAGCAAAAACACGCCAACCCAAATTTCATTTTTTCTCGTTTGCATGAACTCAATTCCCAAACATCAGTGCGGTGAGCACAAAATCCAGACCTAAAACGGCCAGCGACGAATGTACGACAGTACGCGTCGTTGCACGGCTAATGCCCGCCGACGTCGGAATGGCATCGTAACCATTAAACAACGCAATCCAGGTAACCGTCACAGCGAAAACCACGCTCTTGATCAGACAGTTCACCAGATCCATCCGCAGATCGATGGCGTCCTGCATGGCAGACCAGAAGAACCCGGCATCAATGCCTTTCCAGTTGACGCCAACCAGCGCGCCTCCCCAGATACCTACCGCCACAAAGAGGATAGTCAGTAACGGTAAGGAGATAACCCCGGCCCAGAAGCGCGGCGAGATCACCCGGCGCAGCGGATCGACCGCCATCATCTCCATACTGGAGAGCTGCTCTGTGGCGCGCATCAGGCCAATTTCAGCCGTCAGCGCCGATCCGGCACGCCCGGCGAACAGCAGCGCTGCTACAACCGGCCCGAGTTCACGCAGCAGCGAGAGCGCCACCAGCATGCCAAGGCTGGTTTCCGCGCTGTAGGTTGTCAGCACCAGATACCCCTGCAACCCTAGCACCATGCCAATAAACAGACCCGACACGATGATGATAAGCATCGACAGCACGCCGACGTTATAAAGCTGCCGCACCAGTAACGGCGCATGCTTGCGGAACTCCGGTTTGCCAACCAGCGCGTTGAACAACATTAATCCGGCACGCCCGAACGTACTGATGGTTTTTAGGCCACGGTGTCCAAGACCCGCCAACGCATTTAACAGCATGAGTGGATTAACTCCCTATTCCCAGTAAATCGTCATGATAGTCGCCCGCCGGATAGCGGAAAGGCACCGGCCCATCTGCGATACCGTCCAGGAACTGCCGCACGCGCGGATCGCCATTTTCCTGCAACGCCTGAGCGCTGCCGTGGGCGACGATCTTTTTGTCAGCCACAATATAGGCGTAATCAGCAATACTCAGCACTTCCGGCACGTCGTGGGAAACCACCACGCAGGTGACGCCAAGGGCGCTGTTCAGCTCCGAGATTAACTTCACCAGCACGCCCATGGTGATAGGGTCCTGCCCGACGAACGGTTCATCGAACATGATTAAATCGGGTTCCAGGGCAATAGCACGCGCCAGCGCGGCGCGGCGCGCCATCCCACCCGAGAGTTCGGACGGCATAAGTTTCGCAGCCCCCCGCAACCCCACGGCTTCGAGCTTCATCATCACCGTGCTGTGCAACAGCGCAGGAGGTAGATGGGTATGCTCACGCAGCGGATAGGCCACGTTGTCAAATACGTTCATATCGGTGAATAGCGCACCCGACTGAAAGAGCATGCTCATCCGTTTGCGAACCGTGTAGAGGCGCGAGCGAGACATCTCCGGGACGTTTTCACCGTCGAAGAGAATTTCGCCGCTATCAGGGGGGATTTGCCCGCCGATAAGACGCAGCAACGTCGTTTTACCGATCCCTGACGGCCCCATGATGGCGGTGATTTTACCGCGCGGCACGGTCAGCGAAATATCATCAAATATCACCCGGTTGCCGCGAGAAAAACTGACGCCCCGGACATCGACTATATTCGCCATCGTTTGGCTCATTTATGGTTCCTTACTTACCTTGCTTCACTGCTGGCATGAAGCGTAAATCAGCCCTAAACCCCGCATTTTTACAGAATATTCACTATTGGGGTTAGCGAAAGCTGGCATTTGTTTTACTTTTCCGGCGCATAAAGTCAAAATTAGGAATTCGTCACGTCTCAGACTTCATCTGGCGCTAAAATTCGTGCGCAGTGGACCAGCGAGTATACCTGAAGAAAGGACTTTTGATGCTTTTAGCAACAGCACTGTTAATAATTGGTTTACTGTTGGTGGTCTACAGTGCTGACCGTTTGGTCTTTGCCGCATCCATTCTCTGTCGACTCATTGGCATGCCGCCCATCATTATTGGGATGACGGTGGTCAGTGTAGGCACATCGCTTCCTGAAATCATCGTTTCTGTTTCAGCCTCGTTGCATGGCCAGGTCGACCTCGCTATTGGCACTGCGATTGGCTCTAACATCGTCAATATCTTGCTGATTTTAGGCTTAGCCGCATTACTGCATCCATTTCGCGTACATTCCGATGTTTTGCGTCGTGAATTGCCGCTAATGTTAGTCGTCAGTCTGCTGGCAGGCTATGTGCTTTATGACGGGGTGCTGAGCGTCGGTGACGGTATATTCCTGCTCGCCCTGGCCGTGATCTGGTTGCTTTACAGCGTGAAGATCGCACGTCTGGCGGAAAAACAGGGTAATGATAGCCTCACGCGTGAGCATCTCGCCGAGCTGCCACGGGAAGGGACCTTACCCGTCGCCCTGCTGTGGCTGGGCGTCGCGCTGATTATAATGCCAATGGCCACGCGGATGGTGGTCGATAACGCGACGGTGCTGGCGAACGCGTTTGCGATGAGCGAACTGACAATCGGTCTGACGGTCATCGCCATCGGCACCAGCCTGCCAGAACTGGCTACCGCCATCGCCGGGGCGCGTAAAGGGGAAGATGATATCGCCATTGGCAATATCATTGGCTCGAATATTTTCAATATCGCGATCGTGACGGGGCTGCCGGCATTAATCTCACCGGGGCCGTTTAACCCTATGGTCTTCACGCGCGATTACGGTGTGATGCTACTGGTCAGCGTAATTTTCGCCCTGCTCTGCTGGCGGCGAAAAGAGCAGATCGGCAAAGGCGCGGGCGCGCTGCTGACGGGTGGATTTATCGTATGGCTGGCGATGCTGTACTGGCTCTCGCCACTTCTCTCTGGGTAAACGGAAACGCATTATGTCGCAAATAGAATTGCAGCCGGGTTTTGACTTTCAGAAAGCAGGCAAAGACGTTCTGGAGATTGAACGTGAAGGTCTGGCGCAGTTAGATCAGTACATTAATCAGGATTTTAGTCTGGCCTGTGAGAAGATGTTCTACTGCGCCGGTAAAGTCGTGGTGATGGGGATGGGCAAATCCGGCCATATCGGGCGCAAAATGGCGGCGACCTTTGCCAGTACCGGCACGTCGTCATTCTTCGTTCATCCCGGTGAAGCCGCGCACGGTGACCTCGGCATGGTTACGCCGCAGGACGTGGTTATTGCGCTGTCCAACTCCGGGGAATCGAATGAAATCCTGGCGTTGATCCCGGTGCTGAAGCGTCTGCACGTACCGCTGATTTGCATGACCAGCCGCCCGGAAAGCAGCATGGCGCGTGCGGCAGATATTCACCTGTGCGTGAAGGTGCCGAAAGAAGCCTGTCCGCTGGGGCTGGCGCCGACCTCCAGCACAACCGCCGCGCTGGTGATGGGCGATGCCCTTGCCGTTGCGCTGCTGGAAGCCCGCGGTTTTACGCCAGAAGATTTCGCCCTGTCTCACCCCGGCGGCGCGCTCGGGCGCAAACTGCTGCTGCGGGTCAACGATATTATGCACACCGGGGATGAGATCCCGCACGTCAGCAAAGAGGCCTCTTTGCGCGACGCGTTACTGGAGATCACCCGTAAAAACCTGGGCATGACGGTTATCTGCGACGATCTGATGAAAATTCAGGGCATTTTCACCGACGGCGACCTGCGCCGGGTATTCGATATGGGTGTGGATGTCCGAACGCTGGGCATCGCTGATGTAATGACACCAGGCGGGATCCGCGTCCGTCCGGGCACGCTGGCGGTAGATGTACTGAACCTGATGCAGTCCCGTCATATTACCTCAGTGATGGTTGCCGATGGCGACCAACTGCTGGGTGTGGTACATATGCATGATCTGCTGCGCGCTGGCGTAGTGTAATGAAGGATAAGACAATGAGTAATGCGGGTGCATCCCTTGCAACCTGTTATGGCCCGGTGAGCGCCCACATGATGGCAAAGGCGGAAAATATCCGCCTGCTGATCCTCGATGTGGATGGTGTGCTCTCCGACGGTCTGATTTATATGGGCAATAACGGCGAAGAGCTGAAAGCCTTTAACGTTCGCGACGGTTACGGTATCCGCTGTGCGCTCACGTCCGGTATTGAAGTTGCAATCATCACCGGGCGGAAAGCTAAACTGGTAGAAGATCGGTGTGAAACGCTGGGCATTACCCATCTCTATCAGGGGCAGTCTGATAAGATGGTAGCCTTCCGGGATCTGTTGGGAAAACTGGCCATTGCACCAGAGAATGTGGCATACGTCGGGGATGATTTGATCGACTGGCCAGTCATGGCGGAGGTGGGTCTGAGCATCGCCGTGGCTGACGCGCACCCGCTGCTGATCCCGCGTGCTGATTATGTTACCCATATTCACGGTGGCCGCGGCGCCGTCCGTGAAGTCTGCGATCTGCTTCTGCTGGCGCAGGGCAAGCTTGATGAGGCGAAAGGGCAATCGATATGAGTAAAACCAGACGTTGGGTTATCATTCTGCTTGCGCTTGTCGCCCTGGTACTGATTGGCGTAAACCTCGCTGACCGCGAAGATACGCAAGCGGAAGTGGTTAACACGAGCGACCCGACCTATAAAAGCGATCACAGCGACACCGTGGTCTATAGCCCGGAAGGCGCGCTGAACTATCGCCTCGTTGCTCAGCATGTAGAATATTTTTCAGATGACGGTACTTCGTGGTTTACCCAACCGGTCATGACCACCTTTGATACGGACAAAGTGCCGACGTGGTCTATCAAGTCTGACCGGGCAAAACTGACAAATGACCGTATGCTTTACCTGTATGGTCACGTTGAAGTCAACGCCCTGACCGCTGACGCGCAACTGCGAAAAATTACGACGGATAACGCCCAGATCAACCTGGTCACCCAGGATGTCACGTCGCAGGATTTAGTCACCCTGTATGGCACAACATTTAATTCCAGCGGTTTAAGAATGCGCGGGAACTTACGCAGCAAAAACGCCGAGCTGATTGAAAAGGTTAGAACCTCCTATGAAATTCAAAACAAACAAACTCAGCCTTAAAGTTGTTATCGCCAGCGCGCTGCTGGCGGCCAGTCTTCCCGCGCTTGCTGTGACTGGCGATACCGAACAGCCGATTCATATTGAATCCGATACCCAGTCTCTGGATATGCAGGGTAACGTCGTCACCTTTACCGGCAACGTGGTCATGACCCAGGGCACCATCAAAATCAACGCCGACAAAGTGGTCGTTACCCGACCGGGCGGCGAGCAGGGCAAAGAGATTATCGATGGTTATGGCAACCCGGCCACCTTCTACCAGATGCAGGACAACGGCAAGCCGGTGAAAGGCCATGCCTCGCATATGCACTATGAACTGGCGAAGGATCTGGTCATCCTGACCGGTAATGCTTACCTGGAACAGCTGGACAGCAATATCAAAGGCGACAAGATCACTTATCTGGTGAAAGAGCAGAAAATGCAGGCCTCCAGTGAAAAAGGCAAACGCGTCACGACCGTTCTTGTGCCTTCGCAATTGCAGGACAAGAACAACGGCCAGGCTCCGGCACAGAAAAAGAGTAACTAATTCGTTATGGCAACTTTAACTGCAAAAAACCTCGCGAAAGCGTATAAGGGCCGCCGCGTCGTCGAAGATGTCAGTCTGACCGTCAACTCCGGCGAAATCGTGGGTTTGCTTGGCCCTAACGGGGCGGGTAAAACCACGACTTTCTACATGGTGGTGGGCATCGTCCCGCGTGACGCCGGCAACATCATCATCGATGATGAAGATATCAGTCTGCTGCCACTGCATGCCCGCGCGCGTCGTGGCATCGGCTATCTGCCGCAGGAAGCCTCCATCTTCCGCCGCTTAAGCGTGTTCGACAACCTGATGGCCGTGCTCCAGATCCGTGACGATCTGACCAGCGAGCAGCGCACTGACCGTGCGAACGAGCTGATGGAAGAGTTTCATATCGAACATCTGCGTGACAGCCTCGGTCAGGCGCTGTCCGGTGGTGAACGCCGCCGCGTTGAGATTGCGCGCGCGCTGGCAGCAAACCCGAAATTTATCCTCCTGGATGAACCGTTTGCGGGCGTTGACCCCATCTCCGTTATCGATATCAAACGTATTATTGAGCACCTGCGCGACAGCGGGCTTGGCGTGCTGATCACGGACCACAACGTTCGTGAAACGCTGGCCGTGTGTGAGCGCGCCTACATAGTGAGCCAGGGCCATCTGATTGCCCACGGTACGCCGCAGCAAATCCTCGAAGATGAGCATGTTAAGCGCGTGTACCTTGGGGAAGACTTCAGACTCTGATAGGGTAGAGGTTAAGTCACGCCGAACCGGAGAAAAACGCTCTGAACATGAAGCAAGGTTTGCAATTACGGCTCAGCCAGCAACTGGCCATGACGCCGCAGCTCCAGCAGGCAATCCGTCTGTTGCAGCTGTCCACGTTAGAACTCCAGCAGGAGCTCCAGCAGGCGCTGGACAGCAATCCGCTGCTGGAGCAAACCGATCTTCATGACGAGGTAGACGCTCAGCAGACGCAGGACACAGAAACGCTCGACTCCGTAGATGCGCTCGAACAGAAAGAGATGCCGGAGGAACTGCCGCTGGATGCCAGCTGGGATGAAATCTACACCGCGGGTACCCCTTCCGGGACGCGTGCAGATTACCAGGACGATGAACTCCCGGTCTACCAGGGCGAAACTACCCAGTCGCTTCAGGACTACCTGATGTGGCAGGTGGAGCTGACGCCTTTCTCCGATACCGATCGCGCCATTGCCACCTCGATTGTCGATGCCGTTGACGACACGGGCTATTTGACCGTGACGCTGGACGAGATTCTGGAAAGCATCGGCGATGACGAGATTGAACTGGAAGAGATCGAAGCCGTCCTGAAACGCGTTCAGCGTTTCGACCCGATTGGCGTCGCCGCGAAAGATCTGCGCGACTGCCTTCTGATCCAGCTTTCGCAGTTTGCCAAAGAGACACCGTGGATTGACGAAGCCCGGCTCATCATCAGCGAGCATCTGGATTTGCTGGCAAATCACGACTTCCGCACCCTGATGCGCGTCACGCGCCTCAAAGAAGAGGTGCTGAAGGAAGCGGTGAATCTGATCCAGTCACTCGATCCGCGTCCGGGGCAATCTATCCAGACCAGCGAACCGGAATACGTTATTCCTGATGTGCTGGTGAGAAAACACAATGGCCGCTGGGTCGTTGAACTGAACGCCGATAGCATTCCTCGCCTGCAAATCAACCAGCAATACGCCTCCATGTGCACCAGCGCCCGTAACGACGCTGATAATCAATACATTCGCAGCAACCTTCAGGAAGCACGCTGGTTGATTAAGAGTCTGGAAAGCCGTAATGACACGCTGCTGCGCGTCAGCCGCTGTATTGTCGAACAGCAGCAGGCATTCTTTGAGCAGGGCGAAGAGTTTATGAAACCGATGGTGCTGGCGGACATCGCCCAGGCCGTCGAGATGCATGAATCAACCATTTCCCGCGTGACCACGCAGAAGTATCTGCACAGCCCACGCGGTATTTTTGAGCTTAAGTATTTCTTCTCCAGCCACGTGAACACCGAAGGCGGCGGCGAAGCCTCGTCAACGGCTATTCGCGCACTGGTGAAGAAGTTGATCGCCGCGGAGAACCCCGCGAAGCCACTCAGTGACAGTAAGTTAACCACCATGCTGTCCGATCAGGGTATTATGGTGGCACGCCGTACTGTCGCGAAGTATCGAGAGTCTTTATCCATTCCGCCGTCTAACCAGCGTAAACAACTGGTTTGACACAACCGATAAGGAAGACACTATGCAGCTCAATATCACCGGACATAACGTCGAAATTACTGAGGCTTTACGCGATTTTGTAAACGCTAAGTTCGCGAAACTCGAGCAGTATTTCGAGAGGATCAACCAGGTCTATGTTGTGTTGAAAGTGGAGAAAGTGACGCATATCTCGGATGCGACCCTGCACGTCAACGGAGGGGAACTTCATGCCAGTGCGGAAGGGCAAGACATGTACGCGGCTATCGACGGCTTGATTGATAAGCTTGCGAGACAGCTCAATAAACATAAAGATAAACTGAAACAACACTAATTGTCCGGGCAGTTAACGGGTGCAGGACGGCCTGTTGTGAAACACAACAGGCCATTTGTACAGTTAGCGCTTAGGTGAAATTATGATAAACAACGATTCCGCTCTTCAACTGAGCAATGTCCTTAACCAGGATTGTACCCGCAGTGGCGTTCACTGCCAGAGCAAAAAACGTGCGCTGGAAATCATCAGTGAGCTGGCCGCAAAACAGCTGGGTCTGCCGCCGCAGATCGTGTTTGAAGCCATTCTGACCCGTGAAAAAATGGGCAGTACCGGCATCGGCAATGGCATTGCGATCCCGCATGGCAAGCTGGAAGAAGATACGCTGCGTGCCGTGGGGGTGTTTGTGCAACTGGAAACGCCTATCGCTTTTGACGCCATCGATAACCAGCCTGTGGATCTGCTCTTCGCGCTGCTGGTTCCTGCCGATCAGACCAAAACCCACCTGCACACGCTGTCGCTGGTTGCCAAACGTCTGGCGGATAAAACCATTTGTCGTCGACTGCGCTCAGCTCAAAGTGATGAAGAGCTTTATCAAATTATCACTGAAGCAGAAGGCAATCAGGATGAGGCATAATCGGGAAAGGGCCTTCAGAACGGCTTCCCTGAGGAGAAACGGAACATGGTGCTGATGATCGTCAGCGGTCGTTCGGGGTCCGGGAAGTCCGTGGCCCTGCGCGCGCTGGAAGACATGGGATTTTACTGCGTAGATAACCTGCCGGTAGTGCTGTTACCCGATCTGGCGCGGACGCTGGCGGACAGGCAAATCTCTGCCGCTGTCAGTATTGACGTGCGTAACATGCCGGAATCGCCGGAAATCTTCGAGCAGGCAATGAACAGCCTGCCGGAGTGCTTCTCGCCTCAGCTCTTGTTCCTGGACGCTGACCGCAACACGCTGATCCGCCGTTACAGCGATACACGTCGTTTGCATCCGCTCTCCAGTAAAAATCTTTCGCTGGAAAGCGCCATCGATAAAGAGAGCGATCTGCTTGAGCCGCTGCGTTCCCGGGCCGACCTGATTGTCGACACCTCTGAAATGTCCGTCCACGAGCTGGCGGAAATGCTGCGTACGCGCTTACTCGGCAAGCGCGAGCGCGAACTGACGATGGTGTTTGAATCCTTCGGCTTTAAGCACGGTATCCCTATCGATGCGGATTACGTTTTTGATGTGCGTTTCCTGCCGAACCCACACTGGGATCCGAAACTGCGTCCGATGACCGGTCTGGATAAGCCGGTGGCGGCGTTCCTCGACCGACACACAGAAGTACACAATTTTATCTACCAGACGCGAAGCTACCTTGAGCTATGGTTACCTATGCTGGAGACAAACAATCGTAGCTACCTGACGGTGGCGATTGGCTGTACCGGCGGTAAACATCGTTCGGTCTACATTGCCGAACAGCTGGCCGATTACTTCCGCTCACGCGGGAAGAACGTTCAGTCCCGTCATCGCACGCTGGAAAAACGTAAAACATGACCGTAAAACAGACCGTCGAAATCACCAATAAGCTGGGCATGCATGCGCGCCCGGCGATGAAGCTGTTTGAACTGATGCAGGGTTTTGATGCTGAGGTGCTGCTGCGCAACGATGAGGGAACCGAGGCAGAAGCCAACAGCGTGATTGCGCTGCTGATGCTGGATTCTGCCAAAGGCCGCCAGATTGAAGTTGAAGCCACCGGCCCGCAGGAAGAAGAAGCGCTGGCGGCAGTGATTGCCCTGTTTAACGCCGGGTTTGACGAAGATTAACGTTCGCCACGTCGGCGGGTAGCGCTGCGCTTACCCGCTTTACATAAGATTATTTCGCTCCATAAACCCTTCCCCACCCAGCTGACGCATCTGGCGCATAATCCACGCCTGGCGGCTTCGCACGTAGCCTGACGGCGCGCTGGCCTTAAAACGCAGCGGGTTCGGCAGCACGGCGGCAAGCAGTGCCGCTTCGGACATAGTCAGCCTGCTGGCGGGCTTGCCAAAATAGCGCTGCGATGCCGATTCGACGCCAAACACGCCGTCACCAAACTCCGCGATATTCAGGTAGACGGTCAAAATGCGTTTTTTGCTCCACACCGTCTCGACGCCCAGCGTCAGCCCGGCCTCCAGCCCTTTTCTCACCCAGCTGCGACCGTCCCATAAGAACAGATTTTTTACCGTCTGCTGAGAAAGCGTCGACGCACCGCGGACGCGGTTTTCATGACGTTCATTATGATCCAGCGCCTTCTCGATAGCCGCCACGTCAAAACCCCAGTGCTCCGGGAATTTCTGATCTTCTGCCGCAATGACCGCCAGCCCCATCCACGGGGAGATTTCATCCATGCCGACCCAGTCTGAGTGGGCAACATAGCCAAAATCACCCGAGAGCCAGGCGCTAATCTGCCGCTCTGCCATCACGGCCGAGAACGGGACGGGCAGGATGCTGAACAGCGCAATGCCTCCGCCCCAAAAAACGGCCAGGACCAGCACAATACGCAGCAGGATCCGTTTTAACCACCCGCCAGGGGATAATTTACGGCTCATTCGGTAAGAACCAGCACTCTGTCCACCAGCTTTTCAATGCCTGCAGCAGCCTCGGCAATGTTCTGCGCCAGCATATACGCCGGCGTGGTGACGATTTTATTGTCCTCATCCACCACAATGTCGTCTACCGGACATGGCACGTGTTCGCCGCCCATATCTTCGACAATTTCAGCAGTATCAAAGTCGGTTCCGATCGTGAGCCGCAGCGGGAAATCAAAAATTTTCGGCAGCATGGCTGGCGCAATGCAGATAAAGCCCTGCGGCTTACCCGCCGCATGCATCGCCAGCGATAGCGCTTTCAAATCGGGCTCGACCTGACACGCCGCGCCTTGCGTTGCAAACGTGCTCAGGTTTTTCGCCGCGCCAAAGCCGCCCGGCACGATGAGCGCATCTAGCTCAGCCGCATCGGCCTGTACCAGCGGATGAATATCCCCGCGCACAATACGCGCCGCTTCAATCAGCACGTTACGGCTTTCCGCCATTGGCTCGCCGGTAAGATGATTAACCACGTCTGCCTGCGTTTTATCCGGAGCGAAGCAGATAACGTCGGCCCCCTGGCGCGATAATGCCAGCAGCGTTAATACGGTTTCATGTATCTCTGAACCATCGTAAACGCCACATCCGCTCAGCACGACACCCACCTTCTTCATTCTGACGATCCTTCTATGCAACTCGCTGAAGCACATTAAAAATTCTGATTAAAACGCTATGCTTCACACATTTCACTGATTCATGTAACAAACTGTTTAAGATTTGCTATCTTATCTGCGTGCGGCCTTAATTTTCAGGCGGCGTCCATGCGAAAACAACCCATAAAAATCAGGCGCAGCCACGATTTCCCTGGTGTTGGCGCAGTATTCGCGCACCCCGGTATAGCCGGGGTCATTTTTTTCGGGATTCTACCCAGGCTTTCAGCACTGCCACATCGTTTTGCCACTCTTGTTTCATCTCTTCAACCCAATCACCTACGTTATCTTCCCAGGCAGGTAAATCAGGCGACTGAATCTGTTGGCCCAGTTGCTGGAGATGGCGTAACCCGACTGAACCAGCTGCGCCTTTGATTTTATGTCCCTCTTCGACGATGCCCTTCTGGTCACGCGCCGTCAGGTTGGATTCGAGCACGTTCAGATAGCCCGGCATCATTTTTTCGAACACGGCCAGGCCATCGGTGATCAGTTTGGGTCCCACCAGATCGATATACTGCTCCAGCATGGCGGTATCCAGTATCGTTTGGGTTTTGGCGCTATCAACAGACGTCATGGTGCTCTCCTCTTCATCACAGGTATCCCAGAACTTCTTGATCATCGCCGTCAGGGCAGGTACTGCCAGCGGCTTGCTGAGCACGTCGTCCATACCGGCCTCGAGGTACTCTTTTTTATCTTTCAACACGTTTGCGGTCAACGCAACCAGAGGCGGCAGCTCGTCAGGAGCATATTTGTGCGTCAGCTCGCGGGAGATATCCAGCCCGGTCATGTCCGGTAGCTGAATATCGAGCAGCACCAGGTCGTACTCGCCCGGCGTGAACATCTCCAGCGCGGCTTTGCCGGTCATCGCGACATCCACGCTGTTACCGAGTTTTTCCAGTACCGACCGGGCGACAATGACGTTCAGCTCAATATCTTCAACCAGCAGGACGTGCAGGGCTGGAAGCGGCATATCGTCGTTCTCAAACGTATCTTCCACTTCTTCAGCAACAGCAGGGGCGTGGACGGTAAGCGTAAAGGTGGAGCCTTTACCCGGCTGGCTGGCAACGGTGATATCCCCACCCATACTTTTCGCCAGACGTTTCGACACCGCCAGGCCAATGCCCGTGCCGGTCGCCGGTTTACCGCCGTGGCTGTCTTTAACCTGATAATACATGGCGAAGATCTTATCCTGCTCATCCTGAGGAATGCCGATACCCGAGTCCTCAACTTCAAAGTGCAGCATGTCCCCCTCATCATAGCGAATGCGCACCGCAACCTGTCCCTTCTGGGTAAACTTCACGGCGTTGCTGATGAGATTCCACAGGATCTGACGCAGACGCGTGCCGTCCGTCACCACTTTATGCGGCAGCGGCAGCGTCGGTTCCATCACGAAGCTCAACCCTTTCTGCTGGGCCTGCAAACCTGACAGGTTCTCCAGGTCCGCGAGGAAGCCGGTAAAATCAACCGGCTGGTTGTCGAGCTGAACCTTACGGCGCTCCATCTTATCCATGTCGATAATATCATTGAAGATATTGCCCAGCGTGACCGCCGAAACGTGGATCGTTTTGAGGTATTTTTCCTGCTCACTGGTCAGGTCGGTATCCAGCAGAATGCGGCTCAGCCCCACAATACCGTTTAGCGGCGTACGAAGCTCATGGCTGATGGTGGAGATGAAGGTTGTTTTATCCCGGCTGGCGCGCTCCAGCGCATCCTGATATCGCTTACGCTCGGTGATATCACGGCCAAAGCCCATCAGACCATGACGTTTACCCACCCGGTCGTAATAAGGCACTTTGCGGATTTCAAAGCAGGCTTTGCGCCCGTCGGGATAATCCAGCCACTGCTCATAGGTCAACGAGACGTTATGACGGAAGACCTTTTCATCTGTCTCCATCACTTTTGCCGCCGCCTCTTCGGAATAGACATCCTGAGGTTTCAGGTGGATCAGCTGCTTTTCGCTTTTCCCGGTCAACAGTTCCATGGCCCGGTTACAGCCGGAGAACTCTTTATCTTCATTACGGTAGAACACCAGATCCGGCGACGCATCGAGGAACGAGCGCAGGAAAGAGGATTGCTGTTCAAGCTGGATCTGCGTGACCTCACGCTCTTTCATCTCAATTTTCAGCTGCTCCAGCGTGGTCTGACGCTCGGCTTCCGCCTTCTCACGGTCTGAAATTTCCTGATTCAGCTGGGCAATGTTGTCCTTGAGCTGAACGTTGAGTTTAAGATCGCGCTCGCGCATCTCTTCCAGCTTATCCACCAGTTTCGATAAACGCTGTCGGGACTCTTCCAGCTGCTCAACCACCACGGAGAGGAAATAGACCGCCCATGGGGTGATCAGCAGGCCAAAGAAAATAGAGCGGATCACGTCGATGCTCTCGACCTGACCATGCAGAACCATGGTCACGGCCATTTGCACGACGATGGCCAGAACGACCAGCGCCAGCGCCAGCAGCATGGAAAAACGCACCAGCCCGAGCTTCATCATCAGGTCCACGTAGTACTGGGCCAGCATTCGAATTTGCTTCATAGAGGATCCCTTCACGACTTTATCGCTCAATAATACTCAAATTCACGGCGAGGCGTTGAAGGTTGTGAGAAAAAGTGCGGGGTGAAACAGGAGATTAGCCTCGCCCCCGGGCAAGCGGGAGCGAGGAAGAAGGTTTATCAGGAGCGTTTTAGCAGCATCCAGAGGCTGATCAGGAAGAAACTGGCGCTCGGCAACAGCGCGCCGATAATTGGCGGAATGCCATACACCAGCGTCAGCGGACCAAAAATCTGATCGAGGACATAGAACACGAAACCAAAGCTGATACCGGTTACCACGCGAACCCCCATCGGCACGCTACGTAGCGGTCCAAAGATGAACGACAGCGCCATCAGCATCATCACCGCCACGGACAGCGGCTGGAAGATTTTGCTCCACATGTTGAGCTGGTAACGCCCCGCATCCTGCCCGCTCGATTTCAGATACTTCACGTAGTTATGCAGACCGCTGATGGAGAGCGCATCGGGATCAAGCGCCACGACGCCGAGCTTGTCCGGCGTCAGGTCGGTTTTCCAGGTACCGCTAACGGTCTGCGAACCGGTGATCTGTTTCGGGTTAGTCAGGTCAGATTCATCAACCTGGGATAACCGCCACAGCTTGTTGTTTGCATCAAATTTAGCAGAGGCGGCATAACGCACTGACTGCAAACGACGATCGTTATTGAAAGCATAGATACTCACGCCACCCAGCTCGTCATCCCCTTTCACGCGTTCGATATAGACGAAGTTCTGGCCATCTTTCGCCCATAATCCCTGCTGCGTGGAGAGCAGAGAACCGCCGTACATCGCCTGAGCACGGTAGTTACGCGCCATCTGTTCGCCCTGCGGCGCGACCCATTCGCCGATCGCCATGGTCAGCAGCACCAGCGGGATCGCGGTTTTCATCACCGACAGCGCAACCTGCATACGGGTAAAGCCCGATGCCTGCATCACCACCAGTTCGCTACGCTGAGCCAGCATCCCCAGGCCCAGCAGCGCACCCAGCAGGGCCGCCATCGGGAAGAAGATCTGCACATCTTTTGGTACGCTGAGCAGGGTGTACATCCCGGCGCCCAACGCGTCGTAACTCCCCTGCCCGGCTTTTTTCAGCTGGTCGACAAATTTGATAATGCCCGAGAGCGACACCAGCATGAAAAGGGTCATCATGATGGTGGTAAAAATTGTTTTACCGATATAGCGGTCAAGTACGCCAAACGCCTGCATTAGATGGCTCCTTTACGCGTAAACCGGGCACGAAGACGACGCACAGGCACCGTGTCCCACAAGTTGAGTCCGACTGCCAGCAGCAGATACAAACCATTCACGACCCAGGTCCAGATCATCGGGTCAATTTTTCCTTTCCCGCCGTTAGACTTGATTGAGGTTTGCAGCAGGAAGAACACCAGATACAGCAGCATCGCTGGCAGCATCGACAGCACGCGGCCCTGGCGCGGGTTTACCACGCTCAACGGAACCACCATCAGCGCCATCATAAATACGGTGAATACCAGCGTGATACGCCAGTGCAGTTCAGCACGCGCACGATCGGTATCAGTATTCATTAAGGTGCGCATATCCATCTGCTCAGTATCCGTTGGATCGAGCGCGACGGCCTGGTGACCAATGATGGCCTGGTAGTTCTGGAAATCGGTGATACGGAAGTCACGCAGCATAGCCGTGCCTTCGAAACGCGTTCCTTTGTTCAGCGTGACAACCTGAGAGCCGTCTTTACGCTGCGCCAGCTGACCGGAGTCCGCCACTACCACAGAAGGGCGAGCGTTACCTTTCGGGCGCAGTTGAGCAAGAAACACGTCATTGAAGCGGCTGCCATCGACGCTTTCGATAAACAGCACGGAGTTACCGTCGGTCGCCTGCTGGAACTGCCCCTGCGCCAGAGCCGCCAGCCCCGGGTTAGCTTTTGCTTCCGCCAGCACCTCATCCTGATGACGGGACGAGGTCGGCCCCGCCCACATGACGTTAACCGCGGCAACAATGCCCGTAAACAGCGCCAGCACCATGGCTGCCTTTACCAATACGGCCTTACTGAGGCCGCAGGCATGCATCACGGTGATTTCACTTTCGGTATAGAGCTTACCCAGGGTCATCAGCAGACCAAGGAACAGGCTTAACGGCAGGATAAGCTGCGCCATTTCCGGCACGCCAAGCCCGAGCAGGGAAAGCACCAGATTCGTTGGGATTTCGCCATCAACTGCCGCGCCGAGGATCCTGACCAGCTTCTGACAGAAAAAGATCAGAAGGAGGATAAAGAGGATCGCCAGTTGGCTCTTCAGCGTCTCCCGAACCAGATATCTTATGATTATCACTTTAAATACGCCCGTTAAAACTCGTCTTATGCAGGAATTTAGCTTGTTTCATGGCTTAAACGTCATTTATTCTCTTGAGTCGTCGAAATCATCGCTAAGATTAAAAAACCCGGCGGATTCGCGCTTCATGACATTTATTGACGTGTCGAAACCGTAGTAACGTAAGATTAACACGAAGTCACCACAACGGCGGACATGAGTTACGAAAGGTTTCAATTCTATCCGTAGCCGCCGCCGTTGTCTTTAAGATTCAGGAGCGTAGTGCATGGAGTTCAGTGTAAAAAGCGGTAGCCCGGAGAAACAGCGGAGTGCCTGCATCGTTGTGGGCGTCTTTGAACCACGCCGACTCTCCCCGATCGCCGAGCAACTCGATAAAATCAGCGACGGCTATATCAGCGCCCTGCTGCGCCGTGGCGAACTGGAAGGCAAACCAGGGCAGACCCTGTTGCTGCACCACGTTCCAAACGTCCTGTCCGAGCGTATTCTGCTGATTGGCTGCGGTAAAGAACGTGAGCTTGATGAGCGCCAGTACAAGCAGGTTATTCAGAAAACCATTAATACACTGAATGATACTGGTTCGATGGAAGCCGTCTGCTTCCTCACGGAGCTGCACGTTAAGGGCCGCAACACGTACTGGAAAGTACGCCAGGCCGTCGAAACCGCAAAAGAGAGCCTCTACAGCTTTGATCAGTTGAAGACCACCAAAAGCGAGCCGCGTCGCCCGCTGCGTAAAATGGTCTTTAACGTGCCGACCCGTCGCGAGCTGACCAGCGGCGAGCGCGCCATTCAGCACGGTCTGGCGATTGCTGCCGGTATTAAAGCGGCAAAAGATCTTGGCAATATGCCACCAAACATCTGTAACGCCGCTTACCTGGCGTCACAGGCGCGCCAGCTGGCTGACGCCTACAGCAAGAACGTCATCACCCGCGTTATCGGCGAACAGCAGATGAAAGAGCTGGGGATGCACTCTTATCTGGCGGTCGGTAACGGCTCCCAGAACGAATCCCTGATGTCGGTCATCGAATACAAAGGCAATCCGTCTGAAGACGCGCGTCCGATCGTGCTCGTTGGCAAAGGGCTGACCTTCGACTCCGGCGGTATCTCCATCAAGCCTTCAGAAGGCATGGATGAGATGAAGTACGACATGTGTGGCGCGGCGGCGGTTTACGGCGTCATGCGCATGGTCGCGGAACTTCAGTTGCCCATCAACGTGATCGGCGTGCTGGCGGGCTGCGAAAACATGCCTGGCGGCCGCGCTTATCGCCCGGGTGATGTGCTGACTACCATGTCCGGCCAGACCGTTGAAGTGCTGAACACCGACGCCGAAGGCCGTCTGGTGCTGTGCGACGTGCTGACCTACGTTGAGCGTTTCGAACCTGAAGCGGTTATCGACGTAGCTACCCTGACCGGCGCCTGCGTGATTGCGCTGGGGCATCACATCACCGGCCTGATGTCGAACCACAATCCGCTGGCGCATGAGCTGATCGGCGCGTCCGAACAGGCTGGCGACCGCGCGTGGCGTCTGCCGCTGGGGGACGAGTTCCAGGAACAGCTGGAGTCTAACTTCGCGGACATGGCGAACATTGGTGGTCGTCCTGGCGGCGCAATTACCGCAGGCTGCTTCCTGGCGCGCTTCACCCGCAAGTACAACTGGGCGCACCTGGACATCGCGGGGACCGCATGGCGCTCCGGTAAAGCCAAAGGCGCGACCGGACGTCCGGTGGCGCTGCTGTCGCAGTTCCTGCTCAATCGCGCGGGTTTTAACGGCGACGAGTGATGAAAAACGCCGGGTAGCGGCTTCGCCTTACCCGGCCTACAACGTCACTCAACCGTAGGCCGGGTAAGCGTAGTGCCACCCGGCTTTGCATTTAAATCCACGACAAGAAACCCCATATATGAAGAATGCAACGTTCTACCTTCTGGACAATGACACCCATCAGGATGGCCTCAGCGCCGTTGAACAACTGGTGTGTGAAATTGCCGCAGAACGTTGGCGCGCAGGTAAACGCGTCCTGATTGCCTGTGAAGATGAGCAGCAGGCGATTCGTCTGGATGAAGCGCTATGGGCGCGCCCGCCGGAGAGTTTTGTTCCGCATAACCTGTCGGGCGAAGGTCCACGCGGCGGGGCACCGGTGGAGATTGCCTGGCCGCAAAAACGCAACAGCAGCGCGCGCGACATTCTCATTAGCCTGCGGACAGACTTTGCAGATTTTGCCACCGCTTTCACAGAAGTGGTAGACTTTGTCCCTTACGAAGAATCTTTGAAACAGCTGGCGCGCGAACGCTACAAAGCGTACCGCCTGGCCGGTTTTAACCTGAATACGGCAACCTGGAAATAATGGAAAAGACATATAACCCACGCGATATCGAACAGCCGCTTTACGAGCACTGGGAACAGCAGGGCTATTTCAAGCCTAACGGCGACGAAAGCAAAGAGTCCTTCTGCATCATGATCCCGCCGCCGAACGTCACCGGCAGTTTGCATATGGGGCATGCTTTCCAGCAGACCATCATGGATACCATGATCCGCTACCAGCGTATGCAGGGTAAAAACACCCTGTGGCAGGCGGGGACTGACCACGCGGGTATCGCGACCCAGATGGTGGTTGAGCGTAAAATTGCCGCTGAAGAGGGTAAAACCCGCCACGACTACGGTCGCGACGCGTTTATCGACAAAATCTGGCAGTGGAAAGCGGAATCCGGCGGCACTATTACCCGTCAGATGCGCCGTCTCGGCAACTCCGTGGACTGGGAGCGTGAGCGCTTCACCATGGACGAAGGCCTGTCCAACGCCGTGAAAGAAGTCTTCGTGCGCCTGTACAAAGAAGACCTGATTTACCGTGGCAAACGCCTGGTCAACTGGGACCCGAAACTGCGTACCGCCATCTCTGACCTGGAAGTGGAAAACCGCGAGTCTAAAGGCTCCATGTGGCACATCCGCTATCCGCTGGCCGACGGTGCAAAAACCGCAGACGGTAAAGATTACCTGGTGGTGGCGACCACCCGTCCGGAAACCCTGCTGGGCGATACCGGCGTGGCCGTTAACCCGAAAGATCCGCGCTATAAAGATCTGATCGGCAAATTTGTGGTGCTGCCGCTGGTGAACCGCCGTATTCCGATTGTGGGCGACGAACACGCCGACATGGAAAAAGGCACCGGCTGCGTGAAAATTACCCCGGCGCACGACTTTAACGACTATGAAGTCGGTCGTCGTCATCAACTTCCGATGATCAACATTCTGACCTTCGACGGCGATATCCGCGAAAGCGCAGAAGTGTACGACACCAAAGGCAACGAATCCGACGTTTATTCCAGCGACATCCCGGCTGAGTTCCAGAAGCTGGAGCGCTTTGCCGCGCGTAAAGCCGTCGTAGCCGCCGTTGACGCGCTCGGCCTGCTGGAAGAGATTAAACCTCACGATCTGACCGTGCCGTACGGCGACCGTGGCGGCGTAGTTATCGAGCCAATGCTGACCGACCAGTGGTACGTGCGTGCCGACGTGCTGGCGAAACCGGCTGTGGAAGCGGTTGAGAACGGCAGCATTCAGTTCGTGCCGAAGCAGTACGAAAACATGTACTTCTCCTGGATGCGCGATATTCAGGACTGGTGTATCTCCCGTCAGCTGTGGTGGGGTCACCGTATCCCGGCGTGGTACGACAATGAAGGCAACGTCTACGTTGGCCGCACCGAAGAGGAAGTGCGTCAGGAAAACAACCTGGGCGCTGACGTTGCGCTGCGCCAGGACGAAGACGTGCTGGATACCTGGTTCTCTTCCGCGCTGTGGACCTTCTCGACCCTCGGCTGGCCGGAAAACACCGACGCGCTGCGTCAGTTCCACCCAACCAGCGTGATGGTCTCCGGCTTCGACATCATCTTCTTCTGGATTGCCCGCATGATCATGATGACCATGCACTTCATCAAAGACGAAGATGGCAAGCCGCAGGTTCCGTTCCATACCGTCTACATGACCGGCCTGATCCGCGACGACGAAGGCCAGAAGATGTCCAAATCCAAGGGTAACGTTATCGACCCGCTGGACATGGTTGATGGTATCTCTCTGGAAGAGCTGCTGGAAAAACGTACCGGCAACATGATGCAGCCGCAGCTGGCGGAGAAAATCCGCAAGCGTACCGAGAAGCAGTTCCCGAACGGGATCGAATCTCACGGTACCGACGCCCTGCGCTTCACCCTGGCGGCGCTGGCCTCCACCGGTCGTGACATCAACTGGGATATGAAGCGTCTCGAAGGTTACCGTAACTTCTGTAACAAGCTGTGGAACGCCAGCCGCTTCGTGTTGATGAACACCGAAGATCAGGATTGCGGCTTTAACGGCGGCGAAATGACCCTGTCTCTGGCAGACCGCTGGATCCTGGCGGAATTTAACCAGACGGTGAAAGCGTTCCGCGACGCGCTGGACAGCTACCGCTTCGACATCGCGGCAGGCATCCTGTACGAATTCACCTGGAACCAGTTCTGTGACTGGTATCTGGAGCTGGCGAAGCCGGTCATGAACGGCGGCACTGAGGCAGAGCTGCGCGGTACGCGTAATACGCTGATTACCGTTCTGGAAGGTCTGCTGCGCCTTGCGCACCCGATCATTCCGTTCATCACCGAAACCATCTGGCAGCGCGTGAAGGTGATTGCCGGTATTAACGCCGATACCATCATGCTCCAGCCGTTCCCGGCATTCGATGCCGCGAAAGTGGATGAAGCCGCGTCTGCGGATACCGAGTGGCTGAAACAGGCGATCGTTGCGGTACGTAACATCCGCGCGGAAATGAACATCGCTCCGGGTAAACCACTGGTGTTGCTGCTGCGCGGTTGCAGCGAAGCTGTCGTTCGTCGCGTCACCGAGAACAACACCTTCCTGAAAACCATGGCGCGTCTGGAAAGCATCACCGTGCTGCCTGCCGATGATAAAGGTCCGGTTTCCGTGACCAAAATTATCGACGGCGCGGAGCTGTTGATCCCGATGGCGGGCCTGATCGACAAAGACGCTGAGCTGGCTCGTCTGGCGAAAGAAGTGGCGAAAGTCGACGTGGAAATCGGCAAAATCGAAAGCAAACTGGCGAACGAAGGCTTTGTGGCCCGCGCGCCGGAAGCGGTCATCGCCAAAGAGCGTGAGCGTCTGGTTGCCTTCGCCGATGCGAAGACCAAACTGATCGAGCAGCAGGCGGTTATCGCAGCCCTGTAATGCTTTTACCCCTTACGCTTCAGGGCGTAAGGGGTATCCTTCCTGAAAACTCCTCGCTTGCACTCCCCTTTCTGCGGTGCTATTAACAGCAGTTGTGTGTCAATTTTTGTCATGAGTAATGCTATGAGCGTGATTACCCCCGTCGCGACGACAATGCGTCGGATCACTGAGCAGGACAACCCGGCTATCGCCGCCGTTATCCGCACGGTATCGGCCGAATATGGCCTGACCGCCGACAAAGGCTACACCGTGGCCGATCCCAATCTGGACGAACTTTTTCAGCTGTACAGCCAGCCGGGCCATGCCTATTGGGTCATCGAGCAGGACGGCCAGGTCGTGGGCGGCGGCGGCATTGCCCCCCTGCTCTGCAGCGAGCCGGATATCTGTGAACTCCAGAAAATGTATTTCCTGCCAACGATACGCGGACAAGGCCTGGCGAAAAAGCTGGCGCTGGTCGCCCTGGAACATGCACGCTCACAGGGCTTTAAACGTTGCTACCTTGAAACCACCGCTTTCCTTAAAGAGGCCATTGGCCTGTATGAGCATCTGGGCTTTAAGCATATCGATGCGCCACTGGGCTGCACGGGCCACGTGGACTGCGAAGTCAGGATGCTGAAAAGTCTGTAAGTTTTGTTCCTGCCGTCTTCTGTTAAGCGTCTGTAAACTGAATGCTCTACACTCACAGTTCACACCAAAACAGGGGAAACGCGATGTCGAAGATAAAAAGCTACGCCGCACCGCAGGCGGGTGCAGAACTTGAGCTGTACGAGTACGATGCGGGCGAACTAAAAGCGGAAGACGTCGAAGTACAGGTGGATTACTGCGGGATCTGCCATTCAGACCTCTCGATGATCGACAATGAATGGGGCTTTTCCAGCTATCCGCTGGTTGCCGGGCACGAAGTCATTGGCCGCGTCGTGGCGCTCGGCAGCGCCGCGCAGGACAAAGGGCTGAAAGTGGGCCAGCGCGTGGGTATCGGCTGGACGGCACGCAGCTGCGGCCACTGCGACGCCTGTATTAGCGGTAACCAGATCAACTGCCTTGAGGGCGCTACGCCGACCATCCTGAACAAGGGTGGTTTCGCCGATAAACTACGCGCCGACTGGCAATGGGTTATCCCGCTGCCGGACAGCATTGATATTGAATCAGCAGGTCCGCTGCTGTGTGGCGGTATCACCGTATTTAAACCGCTGCTGATGCATCACGTAACTGCCACCAGCCGCGTGGGCGTGATCGGTATTGGCGGGCTGGGGCATATTGCCATCAAACTGCTGCACGCGATGGGCTGTGAAGTGACAGCGTTCAGCTCTAACCCGGCGAAAGAGCAGGAAGTGCTGGCGATGGGTGCGGATAAAGTGGTGAACAGTCGCGATCCCGAGGCGCTCACCGCCCTGGCAGGCCAGTTTGACCTGATCATCAACACCGTCAACGTCGATCTCGACTGGCAGCCGTACTTTGAGGCCCTGGCCTACGGTGGTAACTTCCACACCGTGGGTGCGGTGATGAAGCCGCTGCCGGTTCCGGCGTTTACCCTGATCGGCGGCGATCGCAGCGTATCCGGATCTGCTACCGGCACGCCATATGAGTTACGCAAGCTGATGAAGTTTGCCGGACGCACAAAAGTGGCGCCGACCACCGAACTGTATCCGATGTCAAAAATCAACGAAGCAATCCAGCACGTGCGCGACGGCAAAGCCCGCTACCGCGTAGTGTTGAAAGCGGATTTCTGATGTGAGTTTGCCGGGTGGCGGCTTCGCCTGACCCGGCCTACTTTCACTGCCGCGCCAATACGTTAAGTACTTCTGCCACCGCGACCGCTCCCGGATCCATCACCCCATCCAGGTTCTCTTTATTGACATACGACGAGCGTCCCGCGCCGGCTTTCGCCATTTTTGCCGTTGCTTCGGCGCCCTGCTGCGCAGCCTGCGCCGCCGTCCGCAGATCGCCATCCCTTAACGCCTCCAGCGCCGGTTGCAGGGCGTCGATCAGCGTGCGATCCCCAAGATCTGCACCGCCATACTGCTTCATCTGCGCCAGTCCGCTCAACAATGCTTCTGGTAGCGGCTGTCCATCGTGAAGCTTTTGTCCTGCCGCCGTGAAGAAGATCGACATCAGCACCCCGCTCGACCCGCCCATTACCGTAGCCAGCCGCTCCCCCACCAGCAGGAGTAATGTCGGCACGTCGTTAAGGGGCAGGTTGTTCTCCTCAAGTCGCTGCGCAATATCCCGCGCCCCTTGCGCAAAGGTGGAGCCCGTATCGCCATCGCCTACTTTAGCATCCAGCGCGTTGAGGCGGTTTTCCAGCTGGATCAATGTCTTCGTTACCGAAGCGACGGCCTCGCTCACCTGCGGATTGTCCGATGGGGTATATTCCACGCGGTCACGAAGGGCGCTATGGGGGACGGTACGCAGGGGCGCGAACGCGACGGGCTTCTGCCAGCCCAGCGTCTCGACCTCGGCGTGAATCGCCTTCTCGAAGAAATCGTTGAGCTTCAGCAGCGTCAGAGAAAAGCCTTTCATATCCAGCGCACTCACCAGCGGCGCCGGGCCAATCAGATACGCTATGTTCTCTTTCAGCGCCGAATGCGCCAGCTCTTTGGTGAGCAGAGCCATCTCCAGCGCTGACACGCCGCCGAGGTTGTTGATCAGCACCGCAAAGCGCCCGTCACCCGCCTTCGCGCGTAACGGCGTCACCAGCGTGTCGATAATGGCTTTGCTGTTTTGCGTATCCACGACGGAAGCTCCCGGCTCGCCGTGAATGCCCAAACCCAGCTCGACATGGCCTTGTTTTATGCGCCCCTCTTCATCATCGCTGCCCGGCAGGTTGCACGTTTGCATCGCCACGCCCAGGCTCCAGAGGTTATCGCAGGCCTGTTGCGCTATATCCCGCACGTCGTTTAGCGATTTCCCCTGCTCTGCCGCATATCCCGCAATCTTATGCACCAGCGCCGTTCCCGCGATACCACGCGGCTGCTTGTTATCCGGCAGGGCAATATCATCCGCGACGATAACCATCTCCACCTTCAGGCCGTAGCGTTTGGCTTTTTCCGCCGCCAGGCCAAAGTTAAGCCGGTCGCCGGTGTAGTTTTTCACAATCAGCAGGCAGCCACGATCGCCCGTCACCGCCACAATGGCATTGAGGACCGCATCCACGCTTGGGGAGGCGAACAAATCGCCACACACCGCTGCGGTAAGCATGCCTTTACCGACGAACCCGGCATGTGCCGGTTCATGGCCGGAGCCGCCACCGGAGATCACCGCCACGCGGCTTTTATCCCAGTCGCCGCGTGCCACCACGCGGATGGCCGGATCGATATCCAGTTTGACGAGATTACCGTGCGGCGCGGAGAGAAGTATGCCTTCAATGGCATCGTTGACAAGCTGTTTGCGGTCGTTAAAAAAGAATCTGGACATAGTTTCCCAAAATTTTGTTTACCGTATGCAAAAGCATAGTCCGCACTGGATAATGCGCCGCAAAGTGAGGAATTTACGCAGACATTTTGCCGTCAGGTTGCCTATACTCCACCCAGGACTACGAGAGGACGTGCATCATGAGTACACCATTGTTAATCGCCAGGACGCTGGAAAAAGAGCTGTTTTTACTGCCCGCGATGGCGAACCGTCATGGCCTGATCACCGGCGCGACCGGGACGGGAAAAACCGTCACCCTGCAAAAGCTGGCTGAGTCGTTGTCCGAGGCTGGCGTGCCGGTTTTTATGGCTGACGTGAAGGGCGATTTAACCGGGGTGGCTCAGGAAGGCACGGCGTCAGAAAAACTGCTCGAGCGCCTGAAAAATATCGGCATCACGGACTGGACGCCGCACGGTAATCCAGTGGTGGTCTGGGATATCTTCGGCGAAAAAGGGCATCCGGTGCGCGCCACCGTCTCCGACCTCGGCCCTTTGCTGCTGGCCCGTCTGCTTAATCTTAACGACGTGCAGTCCGGGGTGCTGAACATTATTTTCCGTATCGCCGACGATCAGGGCTTACTGCTGCTCGACTTCAAAGATCTGCGCGCCATCACCCAGTACATTGGCGATAACGCCAAATCCTTCCAGAACCAGTACGGCAATATCAGCAGCGCCTCGGTGGGCGCCATTCAGCGCGGGCTCCTGACGCTGGAGCAACAGGGCGCCGAGCATTTCTTCGGCGAGCCAATGCTGGATATCAAAGACTGGATGCGCACCGACAGCAGCGGCAAAGGCATCATCAACATTCTGAGCGCAGAGAAGCTCTACCAGATGCCGAAGCTCTACGCCGCCAGCCTGCTGTGGATGCTCTCTGAACTCTACGAACAACTGCCGGAAGCAGGCGATCTGGAAAAACCCAAACTGGTGTTCTTCTTTGACGAAGCGCACCTGTTGTTTAACGACGCGCCGCAGGTGCTGCTGGATAAAATTGAACAGGTTATCCGCCTGATCCGCTCCAAAGGCGTCGGGGTCTGGTTTGTGTCGCAAAACCCGTCGGATATTCCGGACAACGTACTGGGGCAACTGGGTAACCGCGTGCAGCACGCCCTGCGCGCCTTTACGCCAAAAGATCAGAAAGCGGTGAAAGCCGCGGCGCAAACCATGCGTGCCAATCCGGCCTTTGATACCGAAACCGCCATTCAGGCGCTGGGCACCGGTGAAGCGCTGATTTCGTTCCTCGATGCAAAAGGCAGCCCGACAGTTGTCGAGCGCGCGATGGTGATTGCGCCCTGCTCGCGCATGGGGCCAGTAACGGACGATGAACGCAACGGCCTGATCAACCACTCCCCGGTGTACGGGAAGTATGAAGACGAGGTGGATCGCGAATCCGCGTTCGAGATGCTGCAAAAAGGGGTGCAAGCGACTGCCGAATCGCAGAATGCGCCTGCCGCCAAAGGGCAATCTGTAGCCGTGGACAACGGCATTCTCGGCGGGCTGAAAGATATTCTGTTCGGCAGCACCGGGCCGCGCGGCGGCAAACGCGATGGCGTGGTGCAGACCATGGCAAAAAGCGCGACGCGTCAGATTACCAACCAGATAGTGCGCGGCATGCTGGGAAGTCTGTTAGGCGGCCGTCGCCGGTAGCGGTGGAACCCACGGGCGGCCAAGCGCCGACCCCTGTACGCCGTTCTCCTGTAGATAGCGGTCGATTTCCAGTATCCCCGTCCAGCGGTTCTCACACCAGAGCGGTGCCAGAAGCGTTGGGCGGCGGGCGCTTGCCGAGATGCGGTGGTAAACAATCTCCGGCGGCGTGTGGCGAATCATCTCCCCCGCCGTCACCGTATAGTCGTCGAGTTCGATACCACTTAACCGCCCCGCTTCCCAGGCTTTCGCCATAATGCTTCCCGTAACGATATGCAGCGGGTGCAGCTTAATGCCGTCCACGCCGGTCTCGACGACTTTTTCCAGCGTTTCAAGGCCATGCTGCTGCCCTTCTCCCGGCAAGCCGACAATCAGATGCGAGCAGACTTTTAATCCACGCTCGCGGGCGAGACGCGTGGTGCGCTGGTAGCAGGCAAAATCATGCCCGCGATTGATACGGTGCAGGGTTTTGTCGTGCGCGGTCTGCAAGCCCAGCTCCAGCCAGATCTCGTAGCCCTTCTCTTTGTACTCGCTAAGTAAATCCAGCACGGCGTCCGGCACGCAGTCCGGACGCGTCCCCACGCACAGCCCGACAATGTTCGCTTGAGCAACCGCCTGTTGATACATAGCGCGCAGCACCTGCACCTCCGCCCACGTGCTGGTGTAGGCCTGGAAATAGGCCAGATATTGCTTCGCGCGGTTCACCAGACTCGCCTGATGGGCGAGCTGTTCAGCGATAGATTTATGCTGTTGAGCTTCATCAGCAAACGAGGCCACGTTACAGAAGGTGCAGCCACCACGCCCGATGGTGCCATCGCGGTTCGGACAGCTAAATCCGCCGTGCAGCGTCAGTTTGTGAACCTTTTGGCCGTAGCGCTGCAAAAGATCCCCACCAAACATATTGACTAATTTCTGTAACTGCATAATCTGATAGACCGTCCCGAAGAAAGGGGACAAGCCTGCCATTTTTAGCCTCTGTCGGCGATGACCTGGATCAATCGCCCTGGACGGCCTTTATCTATTTGAATAAATAATCACGATTACCGAGATTTCATTCACCCTGCACGTAATTACTTTTCCTTATGTTCTGATGGTTTTTTTCATTTATAGCGCCAGGTCTGAAAAACAGTGATTTTATGCGGGTTTGAATGCCACCCCAGATTATTATTCTGCTATAAATCTGCATTTCAGCACGCTGCATTGATAATACCGCTTTCATATAGTGAGTCAGATCACACTCCCCTGCACCTTCCCGGCGCTTTAAGTGGTTGTAAAAATAGTGAAATCATCAATAAAAACAACAATATGACCACTCTTTAGCACATTTTTGTATAAATAAGATTGCCATTTGACCTGTGTACCAATTCCCGATAAGTTGGAAATCCGCTGGAAGCTTTCTGGATGAGCGGCCTGCTCATCATATTTATGCAGTAATTGAGATTCCCTCTGAAGCAAGTCCTCAAACTTGTTTACCTGCGCGAAAGGATGAAAAAGAGGGCGAATGGGAGGTCCGCGTATGAAACGCTAACCCCGTCGCCATGCTCTTTCTGCGCCTGTGCGCCACGGTAAAGTTCAGTGGGAAGCCCGACGAGCCTGGGGAGGTTCACTGATATGTTGTACGATAAATCCCTTGAGAAGGATAACTGTGGTTTCGGCCTGATCGCCCACATAGAAGGCGAACCTAGCCACAAGGTAGTGCGTACTGCTATTCACGCACTGGCCCGTATGCAGCACCGTGGCGCCATCCTTGCCGATGGTAAAACCGGCGACGGTTGCGGTCTGCTGCTGCAAAAACCGGATCGTTTCTTCCGCATCGTGGCGGAAGAGCGCGGCTGGCGTTTAGCCAAAAACTACGCTGTCGGTATGCTGTTCCTGAATCAGGATCCTGAAAAAGCTGCCGCGTCACGCCGCATCGTTGAAGAAGAACTTCAGCGTGAAACCCTGTCGATTGTCGGCTGGCGCGATGTGCCAACCAACGAAGGGGTGCTCGGTGAAATCGCCCTCTCCTCGCTGCCTCGTATTGAACAGATTTTCGTCAACGCGCCTGCGGGCTGGCGTCCGCGTGATATGGAACGCCGTCTGTTTATTGCCCGCCGCCGCATTGAAAAACGTCTTCAGGACGATAAAGAGTTCTACGTCTGTAGCCTCTCTAACCTGGTGAACATCTATAAAGGTCTGTGCATGCCGGCTGACCTGCCGCGCTTCTACCTGGACCTGGCGGATCTGCGTCTGGAATCGGCCATTTGCCTGTTCCACCAGCGCTTCTCCACCAACACCGTTCCACGCTGGCCGCTGGCTCAGCCGTTCCGCTACCTGGCGCACAACGGTGAGATCAACACCATCACCGGTAACCGCCAGTGGGCCCGCGCCCGTACCTATAAGTTCCAGACCCCGCTGATCCCGGACCTGCACGATGCCGCGCCGTTCGTGAACGAAACCGGCTCGGACTCCAGCTCAATGGATAACATGCTGGAACTGCTGCTGGCGGGCGGTATGGATATCGTACGCGCCATGCGTCTGCTTGTACCGCCGGCCTGGCAGAACAACCCGGATATGGACCCTGAGCTGCGCGCGTTCTTTGACTTTAACTCCATGCACATGGAGCCGTGGGATGGCCCGGCAGGCATCGTTATGTCCGACGGACGTTTTGCCGCCTGTAACCTGGACCGTAACGGTCTGCGTCCGGCGCGCTATGTCATTACCAAAGACAAGCTCATCACCTGTGCCTCTGAAGTGGGTATCTGGGATTACCAGCCAGACGAAGTGGTCGAGAAAGGCCGCGTCGGACCGGGCGAGCTGATGGTGATTGACACCCGCGGTGGGCGTATTCTGCACTCTGCTGAAACCGACAACGATCTGAAGAGCCGCCATCCGTACAAAGAGTGGATGGAGAAAAACGTGCGTCGTCTGGTGCCGTTTGAAGATCTGTCAGACGAAGAAGTGGGTAGCCGCGAGCTGGACGATGACACCCTCGCGAGCTTCCAGAAGCAGTTTAACTACAGCGCGGAAGAGCTGGACTCGGTTATTCGCGTGCTCGGCGAAAACGGCCAGGAAGCGGTCGGCTCAATGGGTGACGATACCCCGTTTGCTGTGCTCTCCAGCCAGCCACGCATTATTTACGACTATTTCCGTCAGCAGTTTGCGCAAGTCACCAACCCGCCAATCGATCCGCTGCGCGAAGCCCACGTCATGTCGCTGGCCACCAGCATCGGCCGTGAGATGAACGTATTCTGTGAAGCCGAAGGCCAGGCGCACCGTCTGACCTTTAAATCACCGATCCTGCTGTACTCCGATTTCAAACAGCTCACCACCATGACCGAGGAGCACTATCGCGCCGACACGCTCGATATCACCTTCGACGTGACCGAAACGAGCCTCGAAGAGACGGTGAACGCGCTGTGCGACAAAGCCGAGCAGATGGTGCGTAACGGCACCGTTCTGCTGGTGCTGTCTGACCGCAACATCGCGAAAAACCGTCTGCCGGTGCCTGCACCCATGGCGGTGGGGGCTATCCAGACGCGTCTGGTGGACAAGAGCCTGCGCTGCGATGCCAACATCATCGTTGAAACTGCGAGCGCGCGCGACCCGCACCACTTTGCGGTGCTGTTAGGCTTTGGCGCCACGGCGATCTACCCGTATCTGGCCTACGAAACACTGGCCCGCCTGGTGGATACCCGCGCGATCGACAAAGACTACCGTGCAGTGATGCTGAACTACCGTAACGGCATCAACAAAGGTCTGTACAAGATCATGTCCAAAATGGGCATCTCGACCATCGCCTCTTACCGCTGCTCGAAGCTGTTTGAGGCGGTCGGTCTGCATGACGACGTTGCCAACCTCTGCTTCCAGGGCGTGATCAGCCGTATTGGTGGCGCAGGCTTTGCTGACTTCCAGCAGGATCTGGTGAACCTGTCGAAACGCGCCTGGCTGGCACGTAAGCCGCTGGAACAGGGCGGTCTGCTGAAATACGTTCACGGGGGTGAGTATCACGCTTATAACCCGGACGTGGTGCGCACACTGCAACAGGCGGTGCAAAGCGGCGAGTACAGCGATTATCAGCAGTATGCTGATCTGGTGAACAACCGTCCGGCGGCGACGCTGCGCGATCTCATTGCCCTCAATCCGGGTGAGGAAGCGGTCAGCATTGACGAGGTTGAACCCGCATCTGAACTGTTCAAACGTTTCGATACCGCGGCGATGTCCATCGGCGCGCTGAGCCCGGAAGCCCACGAAGCGCTGGCGGAAGCCATGAACAGCATCGGCGGCAACTCCAACTCCGGCGAAGGCGGTGAAGATCCTGCCCGTTACGGCACCAATAAAGTGTCCCGTATCAAGCAGGTAGCGTCCGGCCGTTTCGGCGTAACGCCTGCGTACCTGGTTAACGCCGACGTGATCCAGATTAAGGTCGCGCAGGGGGCAAAACCGGGTGAAGGCGGTCAGCTGCCGGGTGATAAAGTCACCCCGTACATCGCTAAGCTTCGCTACTCGGTGCCGGGCGTGACGCTGATCTCCCCGCCGCCGCACCACGATATTTACTCTATCGAGGATCTGGCGCAGCTGATTTTCGACCTGAAACAGGTCAACCCGAAAGCGATGATCTCCGTGAAGCTGGTTTCCGAGCCGGGCGTTGGCACCATCGCCACCGGCGTGGCGAAAGCCTATGCGGATCTGATCACCATCGCCGGCTACGACGGCGGCACCGGCGCAAGCCCGCTCTCCTCCGTAAAATACGCGGGTTGTCCGTGGGAGCTTGGCCTGGTGGAAACCCAGCAGGCGCTGGTCGCCAACGGCCTGCGTCACAAGATCCGTTTGCAGGTAGACGGCGGGCTGAAAACCGGCCTCGACATCATCAAAGCGGCGATTCTGGGTGCGGAAAGCTTCGGCTTCGGTACCGGCCCGATGGTTGCGCTCGGCTGTAAATACCTGCGTATTTGCCACCTGAATAACTGCGCAACGGGCGTTGCTACCCAGGACGAAAAGCTGCGTAAGAATCACTATCACGGCCTCCCGTTCAAAGTGACTAACTACTTTGACTTCATCGCCCGTGAAACCCGCGAGCTGATGGCGCAGCTGGGCGTGAAGCGTCTGGTGGATCTGATTGGCCGTACCGACCTGCTGAAAGAGCTTGAGGGCTTCACGGCCAAGCAGCAGAAGCTGGAGCTGTCTAAGCTGCTGGAAACCGCTCAGCCGCATCCTGGCAAAGCGGTTTACTGCACCGAGAACAACCCGCCGTTCGACAACGGCGTGCTGAACGCGCAGCTGCTGCAACAGGCGAAGCCGTACGTGGACGAGAAGCAGAGCAAAACGTTCTGGTTTGATATCCGCAACACCGATCGTTCCGTGGGTGCATCCCTCTCCGGTTACATCGCGCAAACGCACGGTGACCAGGGCCTGGCATCGGATCCGATTACCGCGCACTTCAGCGGTACCGCGGGTCAGAGCTTCGGTGTGTGGAACGCGGGCGGCGTTGAGTTATACCTGACCGGTGATGCCAACGACTACGTCGGAAAAGGCATGACGGGCGGTCTGCTGGCGGTGCGTCCTCCGGTTGGTTCAGCCTTCCGCAGCCATGAAGCAAGCATCATCGGCAATACCTGTCTGTACGGTGCAACCGGCGGTCGTCTGTTTGCCGCGGGCCGTGCGGGCGAGCGTTTTGCGGTGCGTAACTCCGGTGCCATCACCGTGGTGGAAGGCATCGGCGATAACGGCTGTGAATACATGACGGGCGGAATTGTGTGCGTCCTGGGTAAAACCGGCGTGAACTTTGGCGCGGGCATGACGGGCGGTTTTGCCTACGTCCTGGATGAAGACGGTGAGTTCCGCAAACGCGTGAACCCGGAACTGGTGGAAGTGCTGGACGTTGATACGCTGGCCATCCACGAAGAACACCTGCGCGGCTTAATTACCGAACACGTGCAGCATACCGGTTCTTCGCGCGGCGAAGAGATCCTGGCCAACTGGCCGGCGTTCTCTGCGAAATTTGCGCTGGTTAAGCCGAAGTCCAGCGATGTTAAAGCCCTGTTGGGTCACCGTAGTCGTAGCGCAGCAGAGCTGCGCGTGCAGGCGCAGTAAGGAATTCAGATGAGCCAGAACGTTTACCAGTTTATCGACCTTCAGCGTGTTGATCCGCCAAAGAAACCGCTGAAGATCCGTAAAATTGAATTTGTTGAAATCTACGAGCCGTTTTCAGAAGGCCAGGCCAAAGCACAGGCAGACCGCTGCCTGTCCTGCGGTAACCCTTACTGCGAATGGAAGTGTCCGGTCCATAACTACATCCCGAACTGGCTGAAGCTGGCCAACGAAGGGCGTATTTTTGAAGCCGCCGAGCTGTCTCATCAGACCAACACCCTGCCGGAAGTGTGCGGCCGCGTGTGCCCTCAGGATCGTCTGTGTGAAGGCTCCTGTACGCTGAACGACGAGTTTGGCGCGGTGACCATCGGCAACATCGAACGCTATATCAACGATAAAGCGTTCGAAATGGGCTGGCGTCCGGATATGACCGGCGTGCGTCAAACCGACAAGCGCGTGGCGATTATCGGCGCGGGCCCGGCAGGCCTGGCCTGTGCGGACGTGCTGACCCGTAACGGCGTGAAGGCGGTGGTCTTTGATCGCCACCCGGAGATTGGCGGCCTGCTGACCTTCGGTATCCCGGCCTTCAAGCTGGAGAAAGAGGTGATGACCCGCCGCCGCGAAATCTTCACCGGCATGGGCATTGAGTTCAAACTGAACGTGGAAGTGGGCCGTGACGTGCAGCTCGACGACCTGCTGAAGGATTACGACGCCGTGTTCCTGGGCGTGGGTACTTATCAGTCCATGCGCGGTGGTCTGGAGAACGAAGATGCGCCGGGCGTGTACGACGCGCTGCCGTTCCTGATTGCCAACACCAGGCAGATCATGGGCTACGGTGAGACCGCCGATGAGCCGTTCGTCAGCATGGAAGGCAAACGCGTGGTGGTGCTGGGCGGCGGTGATACCGCGATGGACTGCGTGCGTACCTCCATTCGTCAGAACGCGGCGCACGTCATCTGTGCTTACCGTCGTGACGAAGAGAACATGCCGGGCTCTAAGCGCGAAGTGAAAAACGCGCGTGAAGAGGGCGTGGAGTTCCAGTTCAACATCCAGCCTCTGGGTATTGAGGTGAATGCCAACGGTAGAGTGAGCGGCGTGAAGATGGCGCGCACGGAGATGGGCGCGCCGGATGCGAAAGGCCGTCGTCGCGCGGAGATCGTGGCCGGTTCTGAACACGTGATCCCGGCTGACGCCGTGGTGATGGCGTTTGGTTTCCGTCCTCACAGCATGGAGTGGCTGGCGAAGCACAGCGTAGAGCTGGACTCTCAGGGCCGCATAATTGCGCCGGAAGGCAGCGACAACGCGTTCCAGACCAGCAACCCGAAAATCTTCGCCGGTGGCGACATCGTTCGCGGCTCTGACCTGGTGGTCACGGCGATTGCCGAAGGCCGTAAAGCGGCTGACGGGATCATGAACTTCCTGGAAGTGTAAGCCCCTCTGACTCCCCGGCAGAAGCATAAAGCGGAACGCTGGGGAGCCTGTTTTCAGTAGCCTGCCCTTAAGTTAATGATACCTTTTTAAGCAAAAAAGCAGCGTAAATCCTGACGTAAACGTTTGCTTTCATGAAAAAAATGTATATTATGCGGCGGATTTTTTGGCCAAAATTCAAGGAGGCGTTGTGTCGCAAGATAACAATTATAGCCAGGGCCCCGTCCCTCTGGCGGCGCGGAAAGGCGTGATTCCACTCACTTTTGTGATGTTAGGGTTAACCTTTTTTTCCGCCAGTATGTGGACCGGAGGTACGCTCGGTACCGGTCTTTCCTATAATGATTTCTTCCTCGCAGTTCTCTTCGGCAATCTCCTCCTCGGTATTTACACTGCTTTTCTTGGCTACATTGGCGCAAAAACCGGCCTCTCAACCCATCTTCTTGCGCGTTACTCGTTCGGTATAAAAGGTTCCTGGCTTCCCTCCATGCTTTTAGGCGGTACGCAGGTAGGATGGTTTGGCGTCGGCGTAGCGATGTTTGCCATCCCGGTGAGTAAAGCCACGGGCATCGACGTCAATATCCTGATCGCGGTATCCGGTCTGTTGATGACCATGACCATCTTCTTTGGTATCTCAGCGCTGACGATTCTGTCGATCATCGCCGTTCCCGCGATAGTTATCCTCGGCAGCTACTCCGTCTGGCTGGCGGTGGACGGCGTGGGCGGGCTGGATCATTTAAAAGCGATCGTGCCGCAGACCCCGCTCAGTTTTTCAGGCGCGCTGGCGCTGGTCGTCGGCTCCTTCATCAGCGCCGGAACGCTGACCGCCGACTTCGTCCGCTTTGGGCGTAACGCGAAAGGCGCCGTGGTGGTGGCAATGGTGGCGTTTTTCCTTGGCAACTCGCTGATGTTTATCTTCGGTGCGGCAGGCGCCGCGGCAGTTGGACAGGCGGATATCTCGGACGTGATGATCGCTCAGGGGCTACTGCTGCCCGCCATTATCGTTCTCGGCCTGAACATCTGGACAACCAACGACAACGCGCTCTATGCGTCGGGTCTGGGCTTTGCCAACGTGACCGGCCTTTCCAGCCGCACGCTGTCGGTGGTTAACGGTATTATCGGCACGCTCTGCGCGCTGTGGCTGTACAATAACTTTGTCGGCTGGCTCACCTTTCTGTCGGCGGCGATCCCTCCCGTCGGTGGGGTGATTATCGCCGACTATCTGATCAACCGCCGCCGCTACGCCAGCTTCCATAGCGCTACCTTTGTGCCGGTCAACTGGGTAGCCATTCTTTCGGTCGCGCTCGGCGTGGCTGCCGGGAATATTATTCCCGGTATAGTGCCGGTGAATGCGGTCCTCGGTGGCGTATTCAGCTACCTTCTGTTAACCCCCTTATTCAGACGTACCTTTGCTACCGCCCCGGAGGCTCCCCATGCAGAATAATACCCTCACCATTCGTCAGGCCCGTTTACAGGGGCAAGAGGGGTTATGGCAGATCGCAATTGAAAACGGGCGCTTTAACCGTATTGAACCGCAGGACGCGGCATCGTCACCTGCGGGCCAGGTGCTTGATGCTGAAGGCGGGCTGGTCATTCCCCCTTTCGTTGAGCCGCATATCCATCTGGATACCACTCAAACGGCTGGTGAACCGAGCTGGAACCAGTCTGGTACCTTATTCGAGGGGATTGAGCGCTGGGCTGAACGTAAGGCGCTGCTCACCCACGAAGATGTTAAGACCCGCGCAATGCAGACGCTGAAGTGGCAGATGGCCAACGGCATTCAGCATGTGCGTACTCACGTTGACGTCTCCGATCCCACGCTGACGGCGCTGAAAGCGATGCTGGAAGTGAAGCAGGAGGTCGCCCCGTGGGTCGATCTGCAAATCGTGGCGTTCCCCCAGGAGGGCATTCTTTCTTATCCCAACGGTGAAGCGTTGCTGGAAGAGGCGGTGCGTATGGGGGCGGACGTCATTGGCGCAATTCCGCACTTTGAATTTACCCGCGAGTATGGTGTGGAGTCGTTGCACAAAACCTTCGCACTGGCGCAGAAGTACGACAGGCTGATCGACGTACACTGCGACGAAATCGATGATGAACAGTCGCGCTTCGTGGAAACCGTCGCCGCGCTGGCGCACCGTGACGGGATGGGCGCGCGCGTTACCGCCAGCCATACCACAGCGATGCACTCCTATAATGGCGCCTACGCGTCCCGCCTGTTTCGTTTGCTGAAAATGTCGGGCATCAACTTCGTCGCCAATCCGCTGGTGAACATCCACCTTCAGGGCCGTTTCGACACCTATCCTAAGCGCCGCGGCGTAACGCGCGTGAAAGAGATGCTGGAGGCGGGGATCAACGTCTGCTTTGGGCATGATGACGTTTTCGATCCGTGGTATCCCCTGGGCACCGCCAATATGTTGCAGGTGCTGCATATGGGTTTACACGTCTGCCAGCTGATGGGGTACGGACAGATTAACGACGGGCTGAATCTGATCACCACCCACAGCGCGAAAACGCTCCACCTGCAGGACTACGGCGTGAAGGTGGGTAATTCTGCGAACCTGGTTGTTTTACCGGCCGAAAATGGCTTTGATGCGGTTCGTCGCCAGACGCCAGCGCGTTATTCGGTTCGTCACGGGCGGGTTATCGCCGAGACGGTACCCAGCCAGACAACGCTGCATCTGACGCAGCCGGAAGCGGTGACCTTTAAACGGTAATTATCGCTTCAGGAAATCTCATCCGGAGACGTATCAGCCTGTTTACGCTTTATCAGGTCTACAAATCGCAGCCTCTTTGCAGACCTGGTAAGCGCGGCGCCAGCGGTGAACTGGCGTGTCTATTTTCGATATTCTTTTACAGAAAAGAGATTATAAATAGACCAGCGTAATCACCGCCTCGCCGTCCAACTTGATCTCTTGCCCGCTGCCAAGCCCGTTGGCGACAGCGGCACTCACCTGTAGCGGAACAACCGCCGATGAGATCGGCTGCGGAATATCCGTGCCTTTTTGCACAAACGTATAGAAAAAGTCCTGCTGGGTCGGCAAGGGCAATAGCGTCGTGCGCGTCCATGGACCATTTTTGGTCGCGGCCCCGGCGATCTCCACCTGAACAGCGGCACTTTCGTCGGCTGCCGTCACGCCTGCCGCGTTAATTTGCACCCCATAACTGCCAATCGGCTTCTGCTCGCTGGTCAATCCTAAACCAAACAGGCGGGTCGTATCACGCACATAGGCACCGTTATTTATCTGGAATTTTACCCCTTCTTGCCCGGATTTATCTTTGCCAACGACCACGGAACTGGCGCGGGTATCACGCGCGGTAATCGCAACTCCCGTAGAAGATTCACACGTCACCGATAGTGTAAGATCGCGAGTACCAAGCTGTGTGAATGCGCTGGAGGAGAGCGACCCCGCATAGCGCGTGCCGAAATCTGCCACACCGCCATTGCTCAACGCCGGTGTACAGGCGGCAGCGTCAACGGTGACATCCACATCAATATTGACCGTATCAGTTGCCCATACCGCTGAAGCGGCAGACATTCCGCAGAGTAATAGCGCTATACGCTTTTTCATTGTACATCCATCCTTACGCGTAAATTTCCGCGCCACACTTCTCTGTCCGTAATATGGTTACTTTTGAAGCGCGGTTTGATGGTAAGCGTGACAGACGCCGTTTTTCCCCGCAGCTCCTGACCGTAGATAAACGCAATCCCTTCGTTAAGCGCTGGCGCGATCTCTCTCACGCCGCCATTGGTAACCCACGGGTCGCCGGCATGGATAGCCGCCAGATTGACTGTACGATCGTCCACCGTTGCCTGCGCGGCAGTAACGCGCATGACGCCGTTATCACCAAAACCAAATTCATGCCCTTTCGGTACGTTACTGCCCAGAAAGAGACGAATACGCGACGGTTCATCGCATATCACGTTCAGGACAATCTGTTTCTCCGGCATCTCAATCAACCTGTTCCCTTCCGCCTGGCGCTCTGCGGCACTCATACGGCCATAGCTGAGTTTTTGCTGGCTTGATACTAACTGGCAGTCAGCCATAGCATGCAGAGAAAACGCCATTGCGCACACGGCTAAAATAAGCGCCTTCATTTACACACCTCATTGACAGTTTCATAGAATGTATCGGTATTTGCCTCTTTCGGAAGCTTCAGACCAAATGCACAGGTGCCGTTATCCAGTTTTGCCACCACCTGTTGAGCAGGTTCAACATCGTTAAAAAAGACCACGCCGTCATCCACTGAGGTCGTAAGATAATTTCCGTGCGAATCCTCAAGGGCGATCCCTTTCGGCAGCTTTTTACCGTTTGCCAGGGTAACGTTCACCAGTGCACGTCGCTGGGTTAACGCAGTAAAATCAAGATGCCCTACCGCTCCTTTGCCAAGCGTGACGACACGGGTTCCATTCCCGATATCCATATTTTTCGGCAATGTTTCCGTATCCACTTCTACCCGCGCTGGGCGCCAGGCTCCCACTGACGGTACCACTGCCTGACCACGGAAGTCGGTCCATACCGGCCCCTGGGGCGTGTCAATCCTCACACCGGAGACGGGTTTATCCAGAGCAGCGATCGCGAACGTGTCGCGGATCGCCCATGGAGAGAACGTAACGCCTTGTCCATGAACCGCGATGCCCCCCTGTAGCGATCCTGAATAGCTGCGGCTATTCTCGTTATCCGAACTGGCGCTCAGGCCAAGCTGCGTATAGTGAAGGTTGCTGCTTATCCCACCGTTTACATTATCGCGATTCGTGGCCTGATCGTGTTCAGCTCCCAGCGACCAGGATGTGGTATCACTTACAACGCCAAGCGCAGAGGCGCCATACCGCGTTTTATGGTCATCATGACGGCTGTACAGGCTTACGCTATTGCTGGCACCAAAAGGAATACTGAGGTTGACGTAGAACAGATCGCCATCATCCTCATTCTCCTCATCTGCACTCAACTGATGTTGCCAGTTCATGGAAATAGTGGCGTACTTGAATGACTTGTTCCAACCCGCAGAGATGAAGCGGGAATCATCTGACTTATCATAACCCTGCGTTTGGTAGTAGCTGGTGCTAAGCGTGCCTAAGTAGGGCACACTCCAGGTCAGCCCGGCGGAATACTCATTTTTATTACCGCTGTCGAAATCATCATCCAGTGCTTCAAAAAGTTCGCGATAGTCTTGCGATTTATGCGTAACAGAGGCGTTAGCCCCCATGCCAAATGCGGGGTCAGAACTCCATGTTGCCGATAGCGTGTACCTCTGCCCTTTCAGTGAATCTTTCGAATCGTTGGACTGGTTCGCCTGGAGTGAAACAAGCCAGGCTGGTAGCGGCACTGTATCAAGGCTGGTGGCGACAGCCTGGTAATCTTCGCCTACGATTGAGCCTGCGTTGAAATTCACCCGTTCGCTTAGTTTCCAGCCTCCAGAAAGGCTGGCTACCCATGGCGTTTCACTATAGCTATCGCTCACTCGTCCCAGCGCGAAGTGATATCCTGAAGGCGCCCCTGCGCTCTGGTTATACAGCGCTGCGGGCACCACATAGCTGTGCTGGCTGCCATCGGTTTCCACTACCGTCACGTTCAGATCGCTAACGCCGTTACGTACCGGCACATCGGTGAGATTAAACGGCCCGACCGGCACCAGTGTGCTGTACACCAGAACATTTTGCTGACGCACTTCAATACGGGCCTGAGGCGTATTGGCGATACCGGACACGCTCACTCCGCTACCGCCCTGTTGTAAGGCGCTCTCCGGTGAAAGCTCGATACCATAGATTCCCGTTCCCTGAAGAAGGGAGTTATTGATATTGACCTCGCCCGCCCTCAGGGTACTTTTCAGGGGGACAAAAGTATGCTGCAAATAGGTCGACGAGTTATTACTCTCGAATTCTCCGTCGCTCCGACTCAGCAGTTGCTGAGTACGTAAGATCCAGTCGTCGAAATTGACCCCACCGTCCAGCATGGCCTGTGAATAGTCAGAGTGCCCGTCACCAAACTCATTGCGCGAGGAGAGAAGAGAATAATTCAACAGCGCAGCAGTGCCACCGGAAGTATAAGCTCCGATATCCGATTCGCTGTTTGCTACCCGATCCGCCGGTACAACCAGACTTAGAGATTCTTGCGCAGGCGAAGCCTCCACAATAGCGCTCGGGATATGACCGGTATAATCGTAGCAGCCGGACTCATAGTCAGAGGGAACTTTTAATCCTGCCTGCTCCATAAAAGGTTTGTCGAAACAGAGATCGCCGTTGTTGTCGAAACGAGCAATAACGTTGCCTTTATTATCACCATTCACCTTCAGAGCGACGGAAACGCTACCCGGTAAATACTTCGTCTTGCGGGAGAAATAATTTGATACGTCCGGGTTTATCCCCAGTGAACGAAGCGTTTCCTGATCAAAATTAATGGCAGCAGTCTCCATCTGCTGAGCCATCGCCTGGCCAGAACAGACCAGGCCAATGAGACAGGCGAGTAACGTTTTTTGCTGCATATCCTTTGCTGTCCTTATAGAGGCTTACTTCAAATCTGTAGTAAAGCGATCCCCTTTATAGCCGTAACGACTCGCCGGATAGAATTCAACTTTATTATCAGAGAAATTTGGTAATGTTGTTTTTATCGAGGTGTGAGGAAGGATGTAGGTCTTATCCAGCACACCCGCTTTTCCTGAGGGTAATGTTTTAAAGGATGCCGTTATACGAACAACGTAATCGCTGGGATTGTTGATAACCAGGCCATCACCCTTTTTGTTCCATGTCAAAAATTTCCATGGCTGCGTCTCCTCAGGTAGACCCGCAGGATGAATTACAACAGGAAGATCCTGGCGGATAGTCAACGCAACTTTATCTTCTCCTTTCTCCTTTGGAGGAATGCCTTCGAACGTGACGCGTTTAAGTTCTTCATACTTCATGGGTTTGCTGGTTTGCAGCAGAAAACGCATTCGCTGTGTTTCCCCGGCGTCGACACGGACTACAGGTTGAGAAACGATTAAACGAATAGATTTATCGCTATCAGGTAAATCTACAATGTTTGTATAAAGCAATGCAGGCTGCGAATCCGTATTTTTAACATTCATACTGGCTTCGCCTTTTTGTGCATCGACTAATAAAACCGATGTTTCTGGAACCATACCGGTGGCACAACACTTTGTCGCTACAGCCAACAACGCAAGATATAGAATTTTCTTCATGACTTTCCACTCACATAAATAAATAAAAATCATACCGGCATTATTTTTATTATTCTTGCGGCAGAGAAAGCTATTTTAATGCAAAAAAAGCGTGACAATGGCTTTTAAATACTCTAACCATTGCCACGTTAATTAAGCGTTAAATTATTAGAGATATACCAGACTAATGGTTGCGTTACCGTCCAGCGTAATTACGTCAGTCGTACCTAATACCGAGTTATCCTGCACTGCAGAGGTAACCAGCAACGGCACGCTAAGCTGTTTGAAGGCTTTTGGCTGCGTGGTACCGGCTGTTGCTACGGTATTCGCTTTTTGGTAGCCCGTGCAGCCATTAAGCGAGCAGAGGTAACCCAGGCCTGGCGCAACTTTCTCCCAGGAACGCTGGCCTTCAGTGATGCTCCCTGTTACCAGGGTGTCAACATTCGCGCCATCCGCTGTGACCGCTTCAGTATTGATGGCAACGGTGTAAGCACCAATGCTCACGCCAGCGGTGGTTTTACCCAGACCAAAGGCACCAGCGGTGTTGCTGAAGTCTGATTTATCCGTACCGCTACCTGCGATAAACGCGGTTGAAGACAGGTTAACGCGACTGTCCAGGCGGTTATCGGTGGAGGTAAAAGCAACGCTCATGTTGCTTTCGCAACTGATATTTAGCGTGATGCTTTTCTGCCCCAATTGTACCAGCTTGTTTGTCGCACCGGTCGGTGCAATATTTTGGTTCAGTACCGTTCCATAATCTACAACGCCGCCATCAGGCAGGGTCGGCGTACATGCAGCCGGGTTAATCGTACCGACAACTTTCAGCGTAACATCGTTAGCGGCCTGGGCAGCAAAAGCGGATAAACCGAAGGCTACGGCGACGGTTGCTGCCGAGAGTACTTTTTTAAATTCCATTATTTTCATTTCCCGATTTATTTTCTACAGCATTTAGCAATAACGAATATCAAAGATAAACAAGGCTCAGCGTGGCATTACCGTCAAGCGTGATAGTATCGCCTGTACCCAATACAGTGTTGTCCTGAAGCGCAGTTGTAATGCGTAACGGCATATTCATAACTTTAAAAGCTTTTGGTGTGGTGGTTCCCGATGCAGCAGCCGTAAAGACACGTGTCTGGCCTGTGCCACTGTTAACTGGTGCAAAAGCACCCGTACTGGATTTTACCCAGGTATAATTTGATGTATCGGTACCTGTGGCTGCAATGAGATCAGCGACAACACCATCTGTTGTTGTATTAACGGGATCTGCTGCAATGACATAGGAGCCAATATTCACACCCGCACTCGTTTTACCCAAGCCATAGGCGTTTCCTGAAGCGTTAGCATTTACATTATCGAAAAACCCATTTTCAATATAAGCGGCGCTCCCCAGGCCCACACGAGTATCATGGCGGTTATCCGTAGAAGTCACCCCAACGCTGGTATCGCTGTCACAGGTAATAGTGAGAGTAATACTTTTAGCCCCCAACTGAACCAGTGTATTCGCCGTGCCAGTTGGATTGATGGTAGAAGCTGGCATTGTGCCATAATCTACCACTCCACCGTTTGGCAGTGAGGGTACGCAGGAACCAGGAACGATATTACCAATAACTTTCAACGTCACATCATTAGCAGCGTGTGCATTTGACATGGCGAGGGCTGCACAAATAGCAGCAGATGAAAATAATTTTTTAAAAGTGATATTCATAATTTGTCCTTAAAAGAAAATCCGTTTTTGTTAACGCACATATATATTTTCACAGGGTGATATCGGATACAATCAAATTAAAATAAAACATTATTGAAGATAAATTTAACTGTCCTACAGAAAATAACCCAACAAGATTAATCCCATGCCAATTAATAGACCGATATCTTTTGCAAAGACACAAGTTTTTTAGAGAGTAATTTTATGCAGAAAATAAAAAAACCTGCACAGTTGTGCAGGTTCGGAAAAAATATTGTGCTTTATGAAGTTTATTTGACGACACGGAGTGCCGGACGACCACCGCGCGGAGGCGGATCGTCATCAGGGTCATTGTCGTCGTGATGGTCGGGTTTATCGCCATCAATCACAGACATTACCGTGTCGCTTTCACGTTCATCGGATGTCCCATCATCGTTCAGGCTGGCGACCTCTTCATCATAAGCCGCTTCCGGTTCGAACATGGTACCTGCACCGTTTTCACGGGCGTAGATAGCCAGAACCGCAGCCAGCGGAACGGAAACCTGACGCGGCACGCCGCCGAAACGCGCATTAAAGCGCACTTCGTCGTTAGCCAGTTCCAGGTTACCCACTGCACGTGGCGCAATATTCAGTACAATCTGTCCGTCGCGTGCGTATTCCATTGGAACCTGCACGCCCGGCAACGTCACATCCACAACCAGGTGCGGCGTGAGCTGGTTATCCAGCAGCCATTCATAGAAGGCGCGCAGCAGATACGGACGGCGTGGTGAAAGTTGTGACATTTCCACAGTCATTAGCCTCGGCCGAGACGCATTTCGCGCTCCGGTTCAGTTAAGGATGCCAGGAAAGAGTCGCGTTCGAAGACGCGAGTCATGTAGCCTTTCAGCTCTTTCGCGCCAGGACCGCTGAATTCTACGCCCAGGGTTGGCAGGCGCCACAGCAGCGGTGCCAGGTAGCAATCTACCAGGCTGAACTCATCGCTCAGGAAGAAAGGTTTTTGACCAAATACCGGCGCAATCGCCAGCAGCTCTTCACGCAGCTGTTTACGCGCAGCATCCGCTTCTGAAGAGGAACCGTTAACGATAACGTTCATCAGCGAGTACCAGTCTTTCTCGATACGCTGCATGTACAGGCGGCTTTCACCACGCGCAACAGGGTAAACAGGCATCAGCGGCGGATGCGGGAAACGCTCATCCAGGTATTCCATAATGATACGGGATTCCCACAGGGTCAGCTCACGATCCACCAGCGTCGGTACGCTTTGGCTCGGGTTGAGATCGATCAGATCCTGAGGCGGGTTATCCTTTTCCACATGCTCGATCTCAAAACTGACACCCTTCTCGGCCAGCACGATACGAACCTGATGGCTATAAATGTCAGTAGGACCAGAAAACAGCGTCATTACCGAACGTTTGTTGGCAGCGACAGCCATGAAAACCTCCAGGTATATTCAGAATTTTTACTGCTACCAGCCCAACGGGGCCAGCCAGATGATGTATCGCCCATCCCAGAGAAAACACATTGTTCAAGAATCGAACAAAAATCGAGTATTCACCGATATTTGGGCATAAAATTGGATGATAGTTTACCAGATTTTGATGGCTTTGTGGTGAGGGGATGCCGGAAATGTGGAAAAAGAGAAGATATATGAAATGTTACTGTGGATAACCTGCGCATTATCCATAAAAAAACCCGCCGAAGCGGGTTTTTCGCCAATCGTTCTGCGTAAGCAGAATAGATTAACGTTTGGAGAACTGTGGACGACGACGTGCTTTACGCAGACCCACTTTCTTACGTTCAACCTGACGAGCGTCACGAGTAACGAAGCCAGCTTTACGCAGTTCAGAACGCAGGGATTCGTCGTACTCCATCAGCGCGCGGGTGATACCGTGACGGATCGCACCTGCCTGACCGGAGATACCACCACCTTTAACGGTGATGTACAGATCCAGTTTTTCTACCATATCAACCAGTTCCAGCGGCTGGCGAACTACCATGCGGGCAGTTTCGCGACCGAAGTATTGTTCCAGAGAACGCTGGTTAATTACGATTTTACCACTGCCCGGTTTAATGAAAACGCGAGCTGCGGAACTTTTGCGGCGACCAGTGCCGTAGTATTGATTTTCAGCCATTGCCTATAATCCCGATTAGATGTCAAGAACTTGCGGTTGCTGTGCCGCGTGGTTGTGCTCGTTGCCTGCGTAAACTTTCAGTTTACGGAACATAGCACGACCCAGCGGGCCTTTTGGCAGCATGCCTTTAACCGCGATTTCAATCACACGCTCAGGACGGCGGGCAATCATCTCTTCAAAGGTCGCTTCTTTGATACCACCGATGTGGCCGGTGTGGTGGTAGTACATTTTGTCAGTACGCTTGTTGCCGGTAACAGCAACTTTGTCAGCGTTCAGAACGATGATGTAATCACCGGTATCAACGTGCGGAGTATATTCCGCTTTATGCTTACCGCGCAGGCGACGAGCCAGTTCAGTAGCCAGACGGCCCAGAGTTTTACCGGTCGCGTCAACAACATACCAGTCGCGCTGTACGGTTTCTGGTTTAGCTGTAAAAGTTTTCATTAAAAGCTTACCCAAATAATAAGTTACACGTTGGTGAACACCCAAACGTTTAGTCAGTTGAGGTTCACACGACAAAGTCCGGCAAACCTACCCCTTCGAATAGCACATGCCGACACATAGAAAGTTTCGGGAAAAAAACCTTCTCGTAACGTGGGGTCGCAAGATTATAGAGAAGTTGAGGTCAAAGATCGACCCTTAAATGTGATTTGGGATGGGTTTTTCGGGGTTGCGTATTGTGCGGTCTGGTGCCCTCACCCCCAGCCCCTCTCCCACAGGGAGAGGGTAGCGTTTGTTAAGGCCTGGTGCCCTCACCCACAGCCCCTCTCCCACGGGGAGAGGGTAGCATTTATGGCATATGCTCACGCTTAAGGTACTCTTCGCTCTGCATCTCTTGCAGGCGCGACAGGCAGCGCTGGAACTCAAACTTTAGGCGCTCGCCCTGATAGATCTCATATAAAGGCACCTCGGCACTGACTACCAGTTTGACGTGGCGCTCATAAAACTCGTCCACCAGCGCGATGAAGCGGCGCGCTTCGCTCTCCATGAGAGGGGTCATGACGGGCACATCCCATAACATAACGGTATGGAACAGACGCGAAAGCGCAATGTAGTCATGCTGGCTGCGGGCGTCCACGCAGAGCGTTGCAAACGAGACGGCCAGCGTCTGGTTCTCTACGCCAAGCGTCGGCAACGGACGATGATTAATCTCCAGCGCTGGTGCGTTATCCCGCGGCGCCCCTGCCAGCGCCAGCCAGAGTTTATCCATCTCGCTGGCTGAGTCGGCGTTCAGCGGTGAAAGCCACAGGTGCGCCTGCGTCAGCGTGCGCAAACGATAGTCGACGCCAGCGTCGACATTCATGATGTCGCAGTGCTGCTTAATGGCATCTATGGCTGGCAGGAAACGCGCCCGCTGGAGACCGTTGCGATAAAGCTCATCCGGCGGGATATTTGAGGTCGCCACCAGGATGATCCCACGCGCAAACAGCGCTTTCATCAGCCCCCCCAGCAGCATCGCGTCCGTAATATCGGAAACAAAGAATTCGTCGAAGCATAGAACGTCCGTTTCCGCCTTGAAGCGGTCCGCCACGATTTCCAGCGGGTCGGTTTCGCCCTGGAGCGCCGTCAGCTCTTCATGGACCCGGAGCATAAAACGGTGAAAGTGCAGACGCTGCTTACGCGTGCCGGGCAGGCTCTGGTAGAACATGTCCATCAGCCAGGTCTTACCCCGCCCAACGCCGCCCCACATATATAAGCCACGAACCGGTGCGTTTACCGTGGGCTCTTTTTTGCCCAGTAAACGGCCGAATGCCGCCTTCAGCCCACTGCTCTGCACCGCATCGGCGGGTTTCGCCAGAAGCTCCTGGTAAATCGTGTCCAGGCGGTTTACCGCTTCACGCTGGACATCATCCGGCTGGTGTGTGCCCTCACTCAGGGCGAGTTGGTAACGCGATGATGGGGACAGGTTTTGCATGATGTTATTGTTATTCCTTTAGTTAAACCTCATCAGCGGTCGTGGCTGATGAAAAAAAGGCCGTTCTACACTACGCGATGATACGTCAGGATTCCACTTCTGCGGAAATAGCGGTTATAGTGGCATAATCAGGCTCAGGCAGGAGCCGAGCCAACACCCTACGGAACAACAAGACAACGGGAGAAGTTCATGACCTGGGAATATGCGCTAATCGGTTTAGTCGTCGGCATCATCATTGGTGCTGTGGCCATGCGTTTCGGTAACCGCAAATTGCGTCAGCAGCAGTCACTGCAATACGAACTGGAAAAGAACAAAGCCGAACTGGAAGAATACCGCGAAGAGCTGGTCAGCCACTTTGCCCGTAGCGCTGAGCTGCTGGACAACATGGCGACAGATTATCGCCAGCTCTACCAGCACATGGCGAAAAGCTCCAGCAGCCTGCTGCCGGAAATGACCGCGGAGAGCAACCCCTTCCGCAATCGTCTGGCGGACTCTGAGGCCGGTAACGATCAGGCACCGGTTCAGATGCCACGCGACTATTCAGACGGCGCGTCCGGCCTGCTGCGCGGTGGCGTAAAACGCGATTAATCGCACAACCTGAATAAATTTTACGGGCGCACCTTATGCGCCCGTCCTTTCTTCCCGTCCCCAGCTATTATTTAGTCAAACACCTCCATTGTTCAGCGGTTGAAAATTCAATAACATCAAGATGTTTTTGGGGCCGTTCTTTTTCATTCCAGGATACGAGAGTCAGCATCGATGAAGAAAAAAAACCAGCTGTTGAGCGCCTTAGCGTTAAGTGTCGGGTTATCTCTCTCGGCGTCCTTCCCCGCCAGTGCGGCACTACCTTCGCAGGTGCCAGGACAAGAAGCCATTCCCAGCCTTGCGCCGATGCTTGAAAAAGTCCTGCCTGCGGTAGTCAGCGTTCAGGTGGAAGGGACGGCACGCCAAAGCCAGCGTATTCCCGAAGAGCTGAAGAAATATTTTGGCGAAGAGGCGCCGGATCAGCAGGCTCAGCCGTTTGAAGGCCTTGGTTCGGGCGTGATTATCGACGCGGCCAAAGGCTATATCCTGACCAATAACCACGTGATCAGCCAGGCTGATAAAATCAGCGTTCAGCTGAACGATGGCCGGGAGTTTGACGCCAAACTGATCGGCGGTGACGATCAGAGTGATATCGCCCTGCTACAGGTGCAAAACCCCAGCAACCTGACCCAGATCGCCATCGCCGATTCCGATAAGCTGCGCGTGGGTGATTTTGCCGTCGCGGTCGGTAATCCGTTCGGTTTAGGGCAGACCGCCACCTCCGGGATTGTCTCTGCCCTGGGGCGCAGCGGCCTGAATCTCGAAGGGCTGGAAAATTTCATCCAGACCGATGCCTCCATCAACCGGGGCAACTCCGGCGGTGCGCTGCTTAACCTGAACGGCGAACTGATCGGCATTAATACCGCTATCCTCGCACCAGGCGGCGGCAGCATCGGGATTGGTTTTGCCATTCCGAGTAACATGGCGAAAACCCTGTCTCAACAGCTGATACAGTTTGGCGAGGTTAAGCGCGGGCTGCTGGGCATTAAAGGCATGGAGATGAGCGCTGATATCGCCAAAGCCTTTAAGCTCAACGTCCAGCGCGGGGCGTTTGTCAGCGAAGTGCTGCCCAACTCAGGCTCTGCGAAAGCGGGCGTGAAATCCGGTGACGTTATTGTCAGCCTGAACGATAAACCGCTGAGCAGCTTCGCTGAATTACGTTCGCGTATTGCCACCACGGAGCCTGGCGCTAAAGTGAAGCTGGGCCTGATCCGCGAGGGCAAACCGCTGACCGTGGAAGTGACACTGGACAAGAGCACTTCCTCTTCCGCCAGTGCAGAACAGATCTCCCCGGCGCTACAGGGCGCAACGCTGAGCGACGGTCAGCTTAAAGACGGCACGAAAGGCATTTCTGTCACTGCCGTTGAGAAAAGCAGTCCAGCCGCGCAGGCAGGTTTACATCAGGACGACGTGATCGTGGGCGTGAACCGCACTCGCGTGCAGTCTATTGCCGAAATGCGTAAGGTGCTGGAGAGTAAACCGGCGGTCATTGCCCTGCAAATTATCCGTGGCAACGACACCCTCTACATTTTACTGCGTTAACCATTTGCGACTCCGGGCATCGCCGCTGCGTGTGATGTCCGGATAACTCATGTTATGCTGCAAACCGTTCCTTTTTTAACGACACACGCATCATGCTTTTAAAGCTCTTTCGTTCAATTGTCATTGGTTTGATCGTTGCCGGTCTGCTGCTGGTGGCTATGCCATCTTTACGCCAGTTCAACAAACTGTCGGCTCCTCAGTTCGACAGCACGGATGAAACGCCTGCAACGTACAATCAGGCGGTACGCCGTGCCGCCCCCGCCGTGGTTAACGTCTATAACCGCGGGCTTAACAGTTCCGCTCATAACCAGCTGGAGATCCGCACGCTCGGTTCCGGTGTGATCATGGATGACCGGGGTTACATCATCACCAATAAACACGTGATCAACGATGCCGACCAGATTATCGTCGCCTTGCAGGATGGCCGCGTGTTTGAAGCCCTGCTGGTGGGGTCGGACAGCCTGACCGATCTGGCGGTGCTGAAGATCAACGCCACGGGCGGTCTGCCGACTATCCCGATTAATCGCAAACGAACGCCGCATATCGGCGATGTGGTGCTGGCGATCGGTAACCCGTACAACCTGGGCCAGACCATCACTCAGGGGATCATCAGCGCGACAGGTCGAATTGGACTGAACCCGTCAGGGCGGCAGAACTTCCTGCAAACCGATGCCTCGATCAACCACGGTAACTCCGGCGGTGCGCTGGTGAACTCTCTGGGCGAACTGATGGGCATTAATACCCTCTCCTTCGACAAGAGCAACGATGGCGAAACACCGGAAGGGATTGGCTTTGCCATTCCGTTCCAGCTGGCGACCAAGATCATGGACAAGCTGATCCGCGATGGCCGCGTGATCCGTGGCTACATCGGTATTGGCGGGCGTGAAATCGCGCCGATGCATACGCAGGGCGGTGGTATCGATCAGATCCAGGGGATTGTGGTCAACGAAGTGGCACCTGGCGGCCCGGCGGCCAATGCAGGTATCCAGGTGAACGACGTTATTCTTTCCGTCAACGGCACGCCGGCGGTCTCTGCGCTTGAAACGATGGACCAGGTGGCGGAAATTCGACCCGGCTCTATCATCCCCGTAGAAGTCATGCGTAATGACAAGAAGCTCACGATTCAGGTCACCATCCAGGAATACCCGGCCACTAACTGACGGGCATAAAAAAACGGAGCTTAGCGCTCCGTTTTTTTTACCGGGACAAGATCACTTGTTAACGAACTCTTCGCCCAGCGTGATGTCTTTCTTCAGCGTATCCAGCATGCCTTCCATCGCGTTTTGCTCAAACGCGCTCAGCGTGCCGATAGACTTACGCTCTTCAACGCCGTTTTTACCCAGCAGCAGCGGCTGAGAGAAGAAGCGCGCGTGTTCACCGTCGCCTTCTACGTAAGCGCATTCAACCACGTTTTTCTCGCCCTGCAGCGCGCGAACCAGAGACAGGCCGAAACGCGCCGCCGCCTGGCCCATAGACAGGGTTGCAGAACCGCCACCCGCCTTCGCTTCCACCACTTCGGTGCCTGCATTCTGAATACGTTTGGTCAGGTCAGCCACTTCCTGCTCGGTGAAGCTCACTCCCGGGATCTGCGACAGCAGAGGCAGGATGGTCACGCCAGAGTGTCCGCCGATAACCGGCACTTCCACTTCCGTTGGCTGCTTGCCTTTCAGCTCAGCCACGAAGGTATTGGAACGGATGATATCCAGCGTAGTTACGCCGAACAGTTTGTTCTTGTCGTAAACGCCCGCTTTCTTCAGCACTTCTGCTGCGATGGCAACGGTGGTGTTCACCGGGTTGGTGATGATACCGATGCACGCTTTCGGGCAGGTTTCAGCGATCTGCTGAACCAGGTTTTTCACGATGCCCGCGTTGACGTTGAACAGGTCTGAACGATCCATACCCGGTTTACGTGCAACACCCGCGGAGATCAGCACCACATCGGCACCCTGCAACGCAGGACGCGCATCTTCACCGGAGAAGCCTTTGATTTTCACAGCTGTCGGGATGTGGCTCAGGTCAACCGCCACACCTGGGGTTACCGGAGCAATATCGTACAGGGAGAGTTCTGAGCCTGAAGGCAGTTGGGTTTTCAGTAGTAGGGCAAGCGCCTGGCCGATACCACCAGCAGCGCCGAGGACTGCGACTTTCATCCTAAACTCCTTATTATGGTTAACTTAAGTATCTGTAACTCCGTTGCGGCGACCATAATTCAGCACGTCATTAATTACAATTTTCATCGCTAAAGAATTTGAGGTCGCACGTCTTTGACCTTCACCCGAATGCTATCAGGCTGTGGGCAACAACGAATTAAGAGGGGGTTACAATACACCCTGCCACGCCACCAAAACAACATCATTTTGATAACATTTAATTTACTTTTAAGCTTATTTGCGCGGCGTGACCCAGGCATGTTTTCTGATAACGAAATCTGATAAAATCTCTCCCTTTCATAACATTATTTCAGCCTGGTGCCAGGTAGATAATTTGCATAAAAATTCATCCACATGCATAATAATGTTGTTTCTATCGTCATATTCCGGGTGACTTATGCGAAGCTCGTCTAAGCAAGAAGAATTAGTGAAAGCGTTTAAAGCGCTACTCAAAGAAGAGAAATTCAGTTCTCAGGGAGAAATTGTTCAGGCGTTGCAGGAGCAAGGCTTCGACAACATCAATCAGTCGAAGGTCTCCCGCATGTTAACAAAGTTTGGTGCAGTGCGTACGCGCAACGCCAAAATGGAGATGGTTTATTGCCTGCCTGCTGAACTTGGCGTGCCAACGACCTCCAGCCCGCTGAAAAACCTGGTTCTGGACATTGACTATAACGATGCCGTGGTCGTGATCCACACCAGCCCGGGTGCAGCCCAGCTGATTGCCCGCCTGCTGGACTCGCTGGGTAAAGCAGAGGGGATCCTCGGGACCATCGCTGGCGATGACACCATTTTTACGACCCCGGCAAATGGTTTCTCGGTGAAAGACCTCTACGAAGCGATTCTGGTCCTGTTCGAACAGGAGCTGTAATCTTCTGCCCCGTAGCGCCTGGCTACGGGGATCATTCTGCGGCCGCCTCGTTTTACCCTGCTTTTCTCTGCCTGCTGCTTTTGCAAATAGTGCTTTTTACCGCCTGTTAACATTCATTCAGTGAATGATCTGCCGTAAAATCGCACTAAAAATCAAAGCCGCCTATCCAATTGATTTACATAATAAAAAATCATAACACCTGCAGAGTAACGCCCTTTTTTATTCATTCCCGTTATAAAAAATGATGTTTTTAACGCGTAATAACAGGCGGAAACCATTAGCCTGGTATTAATTTTTTCCGTGATTAGTGTATACTTGATTTTGTGATGAGGGTCACAGAACAAAGACCCCAGTAAAATAATTGACGAGGTAAATAATCATGAAAATTAAAACCACTGTAGCTGCCCTGAGCGTACTGTCAGTCCTGTCATTCGGTGCGTTTGCAGCCGACACTATTAACGCCGAACAGGCACAATCCCGTCAGGCTATCGGGACCGTTTCTGTTGGTGCCATCGGTACTTCTCCGATGGACATGCACGAAATGCTGAACAAAAAAGCGGAAGAACAGGGTGCGTCATCTTATCGCATCATCGAAGCGCGCAGTGGCGACCACTGGCACGCTACCGCAGAACTGTACAAATAAACCCTCGTCGTATCTCATCATACGACTTGCCCCTGACCTCCCGGTCAGGGGCTTTTTTATCACTGGCGCACGTTGAAACGCAGTTGCCCTTCCAGCTCCTCCTCCGCTTCATCAAACAATAAAATCAATGCGCCAAAGCGTCTGCGCAGTTTTTCAGGCAGATGGGTAAATTCGATCTCCAGCGGTAACGGCAGCCTGTCGCCGGTAACCACATCCCACAGCATATCAAGATTGTTTACGCTGCCCCGCTCCAGGTCGAACGCCCGGATAAACTCGCGGTAGAAGTCTTCCTGACTATCAATTTCGTCAAAATCAAAGGTATAAATTTTCATTGCCAGCCACCCGGTACAGGCGGGCGGCAGATGCCGCCCTGTCTATTATAAGCCCCCGATATGCAGGGTTTTAACTTCCAGAAACTCCTCCAGCCCCAGCACGGACCCCTCGCGTCCCAGCCCGGACTCTTTTACGCCCCCAAACGGACCCAGCTCGGTCGAGACCGCACATTCATTAATTCCGATCATGCCGCTCTCAATGGCCTGTGAGACGCGGAACACACGCGAGAGATTCTGGGTATAAAAGTAGGCCGCCAGCCCGTAAGGCGTATTGTTAGCGCGCATAACCACTTCGTCTTCCGACGTGAAGCGGAAGCAGGCGGCAACGGGACCAAAGGTCTCCTCTTCTGCCAGCTTCATGCCTTCATGGCAGTCACCGAGCACGGTTGGCATCCAGAAGTTGCCGCCAAGTTCGTGCGGTTTACCCCCAGCCAGCACCGTGGCCCCCTTCGCTACCGCATCTTCGACGTGCTCACGGACTTTCTCGACAGCCGAAGGCTCAATCAGCGGGCCGATAACGACGCCCTCGTCCAGACCGTTACCCACCTTCAGCGCCTTCACCGCATCGGCAAGCTGATTGACAAACTTGTCATAGACCGTCTCCTGAATATAGAAACGGTTTACGCTGACGCAGACCTGCCCGGCGTTACGGAATTTATTGGCGATGGCGCCTTTGACGGCGGCCTCAATATCCGCGTCCTCGAAAACGATATACGGCGCATTGCCGCCCAGCTCCATCGATACCTTTTTCATGGTCTCAGCGGAATTGCGAACCAGCGTTTTCCCGACGGCGGTTGACCCCGTAAACGAGATTTTGCGCACGTGATGGCTGGCCATAATGGCGTCGCTAATTTCTGAGGTGCTCCCCGCGACCACATTCAGCACACCATCCGGCACACCGGCCTGCTTCGCCAGCGTCAGCAGCGCAAAGGCGCTCAGCGGCGTGTTGTTTGCAGGCTTGATGATGCCGGTACATCCTGCTGCCAGCGCCGGGCCGAGCTTACGGGTGAGCATAGCCATCGGGAAATTCCATGGCGTGATAGCAGCAACCACCCCAACAGGTTCACGAGTGGCCAGAATACGGGAGCCGGGTTTAACCGGAGGAATGATTTCACCGTTAGCGCGCTTGGCCTGCTCCGCAAACCACTGAATAAAGCTGGCAGCGTAGTCCACCTCGCCCTCAGCCTCTTTCAGCGGCTTGCCCTGCTCGGTGGTCATCAGCCGCCCGAGCCAGCTTTTGTTCTCGATAATCAGTTCATACCAGCGATAGAGGATCGCGGAACGCTCTTTTGCCGTTTTTGCGCGCCATGCGGGAAAGGCTTTCGTCGCGGCCGCAATGGCCTCTTCGGTTTCGGCTTTCCCTGCTTTCGCCACTTTCGCAACCACCTCGCCCGTGGCCGGGTTTAGCACATCAAACGTGGTGTCGAGTGTTTTCCAGATACCGTTAACCAGATACCCGGTCTGAAAAAGAATACTGTCCTGAAGAGCCTGGGTTGTCATGTGTCCTCCCTTCCTGAATGTTTGAACCTGCAAGAATAAGTATAGCCACAAAAAAACCGACGCTTTTGGCGTCGGTTTTCTCTTCGTTAGCTGTCTGTCAGCGCATTCTGGTAGCGGTGCAGCATAAACACCAGCCGCTCTACCGGCTCGGTAACCTGCGGCGGCGCTTCCCAGACTCGCAGTTTCTCCTGGTAGATATCCAGCTCCTCCAGCAGTTGCTTAAAGTAGCGGCGACGTTTGTCATCACTGGATGCCGATATCACATGGTCCGCCGTTCGCCGTAGCTGGCGGTGGAAAGCGGACAAATCGTCGTTGATCGGCACTGGCGCGTTCCGCAGACGCTGGTGCGCGATAATCATGGTTAACGCCAGACGGAAGCGAGCGACATCGCCCGGGAATTTATTCAACAGCAGGAACAGTTGCTGGTAAAGGGCCGGAAGGTGGTTCTGCTTGCGCCGCGCGGTGTTGGTGGTCAAGGACGATACGGCGGCCGACACAAACTGATTGAGCAGCACGCGCCCTGTCCGCGCCTGAGAGTTATCCCGCACCAGCAGGATCACCATCATCGCCAGGAAACAGCCCACCAGCTGGCCTAATGCGCTATCCAGGAACTGGCTGAAATGGAAGGTCATCGGGTTATCCAGCACGAGGATGTTAATCGTACTCGCCAGCGCACCTAACGATCCCAGACGGCGTTTTTGTACCTCAATCCCGATAAAGAACGCCATCACCGCCAGGCTGATACAGAGCAAAAGCATGCTTTGCTGCGTCGAGGGGATGATTACCAGGAAGTAGAACGCGCCAATGGGTAACGCCGCAATGGTGCCGTACAGAAAATCAATAGCGACCATGCGCGGGTTGGGCAGACGCATCGCCAGCGCGGTAACGACGGCAATCATCACCATCGCGCCGCTGCCGGACGTCCAGCCGGTCCACAGCCAGAACAGCGTGCCGAGTATACAGGCCAGGGTGGTACGCCAGAAGTTAACCATCGCATGATGACGCTCGGCGGATTCCGGTTTGATCACCACTTCGCCTTGTAACACCTCTTCTTCCGCCGCACTGATTTTGGTGTTGCTAATCACGCCGCGTTTCAGAAGCAGGTAGCGCGTTGCGGCGCCAACCCAGGTATAAATGGTGACTGGCGTATCCCGTTCCCCCGTCCAGGCAATCACACGACGCATGCGTTTAAGCTGTCGATGCACGTCCTGCACCGTCTCCACAGGCTCATCAAACAGTTCGCGGAAGGTATCCGTTACCACTTCGGGGCGAGTGTTCTGAATCAGGTAGGTTTCACACGCCTGGGTGATCAGCGTTAACGAGACGGTATTGATCGCTTTCAGACGACGATTGGCACGCTCCCAGCGGGAAGACTCCATATTGAGATTACTGCGCATCCCTTCCAGCGCCTGCGTGCGGCGCACCAGCGCGCTCCAGGCCTTGTCGACCTCTTCGCTGTCGCCGTGCTTAATGCACAGCTGCATGAGCTGGTACTGGGCAACAATCAGCGCGTCCAGCTCACGATCGACTTCCTGCTTGATGGATCGCGGAGAGAAAAGCAGATCGGCGACAATCGCGCAGACGATACCAATGACAATCTCGCTACAACGTTCCACGGCGAACTGCGGAGCAAGCAGCGGTTCACTCTGAATGGTGATGATAATAATCAGCGCGGTATATCCCGCCAGGCCCCAGGCGTACGAGTTCTCCACCTTCACCAGCGAAGAGACCCAGGTGCAAAAACCCGCCCAGATACAGCATACAATCAGCATCAGCAGCGGCGTGCGGATCATCAGGATGATAATGGTCAGGGCGGCGATACAGCCGATAAAGGTGCCGATAATACGCAGCATCCCGCGATAGCGAATTGCCCCGGAGTAAGGCTCGCCACCCGCCGCGAAGGCAGGACCGGCGGCGACGATCGCGGCGGTCAGAACAGCCCAGCGCGGCGTTTCAAGCTGGAAATGGAAGCCAACAAACAGCGCCAGCACAATGGCGCATGCCAGCTTCACGGCGAAGCGGATGTGCTGGCTAGCGATGGAAAAAATGCCCATAGCGATCAACCAAACTCGCGCAGGCGATGGGCGATTTGACGGAAGATAGAATCCTGGCTGGCATCACGGTCTTTTTCACCGGTGATCACTACCGTCGCCGTGGTGCCTGCGGGCCAGAGGTTGCTCTGCTGCTCATCCAGACGAATGCGTACCGGTACGCGCTGCGCCAGACGAACCCACTCGAGGTTAGAATCGACGGTCGCCATCCCTTTTGAATCATTGGTACTGCTGGCGTTGGTCACCCCCGCGGCCACGCTGTCCACGGTTCCTTTCAGGACCCGGTTGCTGCCGAGCGGCGTGATTTCGGCGCGATAGCCCGGACGCACGCCTTCCAGCTTGGTCTCTTCCATATAGGCGAGGACGTAGAAGGAGTTCTGTTTCACCAGCGCCACGGCGGTGGAGCCGCGCGTGATAAACTCACCCGCATAGACGTTGAGGTTGGTTACCCAGCCATCGGACGGGGCGCGGATAACGGTACGTTCCAGATCGAGCTTCGCCAGATCGCGCGTCGCCTGCGCTTTTGCCAGCTGATGCAGCACGGTTTGCAGCACGTTATTGGACTGATCAATCTCTTCCCGGGACATGGCCTGGATGCCCAGCTTGTTACGACGTCCTGCTTCACGGCGTTTTTCAGCGGCCAGCGCGTTGTAATACGCTACATCGGCTTCCGCTTCTTCCAGCGCTTTTTGATAGCGCGGCTGGTCAATAGTGAACAGTACCTGATCTTTTTTCACCAGCTGGTTATCGTGGACATTGACCGCCGTAATGAGACCGGCGACATCGGGCGCTATCGCGACCACCTCCGCGCTGAAACGCGCATCGCGCGTCCACGGGGATTCGGTGTAATAAACCCAGGCGCGAAAAATAGCGATGAACGCCAGGATGACCAGCGCCATAGTGATGGCAGTGCGGGAGATTTTTCTTGTTAGCGTTTTCACATCAACCTCAGACAAACATGCGCGATATTAAATAGAACAGGCAGCAATACAGCGCGGTATTAAACAATGCAGGATGCCAGACGAAATCATAAATCCCGGTAGGGACCAGCACCTTGCGCACCAGCCAGAAGATCGCCAGTGATAAAAGAAGCTCGAAAAATATCGGTGGGAACGACAGACCGAACACCACGATAACGGGAAACAGACTCATGTTGACCTTGATTAAAGAGATGCAGGTTACTGGATTATTAAGCTCACGCCGCCGCAGGAGAGCATGAATTGCCGGGCGAGAGTGGCGCAGCCGTTATGTAATTAATAATATATTAACGTAACTGTTATGCTGTTATCTATCATATGTGATCTAAATCACTTTTAAGCCAGAGTGAATAATGGAACGTCTAAAACGCATGTCCGTCTTTGCGAAAGTGGTTGAGCAAGGCTCTTTTACCGCCGCAGCACGTCAGCTACAAATGAGCGTCTCATCCATTAGCCAGACAGTGTCAAAACTGGAAGATGAGCTCCAGGTGAAGCTGCTCAACCGCAGCACCCGCAGCATTGGGCTGACGGAAGCGGGTAAAATTTACTATCAGGGCTGCCGTCGAATGCTGCATGAAGTGCAGGATGTTCACGAGCAGCTCTACGCCTTTAACAACACGCCTATCGGCACGCTGCGTATCGGGTGTTCTTCAACTATGGCACAAAATGTTCTCGCTGCCATGACGGCGGAAATGCTGAAAGAGTATCCCGGTTTAACCGTTAATCTGGTAACGGGTATTCCGGCACCGGATCTGATTGCCGATGGGTTAGACGTGGTGATCCGCGTTGGCGCATTGCAGGACTCGAGCCTGTTCTCGCGTCGACTGGGCAGCATGCCGATGGTGGTCTGCGCTTCGAAAAGCTATCTGGCACAGTATGGCGTACCGGAAAAACCTGCCGACCTGAGCAACCACTCGTGGCTGGAATACAGCGTTCGCCCAGATAACGAATTTGAACTGATCGCGCCAGAAGGGCTTTCCACCAAACTGCTGCCTGAAGGCCGCTTCGTGACCAACGATCCGATGACCATCTCACGCTGGCTGGTGGCCGGGGCCGGGATCGCCTACGTGCCGCTGATGTGGGTGATCAACGAGATCAACAGCGGCGAACTGGAGATCCTCTTCCCGCGCTACCAGTCGGATCCGCGCCCGGTGTACGCGCTCTATACCGAAAAGGACAAGCTGCCGCTGAAGGTGCAGGTCTGTATTAACTATCTGACGGACTATTTTGTGGAAGTGGCAGAGCTGTTTCAGGGGATGCGGGGAAGAAGGAAAGAGTAGGCCTCCCCCCTCACCCCGGCCCTCTCCCCAAAGGGGCGAGGGAGAAAAGACGGCACGGAGCAGTCCCCTCTCCCCGTTGGGGAGAGGGTTAGGGTGAGGGGAAAATGAAAAAATTACGCCGTGCCGCCCACCGTCAGGTTATCGACCTTCAGGGTTGGCTGGCCCACGCCTACCGGCAGGCTCTGACCCTCTTTGCCGCAGACGCCCACGCCGTTATCCAGCTTCAGATCGTTACCGACCATGGAGATCTGCTGCATTGCTTCAATCCCGGATCCGATCAGCGTCGCCCCTTTTACCGCTTTGGTCACTTTGCCCTTCTCAATCAGATACGCCTCTGAGGTAGAGAAGACAAATTTACCGGAGGTGATATCCACCTGGCCGCCGCCAAAGTTTGGCGCGAAGATGCCGTAATCAACGGATTCGATAATCTCCTGCGGCGTGGATTTGCCCGGCAGCATGTAGGTGTTGGTCATGCGCGGCATCGGCAGGTGTGCGTAGGATTCGCGACGACCGTTACCCGTTGGCGCAACGCCCATCAGACGCGCGTTAAGCTTGTCCTGCATGTAACCTTTCAGTACGCCATTTTCGATCAGCACGTTGTACTGGCCCGGCGTGCCTTCATCGTCGATAGAAATCGAGCCGCGACGGTCGAGCATGGTGCCATCATCCACCACGGTACACAGTTCGGAGGAGACAAGCTGCCCCAGCTGACCGCTGAATACTGACGTCCCGCGACGGTTGAAATCCCCCTCCAGGCCGTGACCGACCGCTTCGTGCAGCAGCACGCCAGGCCAGCCTGCGCCCAGAACCACCGGCAGCGTACCGGCAGGTGCCGCCACGGCAGACAGGTTGACCAGCGCCATGCGCACGGCTTCTTTTGCCCACGCATCCGCGCGCGCTTCGCCGTCAACGTCGCCGAGGAACCAGTCGTAGCCAAAACGACCGCCGCCACCGCTTGAGCCGCGCTCGCGCTTGCCGTCGTCTTCCACCTGCACGCTGATAGAGAGGCGCACAAGCGGACGCACGTCGGCGGCCAGCGTACCGTCCGTCGCCGCCACCAGAATCAGCTCATAGACCCCGCTCAGACTGGCAGAGACTTCCTGCACGCGTTTGTCCGCCGCGCGAGCCACTTTGTCCACGCGACGCAGGATGTCCAGCTTCTCTTCGCGGCTCATGCTTTGCAGTGGGTCGATGCTGGTATAAAGCGCAGCGTGCTGCACTTCACCCAAGGTTTTCACGCGACCGTCGCCGGTATCACGCACAATGGTTCGCGCCGCCTGCGCGCTCTGCTCCAGCGCAGCCAGGCTTATCTGGTCTGCATAAGCAAAACCGGTTTTTTCGCCGCTGACGGCGCGCACGCCGACGCCCTGGTCAATGTTATAAGAACCATCTTTAATGATGCTGTCTTCTAAAACCCAGGATTCGTGATAGCTCGACTGGAAATAGAGATCGCCGTAGTCGAGGCGGCGTTCGGTCAGTTGACCAAGAATGGAGAACAGGTCCTGATGGCTCAGGCCGTTCGCTGCGAGCAAATGTTCACTTACCAGGTTCAGACTCATCGTATTGCTACTCGTTCGTTGCCGCCAGTGGCGGTATAAAATCAATATTATTGAGAGTGAGGCAATTACCTGCCCACGTCAAATCATTGCTGTGCTTCTTTGCGCGGCTGGCGCAGCACTTCATTAATCTGCGGTTTATCGATTGGGCCCGTAATGCGGTAGCGCAGAATCGAGACTTTGCTCCAGAGCGGCCCCAGCACTTTGCTGGCGGCAAATACCGCCGCGCCGATTATCGGATTGACCACAAAAGCGGTAGCGACACCCACTGTAGCGGAGATTTCCGGGGCAACAACCGCTTCCATATCCAGCTCCCGGCGCACGAGGTTCACTGATCCTTTCATGGCGATGTCCGCTTCCAGGCCGTCCAGCAGCGTATCATCGGTATGCATCACGCCGTCCTTGATCCAGGCCGTTCCGCGAATGGAGTCATAATAGAAACCGTCGTTGAAGGTATCGCTGAAATCGAAGCGCAGCTTGCGCAGCAGCGCGTCAAAGCTCAGCAGGCGCAGTATTTGCCCTGCATGACCGGTGCTAACATCGGCAATTTGTCCCTTACCAAAACGGGTTCTGAGGATACCGTTCAGCGAGGCAACGTCCGGCTGCCACGGTGCCGCGCGCCAGTGCAGATCGTAATTCACATCGAAGGACGATCCGCGAAGCGGCGTGCTGATCCCAAAGAAGTTAGCCGCTGCGTCCAGCTTGTTGCCTTTAATATCGCCCTTCAGCGAGGTGCGCTGTTCACCCGGTTTGTTCACCCACTCGCCAGCGGCGGTCATGCGGCCAAAGCCGGTATCCACCAGCCCACCAGAGAGGCTCAGCGTATTGCCCTGAATAGCAAAATCACCGTCGATACGGCCATATTTCTGTCCCCACAGCCAGCACTCCGCACAGCGCAGCTGGAGATCGGGCCAGTTGCTGAAATCCACGCGCGACGTTCCACTGCTGCTGAAAGGAGACGTACTTGTCGACTGTGTTTTAGACGCCGTAAAGGTCGGGTTGTAATAGAGATAACGGATAGCCGCCTGCCATGGCGCGTTATCGCGCATCGTCAACGAACCGTTAATTTCACGCCCCTGCGCCTCGACCTTTGAGCCGTTCACCGTCGGCTGGGAGACAATACTCAGGTTGTTCCACTGCTGCCCACCCAGCGTCAGCGCAGGCGTGCGCAAGGTAATGGACTGCGGGAACTGCGCCGTTTGGTCGACGTTTTGCCCGACACCTTTCTGAAACAGTGCCAGCCACTCTGCGCCATCCATCGGCGGGAGATTCAGTTCAATGCCCGCCTGCTCCGGCAGCGGCGGCGTGGTACGGCTGTCCGTCGTCCAGATCGCCCTGTCCAGCGTCAGCTTGCGGTTAAGCAGCCAGCGGCTGTTGAAGTGGTTTGTTCCGCCAGCGTTTCCGGTTAAATCAAAGCTGTTGAGGTTGCCCGCAACCTTTACGTTGACGGGCAGTGCTTCACCGCTTTTCTTGTTCAGCGGTGCGGGAAGCTGGCTACTGAGGTTTTTTAGATCGCCCGTAATGTCGACGTTATAGCGCGCACCAGCATGATAAGGCAGATCGATGGCGACCTTGCCATTCCATGACACCGCGCCGTCCACCGCATTCTCAATCGGCTTCGGCAGAACATCCATGCGTGACGGCTGCCAGTTCGCGTCCATATTGACCGCCACCTGGTAGGCTTTATCGCCCTCGGTGGTGGAGAAATCGATATTGACGGGTTGATTGAACCAGGTCGCTTTCAGCGGCTTACTTTTCAGATTGCCGTTAACAAAGCTGAACTGACCGCTAAGGTTTTTCAGCGTGCTGTCCAGCGGCTTGATATAGAGGCTGTTATTGTTCAGACGAACGTCGCCTTTGGCGGTGGTCATTTCACCGTCGAGCGGGATATCCAGATGTAAGCGAGCATTCACATCACCATCTAACTGCAACTGCTGGAGAGTGGCCGCCAGGGAGTCATCCAGCGGCGTATCTTCAAAATACGGGCCAACCGCTTTACCCGGCCCCTTAATATCCGCATCAATCAGCAGTTTCTCTTTGGAGTAATCCGGGATGTTTGCCGTCAGGTTGCTTGCCGTTACGCCGCCCAGCGCAACGCTGTCCGTCTTCATCCACAAGCCGTCATTCAGGAAGTTGAGTTCGATATTCAGATTCTTCAGCGCGGGCCAGTCCGGCTGGAAGGCATAGGTGGCGTTGCGTAGCGGCACCAGAACCTGGAACTGGCCTTCGTTATGCTTATACGGGAACAGGTGCGGATTGCCGCCGTAGACCAGCGTGGCGTTGTCCGCCTGACCGCCCTGAATGGCGCCGCTGAGATAGTCTACCAGCGCTTTCCCCATCAGGTTTTCCGGGAAGTAGCGCCACGCCTGCGAACCGTCATCCGTGCTGATGCCCGCCAGAATGCCCAGCCACGGCTCATCGCCTTCAGGCTGTAGATAACGGAAATTACCGCGGGCATGTACCGCTTTGGCTTTTACATCAATATCGCGACCATCGAGCTGAAAACCTTTGTCATTCTTCAGCCAGTTGAGGGTGGCGTTTCCCTTTTCGATCTCCAGTGGCGCACGGAAGACCGTTTCGTACGGCATTTTTGCTTCCTGCATTTCTGCCGTCAGCCTGCCGTTTTCCACGCTTCCTTCCAGTTTACCGCTGAAGTGCTCGGCACCCGGCAGCAGCTTCCACTGTTTCCATACGAGATTTTTCCATGCCGCCTGAAAACGCGTCTTTTCCGTGGCCTGGAGCGGAATATCCAGCGCCAGCCGGTTTATCTGCCCGCTCGGCTGCGTCGCCAGCCAGATTTCGCCCAGCTCCGGGGAGAGTTTTGCGGCCATTGAACGCAACCCTTCGATCGCCGTCAGATCCAGGTTACTGGCGCGGATACGCAGCTCATCGCTGCGTTTACCGTTTATCCCGCCGACGTCCTGCTCCGGCATCCACGCCAGCGTCAGCGCGCCGCGCGGCCAGGGTTTGTTATCCATGGAGATGCGCGTATCCGGAATAGCGAACTGCCAGCCGCCTTTATCCTGCGTCACGTGTGCGGTGAGGTTATCGACGGAAAGCTGATGCTGATGGTTTTCCCCCTTCCAGCTCGCGCCCCCCTGCTTAAGCCAGATATCGCCGCTGGCGAATGCCCCGTTCGTCAGGGTCATCCAGCCTTCCAGGCTGAAGCGCGCGGTTTCCAGCTGCATGTTCTGCTGTAGCCACTCACCCAGCCACGGCTTCACGTCCACGTCGTCCGCCTGTAGCCACACCCTGCCGTTGTTCAGCAGGCCATTGTCGTCGCGCAGATCCATCCGCACCTGCATAACGCCGTGCTGCCCGTTCAGGCTGGAGAGATTCACCTGCCCCTCGGCGCGGTGGCGATCTTTCCCGTTTAGCCAGGTCAGCTGTGGGATCGCCAGCTCAGCGCGCTGTCCGGAAAGGGTTATAAAGCTCACTTCGCTGTCGCGGAGATCGAAATGATCGAACTGACGCAGGAAGAGATCGCTGATACGGCTGGTTTCCAGCCCACGATCGCTGTCGCCGCTTTGCAGCGGCGTGTTGGTCATCAGCTGAAGTTGCCAGAAGGTGAGATCGCGAAACTGCCAGCGCAGATGCAGCAGGCTTTGCCAGACATCCAGCGCCAGGGTGACGCGTTTGATTTTAAGATGGCCGCCATCTTTCAGGCTGGCGCTGATATCCCGCGCATCAAGCGTCGGGCCAAAGTTCTGCCAGCTTGCCTCGATATGGCTCACGTCCACCGGCAGACCGGTGGCAGATTCGATTTTTGCCAGGATCTGCGGCCGCCAGCTGTCCAGATGCGGCAAGGCGAGACGCAGCCCGCTCACGAGCAACGCGACAATCACGACCAGCGTTGCCCCTGTAAGCAGTAAAATCCCCGGCAATCGCCTCACGCGTCTCTCCTTGTCAGCCTTAAATCTCGCAGCGAACTGCGTTTACATCATGACGACGTCAAACTGCTCCTGGTTATAGAGCGGCTCAATTTGCACTTTTACCTGTTTGCCGACAAAGATTTCCACTTCCGCCAGCGCGTGCGACTCTTCCCCTTTCAGGGCCTCTGCCACCGCAGGGGAAGCATAGACCAGAAAACGGTCTGAGTCGTAGGCATGATGGACACGGACAATCTCACGCATGATCTCGTAGCAGACCGTCTCCACCGTCTTTACCGTTCCGCGTCCATGGCAGGTTGGACACTCATTACACAGGACATGTTCCACGCTTTCGCGGGTCCGTTTCCGGGTCATTTCCACCAGACCGAGCTGCGAGAAGCCATTGATGCTGGTTTTCACGCGATCTTTACTCAGCGCCTGCTCCAGGGAGTGCAGCACGCGACGGCGGTGGTCTTCATTATTCATATCGATAAAGTCGATGATGATAATACCGCCCAGATTACGCAGGCGAAGCTGGCGTGCGATGGCCTGCGTCGCTTCTATATTGGTATTAAAGATGGTGTCATCGAGGTTGCGATGGCCGACAAACGCGCCGGTGTTGATGTCGACGGTGGTCATCGCTTCGGTTTGATCGATGATCAGATAGCCACCCGATTTCAGCTCAACCTTACGCTCCAGCGCACGCTGGATTTCGTTTTCAACGTCATAGAGATCAAATATTGGCTGGCGTCCGGTGTAATGCTCCAGCAGCCCCGGCATTTCCGGGATGTACTCGGCGGTGAACTCCAGTAAGGCTTCGTACGTCAGACGGGAGTCCACGCGGATTCGGTCGAGCTGCGCATCGGCGAAATCACGTAATACGCGCTGAGCGAGCGCCAGCTCACCGTACAGCCGGTAGCGGGTCTGGTTGCGTTTTTTACGCTCCATCACTTTGGTCCAGACGCGCTTCAGATAGGCCGCATCCGAGGCCAGGTCTTCTTCGCTGATCCCTTCCGCTGCGGTACGGATAATAAACCCACCCTGCTCGTCGCAGTAGGCGCTGACCACCTTTTTCAGGCGTTCACGCTCGCTTTCGCTCTCAATACGCTGTGACACGCCGACGTGCGACGCCCCCGGCATAAAGACCAGATAACGTGAAGGAAGGGTGATGTCGGTGGTCAGACGCGCGCCTTTGGTGCCCAGCGGATCTTTTACCACCTGCACCATCAGATCCTGGCCCTGACGCACCAGCTCAGAGATGTCGCGCACGGCAAACTGCTTTTGCTCTTCGCCTGCCACGCATTCGGTATGCGGCATGATGTCGGAGGCGTGTAAAAACGCCGCTTTATCGAGCCCAATATCTACAAAAGCCGCCTGCATACCCGGCAGTACACGACTGACACGACCTTTGTAGATATTGCCTACGATTCCGCGCCGCGCTTCACGCTCAATATGAATTTCCTGAAGAATGCCACCATCAATGTAGGCCACACGGGTTTCCGATGGCGTTACGTTTACCAACAATTCAGCCGTCATAATTATCCCTTCCCTCACGCAGTGAATTAAAATTGCTCAGCAACTCATACGTTTCCACCAGCGGTAAGCCGACTACGGCGTGATAGCTGCCATTTATCTTCCTGACAAAACAGCCACCCAACCCTTGAATACCGTATGCACCTGCTTTATCCATAGGTTCACCGCTGGCGACATAGCCAGCGATCTCCTCGTCGGTGAGGACTCTGAACGTCACTTCCGTTACCACAAGGCAATCCAGAACGTACTGGCTGTCTGCCAGCGCTACCGCCGTCATCACCTGATGGGTTTGTCCGGACATGTTACGCAGCATCCGCGCAGCATGGTCTGCGTCGCGGGGTTTCTCAAGCACCTCACCATTGAGGATGACGATGGTATCGGCCCCCAGCACCGGTAAGTCACGCGGCACGCATGCAACGCCCGCCTGCGCTTTTTCACGCGCCAGACGGGAGACATACTGCTGAGCGCTTTCGCCCTCAGCACGTTTTTCTTCGATACCGGTAACGATGCGTTCGAAGGATACACCCAACTGCGCGAGCAGTTCCTGGCGACGCGGAGAACCGGAGGCAAGATACAAAGACGTCATAGAAACCTTTTATTGCACGGCAAACTGCTGGCGAATTTTACGCATCAGCAGGAACAGCCACGGCCAGAGCACACCGTTTACTACACTACTCCAGAACACTTCCGGTCGGAAAGAGACGTTGATCACTAAAAACTCTGCCCAGAAAACAACGATATCCGCAGCGAGCGACAACAACATCACCACCAGCGCCTGTTGCCAGAGCGCAAGGTTACGAAAGAGCTGGAATTTGAGTGCAACGAGATACGCAATAATGCTCATGGATAAGGCGCGGACGCCAAGCGTAGAGCCACTGATAAGATCCAGTATGGCACCCATCACAAAACCTGTGCCGACATTTACGCGGTGCGGCAGGGCAAGGATCCAGTAGAGCAAAATGAGTAATACCCAGTTTGGCCGGAAAACAAGAATGTCGTCCGGCCAGGGCATAATTTGCAGCAACAATGCAACGAGGAATGAGAGCCAGATTACCCAGCGCCCCTGGCTACGATAACTGGCCACTACTGCCCTCCACCCGAGACTTGCGGCGGTGGCGGCGCATCCGGTAGCGGCTGCGTTAACCCCGTCGCCGGAGCCGGTACGGGCGCAGGTGGCCCCATTGCATCCGGCGCAGGCAGCACCTGCGGCATCATCTGCATCAGGCGCTCATTGGCCACGCGATGCACATCTTCCGGCGTCATCGGGTTAGCGCCGTTGCGATCGGCGCCCCATAGCAGCAGCAGGTAGCGTAAACGCTGCAAGCCAGCCGTTGGACGCGCCTGGATCACGGTGTAGGCACGTTGAGTGTCGAGCTTCACGGAAGAGACAACCGCAACCGGGTAGCCTTCAGGGAAACGACCGCCCAGACCAGACGTCACCAGCACGTCACCCACGCGGATATCCGTGTTGGCGGGCAGGTGTTCCAGTTGCAGATCGTCCGTACAACCATTACCGGCGGCAATTACGCGAATATCGTTACGCAGCACCTGAATCGGCAGTGCATGGGTGGCATCGCAAATCAGCAGCACACGGCTGGTCAGTTTGGCAACCGCCACGACCTGGCCCACAACGCCTTTATCGCTGATGACAGGCTGACCTTCGTATACGCCGTTCACGCTGCCTTTATCAATCACCACCTGATCGCTGTATGGATCGTTTACGGTGGAGATCACCTGGGTGACCATTTTCTGTTCATCCTGGCGCAGCGGCGAGCCAAGCAGTTCCCGCAGACGCGCGTTTTCCTGCTTATATTGCCCCAGCATCAGTAGCTCGCTGTTTTTCAGCAGCAGTTCCTGGCGTAATGCACGGTTTTCGAGTTCGAGCTGGTCACGCGATGAAAGCGTTTGCGACACGGAGTCGAGCAGTTCACGGGGACCATTTGAAATAAAGTAGAAAGGACTGACGGCGGTATCCATGTACGTTCGGATCTGGCTGAACGTACCGAGGCGGCTATCGGCAATAATGACCCCGAGCGCCACCAGAACCGCCAGGATCAGGCGAAACTGTAGCGACGGGCCACGGCTAAAAATTGGCTTCATAGGCTATGCGTATTCTCGCGTCAGAGAGAAAGGGTAGCCATTTGCTACCCTCTCACACCCGACTACTCTTCGCTAAACAAGTCGCCGCCGTGCATGTCGATCATTTCCAGCGCCTTGCCACCACCACGGGCGACGCAAGTCAGTGGATCTTCTGCAACTACGACAGGAATACCTGTCTCTTCCATTAACAGGCGGTCGAGGTTACGCAGCAGCGCACCACCACCGGTCAGAACCATACCGCGCTCGGAGATATCGGAGGCCAGCTCTGGCGGGCACTGTTCCAGCGCAACCATCACCGCGCTCACGATGCCGGTCAGCGGCTCCTGCAACGCTTCCAGGATTTCGTTGGAGTTCAGGGTGAATCCGCGTGGCACGCCTTCTGCCAGGTTACGACCGCGAACTTCGATCTCGCGAACTTCATCACCCGGATAGGCAGAACCGATTTCATGCTTGATGCGCTCTGCGGTCGCTTCACCGATCAGAGAGCCGTAGTTACGGCGAACGTAATTGATGATGGCTTCGTCGAAACGGTCGCCGCCGATACGCACGGAAGAGGAGTACACCACGCCGTTCAGGGAGATAACGGCCACTTCAGTGGTACCGCCACCGATATCCACCACCATAGAACCGGTTGCTTCAGAAACCGGCAGACCCGCACCAATTGCCGCAGCCATCGGTTCTTCAATCAGGAACACTTCACGCGCACCGGCACCCTGAGCGGATTCACGGATTGCACGGCGTTCAACCTGGGTTGCGCCAACCGGCACACACACCAGTACGCGCGGGCTTGGGCGCATAAAGCTGTTGCTATGAACCTGCTTGATGAAGTGCTGAAGCATTTTTTCGGTCACGAAGAAGTCAGCAATAACGCCATCTTTCATTGGGCGGATCGCGGCAATGTTACCCGGCGTACGGCCCAGCATCTGCTTCGCATCATGGCCTACTGCGGCCACGCTTTTTGGCGAGCCAGCACGATCCTGACGAATGGCCACAACGGAAGGCTCATTCAATACGATGCCTTGTCCTTTTACATAGATAAGGGTATTCGCGGTACCCAGGTCAATGGACAGGTCATTGGAAAACATGCCACGAAATTTTTTCAACATACTAAGGGATAATCCTGAAAGCTGGGGCGGAAAACAAAATCCGCTTACTTTACCAACCACACGCAGCAGCGACAAGGCGCAAAAATCGTCTGCTACGGTGAAAATTAGTGCAGCACGTTTCCTTTGTTACAAATTCATCCCCTGAATCCCTCAGGGCTGAGTAAACAGCAGCGTCCCTCACTTTCACTTGTAACCTATAAAAGGTCGTTCACTGGCTTTTATGCTCGTCTAACTCAAAGCTACAGGCGCGATATTCTACGTGAAAACAAAGTAAACGGCAGGTCAAACAGAGTATCTTTGCAAATATTTTTTCACATTGGTGTCAAGCGGCTGAGAGGCGGCAAAAAAATCCCCCTGACCGCCCGTCACGCCGCGCTCTGTCAACATCTGCCATTCACTGCGTGAACGTACGCCTGCGGCAAATACTTGCGTTTGCGTTCCTTTGCACGCCTCCACCAGGCTTTGTACCAGCAGCTGGTTTTCCGTGCGCTTTTCGATATTCCTTACCAGACCCGGATGCAGCTTCAATAATTCGACATCCAGCTCTTTGATCCAGCTGGTGCTGACCAGGGTAAGACCCGCCTGTGTTACCGCCACGCGAGCCCCAAGCGCATTGATTAAACGCACAACCGAGCGCAACCGGCTGATGTGTTGACCTACATCTGCCTCTGCAAGTTCAAAAATAATGCGTTTGCGTTGCGATTTTTCGCATTGCATTAACGTGTCACGTAACCAACGCTGAAAACGCGGACGGATCAGCGATTCGACGGTCACCTGTAAAGCCAGATTTTCTTCAGGCCAGTACGATAAAAACGGAATGAGGCGGGTGATTTGCTGGCGGTCATACTCTTCGGACAATCCGAATTGCAGCACCATCGGCAAATACTCTGCGGAGATAACCTCCTCGGTCCCATCAAAAATACGGCACATCAGCTCACGATGATGGACATGACCATTTTTTATGACCGCCGGTTTTTGATAGATGCGCGGTCCACCCCGGCTCAGCATCTGTTCAATCAGGGTTCGCCAGCGTACGTTGCCGCGCCCTTTTTCCGGTAGCGTATCATCATAGACCGCCCAGCCGTTCGCCCCCTGCAATACGGCGTTGCGTGTGGCCGCTTCTGCATGTTCCATCACCTGCTCCGTCGACTGACCGCCGCGCCAGGCACAGATGCCCATATGCACCATATCGTCGCGGTCGAGCATTTTGCTCTGGGGTAGCGCATCGACGGCTTTCAACAGCTGGCTGGCGATACTCTCGGACTCCTTTAAGGTGCGATGCGGCAGCAAGACAGCAAAGTCGCTGCGGTGGTAGCGTGCCAGTAACGCGCCGGGGTAGCGCATAATAAAGGTGGACAGCAGGTTAATCAGCGTGAAGAGGTTCTCTTCCGCCACGCGCTGGCCCCAGGTATCACGGAGCAGATCGAAGTCGGGCAGGCGAATCATCATTACCACGCCATGCGTCCCCACCTTTTCGGGATCATCAAGAAGCGTAGCCAGCTGATTATCAAAGAAGAGACGGTTGTTAAGGCCCGTTTTGTTATCCTGCGCGGCGTAGGAGCGAATCAACGTGTCCATACGGCTACGCTGATCGCTGGCAAACTGGATTTCGGAGAGCAGCACGTCCAGGGCGCTACTGGTACGTGATGGCCATTCATAAACCGATCCCCGTACCTGCGGACCCCGCTCGCCATTCAGTATTCGCACCGAGCGTGTTTCCAGCAGTTCCTGGCCGGAAAGTTGACGACGCTGCCAGCGAACGGCGAGGAAAATCAGCAGGACGATCAAGGCAACGGCGATGGTTAAGGGCGCGGTGGTCATGAGCGAGCGTAAATAGTTGCTCATCGGATCCTGGTACATCAGATGGATTGTCATACCCGGATGTTTAAGTGAGCGTACCGTTATGTCCCGATACTGATCTACCGTGCCGGCAGGACGGTAGCTGCCCTGACGGGTATGGCTGAAAACGGTCTGCTTCCCCTGTTTAATGTCGATCTGCACGATATCCACAGGCACCATTAACTCATCCAGTTCACGCGAAAGTGCCGGGAAGGAGGTTGTAATCAGGCGAGTGTCGATAACCGATGCAACCGATTCTACCCGGTTAACCAGCTTATCCTGGATGGCATTATAAAAGCTCAGCGAGCAGCCGATTAGCGTGACAAATATGGTCAGTCCCGTCAGCAAGGTGATAAAAGCTGAGAACTTCGTCGTTAATCGCATCCTTGAGATTACTCCGTGGGTTGAAGGGGTCGCAAGTGAGCGCTAACTTGCATTTCAAATGCGGCATACTACCAAACCTGGTGTATCTGGCAATTTATTGCGTTAAATCGGCACTGCGTTTCATTGAGCGAGTATAGTCTTCAGTACATATTTTCCCATCATCAATCCTAGTGAGGACCCTGTATGCAGGCTTTGATCTTAGAACAGCTGGACGGCAAAACCGTTGCCTCGGTGCAAGCCATTGACGAGAGCCGCCTGCCGGAGGGCGACGTGACCGTAGATATCGACTGGTCAAGCCTGAACTATAAAGATGCACTGGCCATTACGGGAAAAGGTAAAATCATCCGAAATTTCCCAATGGTGCCAGGCATCGACTTGGCTGGCCGCGTGCATACCAGTGAAGATCCGCGTTTTCACGCCGGACAGCAGGTGCTGCTCACCGGCTGGGGCGTAGGTGAAAACCACTGGGGAGGACTGGCAGCGCAGGCGCGCGTAAAAGGTGACTGGCTGGTCCCGATGCCGAAAGGCCTGGACGGCCGTAAGGCGATGATCGTCGGCACGGCAGGTTTCACCGCCATGCTCTGCGTGATGGCGCTGGAAGAGGCCGGGATCCGTCCTGACTCTGGCGAAATTGTCGTGACCGGCGCCAGCGGTGGCGTGGGCAGCACGGCCGTCACGCTGCTGCACAAGCTGGGGTACCAGGTCGCCGCCGTCTCTGGCCGCGAAAGTACGCATGATTATCTACGTCAGTTGGGCGCAAGCCGTATTCTGAGCCGCGACGAATTCGCCGAGACCCGTCCGCTGGAAAAACAGGTCTGGGCTGGCGCTGTAGATACCGTCGGCGACAAAGTGCTGGCGAAGGTGCTGGCGCAAATGAATTACGGTGGCTGCGTGGCGGCCTGTGGTCTGGCGGGTGGTTTTGCCCTGCCGACGACGGTGATGCCATTTATTCTGCGTAACGTGCGTCTTCAGGGTGTCGATTCGGTCATGACCCCAGCCGAGCGGCGGGCTGAGGCCTGGGAACGTCTGGCGCGGGATCTGCCAGCCTCATTCTATGAGCAGAGCGCCACTGAGATCACCCTGAGCCAGGCGCCAGAGTACGCCAATAAAATCATGGACAACCAGTTCCACGGTCGTGCGCTGGTTAAAATCGCCTAATCTTCAAATTTTCGTGACATATTCGCGCTAACCCTCCTCCTCCGTCATGCTTAGAAAAACGCCTGACGGAGGATGCCATGAAAACCCGAAAACTGACGGAAGCCGACGTAACGTCCGAGTCTGTCTTTATGCTACAGCGTCGCCAGATCCTGAAAATGCTTGGCATCAGCGCCACTGCCCTGACGCTCACCCCTGCGGCCCACGCCGATCTGCTCGACTGGTTTAAGGGCAACGACCGCCCGAAAGCCCCCTCTGGCGCACCGCTTAACTTCACGAAACCGGCGCAGTGGCAGAATAAACTGACGTTGACGCCGGAAGATAAAGTCACCGGCTATAACAACTTCTATGAGTTTGGGCTCGATAAGGCCGATCCTGCCGCCAACGCCGGGAGCATGAAAACCGATCCCTGGACGCTGAAGATTGATGGCGAAGTGGCAAAGCCGCTGACGCTGGATCATCATGACCTCACCACCCGCTTCCCACTTGAAGAACGCATTTACCGTATGCGCTGTGTGGAAGCCTGGTCGATGGTGGTGCCGTGGGTAGGTTTCCCTTTGCATAAACTGCTGGCGCTGGTTGAGCCCACCAGCAACGCGAAGTATGTTTCTTTCCAGACGCGCTATGCCCCGGACGAGATGCCAGGCCAGAAGGATCGGTTTATCGGCGGCGGGCTGGAGTATCCCTACGTTGAAGGTTTACGTCTCGACGAAGCCATGCATCCGCTTACGCTGCTCACCGTCGGGGTTTACGGCAAAGCGCTGCCGCCGCAAAACGGGGCGCCCATTCGCCTGACCGTACCGTGGAAATACGGTTTCAAGGGCATCAAATCGATCGTCAGCATTAAGCTCACCCGTGAACGCCCACCCACCACCTGGAACCTCGCAGCGCCAGATGAGTATGGTTTTTTTGCCAACGTTAACCCGCACGTTGATCATCCACGCTGGTCGCAAGCGACGGAACGTTTTATCGGTTCCGGCGGCGCGCTGGATGTTAAACGCCAGCCAACGCTGCTGTTTAACGGCTATGCAGATGAGGTGGCATCCCTCTATCGTGGGCTGAATTTACGGGAGAACTTCTAAGTGCGTTTAACGGCAAAGCAGATAACCTGGCTGAAGGTACTCCTGCATTTAGCCGGATTGCTCCCCTTTATCTGGCTCTTTTGGGCAGCCAGCCAGGGACAGTTCAGTGCCGATCCGGCTAAAGATATTCAGCATTTTACGGGTCGGATGGCTCTGAAATTTTTGCTTGCGACCTTGCTCGTCTCACCGCTTGCGCGCTACGCTAAACAGCCATTGCTAATACGTACCCGTCGGCTTTTGGGGCTATGGTGTTTTGCCTGGGCGACGCTGCATCTCACCAGTTACGCCCTGCTGGAACTGGGCATTAACAACCTGGCACTCCTTGGCAGCGAACTGGTTACGCGTCCTTATCTGACGCTGGGTATCGTAAGCTGGCTGGTTTTGCTGGCGCTGACGCTGACATCCACGCAGTACGCGCAGCGAAAAATGGGACGGCGCTGGCAACTGCTGCACAACTTCGTCTATCTTGTCGCGATCCTCGCGCCCATCCATTACCTGTGGTCGGTGAAGATTTTATCTCCTCAGCCGGTCATCTACGCCCTGCTGGCATTGGCCCTTTTAGCATGGCGTTACAAGAAGTTCCGCCAGTGGGTACGATAGTCCACGAAACTGTGCGTTTTCCCGCAGATTATTTATCAGCCGCGAATCTTTTTCGGATAGCGGTTGATAATCTTCCCTGATAAGACCAGTATTTAGCTGCCAAATGCTACGAAATCGTTATAATGTGCGACTTCGGTTTTCCGGACAGGGGTTTTTGGCCTCTGAAAGGGTGACAATTGCGTGTTGAGGGTATATGTTGTTTTTTACCCGAAAATCGCAGGAGATAGCGGCACAATGGCTGACAAATTCCAAATTTTAGTATTGAACGGACCGAACCTGAACATGCTCGGCACCCGTGAGCCAGAGAAGTACGGCACGCTGACATTGAGCGAAATTGTTAACCGTCTGGGTACGGAAGCAGCCTCGCTGAATGTGGATTTGGACCATTTTCAGTCAAACGCGGAGTACGCAATCATCGACCGTATTCATCAGGCTAAAGACACTGTGGACTATATCCTGATCAATCCGGCCGCGTTTACGCACACCAGTGTTGCTATACGCGACGCACTGCTCGCGGTGAGTATCCCGTTTATCGAGATCCATCTGAGTAACGTGCACGCCCGAGAGCCGTTCCGCCACCATTCCTACTTGTCAGATATCGCCGCTGGCGTGATATGTGGGCTGGGTGCAGACGGCTATTCATACGCTTTACAGACAGCGGTAAAACGCTTGTCACAATCACACTAAACAAGAGTACGGAACCCACTCATGGATATTCGTAAGATTAAAAAACTGATCGAGCTGGTTGAAGAATCAGGCATCTCCGAACTGGAAATTTCTGAAGGCGAAGAGTCTGTACGCATCAGCCGTGCAGCCCCAGCCGCTAGCTTCCCGGTAATGCAGCAAGCTTATGCTGCGCCAGTGCAGCAGCCTGCGCTCTCCGCAGCCGTTGCACCAGCAGCAGAAGCCGCACCTGCAGCAGCTGCAGAAATCAGTGGTCACATCGTACGTTCCCCAATGGTTGGTACTTTCTACCGCACCCCGAGCCCGGACGCGAAAGCGTTCATCGAAGTGGGTCAGAAAGTCAACGTAGGCGATACCCTGTGCATCGTTGAAGCCATGAAAATGATGAACCAGATCGAAGCAGACAAATCAGGTACTGTGAAAGCGATTCTGGTCGAAAGTGGTCAGCCGGTAGAATTTGACGAGCCACTGGTCGTCATCGAGTAACGAGGCGAACATGCTGGATAAAATTGTTATCGCCAACCGTGGCGAGATTGCACTGCGTATTCTTCGTGCCTGTAAAGAACTGGGCATCAAGACCGTGGCCGTGCACTCAAGCGCGGATCGCGATTTAAAACACGTATTGCTGGCGGATGAGACGGTCTGTATCGGTCCGGCTCCGTCCGTAAAAAGCTATCTGAACATCCCGGCGATCATCAGCGCCGCCGAAATCACTGGCGCGGTCGCGATTCACCCGGGTTATGGTTTCCTCTCTGAGAACGCCAACTTTGCTGAGCAGGTTGAACGCTCTGGCTTTATCTTCATTGGCCCGAAAGCCGACACCATTCGCCTGATGGGTGACAAAGTGTCTGCCATCACCGCGATGAAAAAAGCTGGCGTGCCAACCGTACCGGGCTCTGACGGCCCGCTGACCGACGATATGGATGCTAACCGCGCCCATGCTAAACGCATTGGCTACCCGGTGATCATCAAAGCGTCCGGCGGCGGCGGCGGTCGCGGTATGCGCGTTGTACGCAGCGATGCTGAACTGGCGCAGTCCATCTCCATGACCAAAGCGGAAGCGAAAGCGGCTTTCAGCAATGACATGGTGTACATGGAAAAATACCTGGAAAACCCACGCCACATCGAAATTCAGGTGCTGGCTGACGGTCAGGGCAACGCGATCTATCTGGCTGAACGTGACTGCTCCATGCAGCGTCGTCACCAGAAAGTCGTCGAAGAAGCGCCAGCGCCGGGCATTACGCCGGAACTGCGTCGCTACATCGGTGAGCGTTGCGCCAAAGCGTGTGTCGATATCGGCTATCGCGGGGCGGGTACCTTTGAGTTCCTGTTCGAAAACGGCGAGTTCTACTTCATTGAAATGAACACCCGTATTCAGGTTGAACACCCGGTTACCGAAATGATCACCGGCGTTGACCTGATCAAAGAACAGCTGCGTATCGCAGCCGGTCAGCCGCTGTCCATCAAACAGGAAGAAGTTGTGGTTAAAGGCCATGCGGTAGAGTGCCGTATCAACGCCGAAGACCCGAACACCTTCCTGCCAAGCCCGGGTAAAATCACGCGTTTCCACGCGCCGGGTGGCTTTGGTGTGCGCTGGGAGTCCCATATTTACGCCGGTTACACCGTACCGCCGTACTATGACTCAATGATCGGTAAGCTGATCTGCTACGGCGAAAACCGTGACGTGGCCATTGCCCGCATGAAGAACGCCCTTCAGGAGCTGATCATCGACGGGATCAAAACCAACGTAGATCTCCAGATGCGCATCATGAGCGACGAGCACTTCCAGAATGGTGGTACTAACATCCACTACCTGGAGAAAAAACTCGGTCTGAACGAGAAGTAAGAGACCAGTGTTGCTAAAAGGCCGGATTATCCGGCCTTTTTTATTTCTGGGGATCGCAAAGCCCCATCATGTACAATCCCCGCTTTCTTCATCCACAAGGGACAAAAAATGGACAAACGTTTTGTTCAGGCCCATAAAGAAGCGCGCTGGGCGCTGTGGCTGACCCTTCTCTATCTCGCTGCATGGTTAGTAACTGCTTACTTACCTGATTCAGCGATTGGCATTACCGGCCTCCCGCACTGGTTTGAAATGGCCTGCCTGCTGCTGCCGCTGGTGTTTATTGTGCTGTGCTGGGCGATGGTGAAATTCATCTATCGCGATATCTCCCTGGAGGACGATGATGCAGCTTGAAGTCATTCTGCCGCTTGTCGCTTACCTGTTCCTGGTGTTTGGCCTGTCGGTTTATGCGATGCGTAAACGTTCGACCGGCACCTTTCTGAACGAGTATTTCCTCGGGAGCCGCTCAATGGGTGGCGTCGTGCTGGCCATGACGCTGACCGCTACTTACATCAGCGCCAGCTCGTTTATCGGTGGCCCGGGCGCCGCTTATAAGTACGGACTGGGCTGGGTACTGCTGGCCATGATCCAGCTGCCTGCCATCTGGCTCTCTCTGGGCATACTGGGTAAAAAGTTTGCCATTCTGGCCCGTCGCTACAATGCCGTGACGCTGAACGATATGCTGTTTGCCCGCTATCAGAGTCGCTTGCTGGTATGGCTGGCAAGCCTGAGTCTGCTGGTGGCGTTTATTGGTGCGATGACGGTGCAGTTTATCGGCGGCGCACGTCTGCTGGAAACGGCAGCCGGGATCCCCTACGAGACGGGTCTGGTCATTTTCGGTGTGAGTATCGCGCTGTACACCGCGTTTGGCGGGTTCCGTGCCAGCGTTCTGAACGACACGATGCAGGGAATGGTGATGCTCATTGGCACTCTCGTTCTGCTGGTGGGTATCGTGCATGCCGCAGGGGGCCTGAGCCATGCGGTTGAAACCCTGGAAGCGATCGATCCGAAACTGGTCTCGCCGCAGGGGGCGGATGACATCCTCTCTCCAACCTTTATGACCTCGTTCTGGGTGCTGGTGTGCTTTGGCGTGATTGGCCTGCCGCATACCGCCGTGCGCTGCATCTCATATAAAGACAGCAAAGCGGTACACCGCGGGATTATTATCGGGACAATTGTGGTGGCAATCCTGATGTTTGGTATGCACCTGGCGGGCGCGCTGGGACGCGCGGTGATCCCTGACCTTACCGTACCGGATCTGGTCATTCCAACCCTGATGGTGAAAGTACTTCCGCCGTTTGCCGCCGGAATTTTCCTCGCCGCACCCATGGCGGCCATTATGTCGACCATCAACGCTCAGTTGCTGCAAAGTTCCGCTACGATCATTAAAGATCTCTATCTGAATTTGCGCCCTGAACAGGTCGAAAATGAGCGACGCCTCAAGCGCATGTCGGCGGTGATTACCCTGGTGCTGGGGGCGTTGCTGCTGCTGGCCGCGTGGCGTCCACCAGAGATGATCATCTGGTTGAACCTGCTCGCCTTTGGCGGGCTGGAAGCCGTTTTCCTGTGGCCGCTGGTGCTGGGGCTGTACTGGGAACGCGCGAATGCCGCGGGTGCATTAAGCGGCATGATTGTCGGGGGCGTCCTGTATGCCGTTCTCGCCACGTTGAAAATTCAGTATCTTGGCTTTCACCCGATCGTGCCTTCGTTACTGTTAAGTTTACTGGCGTTTGTGGTGGGTAACCGTTTTGGCCGTCCCGTTCCACCCGCCACCCTGATTTCTACTGATAAATAAAGAGTTTTGCCATGCCGTGGATCCAATTGAAACTGAACACAACCGGCGCGAACGCCGAAGAACTGAGTGATGCGCTGATGGAGGCCGGTTCGGTCTCTATCACGTTCCAGGACACGCATGACACGCCGGTCTTTGAGCCGCTACCAGGCGAAACGCGCCTGTGGGGTGATACGGACGTTATCGGCCTGTTCGATGCAGAAACCGACATGAAAGAGGTCGTGGCGATTCTGGAAAACCATCCGCTGCTGGGCGCGGGTTTCGCGCATAAAATCGAACAGCTGGAAGACAAAGACTGGGAACGCGAGTGGATGGACAACTTCCATCCAATGCAGTTTGGTCAGCGTCTGTGGATCTGCCCAAGCTGGCGCGACGTTCCCGATGAAAATGCGGTCAACGTAATGCTGGATCCGGGTCTGGCGTTCGGCACCGGTACCCACCCGACAACCTCCCTGTGCCTGCAATGGCTGGATGGCCTGGATCTGGAAGGCAAAACCGTGATCGACTTCGGTTGCGGATCCGGGATCCTCGCTATCGCGGCGCTGAAACTGGGCGCGGCAAAAGCCATCGGGATCGACATCGATCCGCAGGCGATTCAGGCCAGCCGTGATAACGCCGAGCGTAATGGCGTTTCCGATCGCCTTGAACTGTATCTGCCCGATGCACAGCCAGAGGCCATGAAAGCCGATGTGGTGGTCGCGAATATCCTGGCTGGCCCGTTACGCGAGCTGGCGCCGTTAATCAGCGTGCTGCCGGTTGAAGGCGGTCTGCTGGGCCTGTCCGGTATCCTTGCCAGCCAGGCAGACAGCGTCTGTGAAGCCTACGCCGATCTCTTTGCGCTCGACCCGGTTGTCGAGAAAGAAGAGTGGTGTCGCATCACCGGTCGTAAAAAATAAGCCTTTGGCGTGGTCGTCTGACCACGCCTTTTCCCTTCGGTTTTTTCTCCCCCCTTCATCCTTTCTTCGATAAAATAACCGCACAAATCATAATGTTAATAATTGATTTGGATAATAAAATTCACAGGAAGAATACGATGAAACACATTTCAGGCAAGGCAGCGCTGCTGGCGCTGAGCGTGATTTCGGCTTCAACTTACGCCTCACACTGGAGCTATCAAGGAGAAGGCGCACCGGAACACTGGGGCGAACTGGACGAGGCGTACATGACGTGTAAAAGCGGGGTGTATCAGTCGCCGGTTAACATTGATAATACGGTCAAAGCTCACATCTCTCCGCTGGAAACGCACTATATCGACGGCCCGATCACCCTGACAAACAACGGCCATACTATCCAGGCGAGTGAAAATGCCGATACACGCGACAGCATCACGCTTGATAAACAGACCTGGACATTACAGCAGTTCCATTTCCATGCGCCATCCGAAAACACGGTGCACGGTAAAAAATACGCAATGGAAATGCATCTGGTCCATAAAAACGCTGACGGCGAACTGACGGTCGTTGCCGTTATGTTCGATCAGGGCGCGGCAAACGCTGCACTGGATAAACTCTGGGGCGTGATGCCAGGGCAGGTTGACCAGAACGTTACAATTAAGCCAACCCTCGATATGAATAAATTACTGCCTGCGGATAAAACCTACTGGCGTTTTAGCGGCTCCCTGACCACACCACCGTGCTCAGAAGGGGTGACATGGTTGGTGCTCAAGCATCCGCTGACCGTCTCTGCTGAACAGCTGCAAAAATTCACTCACACTATGCACCACGAAAACAGCCGCCCGGTTCAGCCGCTTCATGGCCGTCTGGTTGTTGAATAAGCCGATTTTTTGCGCTGATATCCTGTGCTGAAATGCGACGCAGATCGCAAAGAAGCGCCATAATCTGCTGCATATCGCAGCAGATTATCCCGGCCAATTGATTCATTTATTCAGAAATGATGAGAAGTTACGGGAAATTGTAAGCGCCCACAAAATGTTCATTTCTTCATAACACAATGATTTAAATAGCGAATAATCTTATCCGAAAAGAATGACTGGCGATTCCTTGATCTACAACAGAGGATTGTTCAAAGTTTGGCCTTTCATCTCGTGCAAAAAATGCGTAATATACGCCGCCTTGCAGTCACAGTATGGTCATTTCTTAACTCATGCGCATCGGACACCACCAGCTTAGAAATCGCCTGATCGCAGCCCCAATGGCAGGTATTACCGACCGGCCGTTCAGGACGCTGTGCTACGAGATGGGAGCAGGATTAACCGTTTCCGAGATGATGTCGTCTAACCCGCAGGTTTGGGAAAGCGACAAGTCCCGCCTTCGGATGGTGCACGTGGATGAGCCAGGTATCCGCACCGTGCAAATTGCCGGAAGCGTGCCTGAAGAGATGGCAGATGCCGCGCGTATTAACGTGGAAAGTGGCGCCCAGATTATTGATATCAATATGGGTTGCCCGGCCAAAAAGGTGAATCGCAAGCTTGCAGGTTCAGCCCTTCTGCAATACCCCGACCAGGTGAAGTCAATCCTGACGGCGGTTGTCAGCGCAGTGGACGTTCCTGTTACGTTGAAGATTCGCACGGGTTGGTCGCCGGAACACCGTAACTGTGTAGAGATTGCCCAACTGGCCGAAGACTGTGGCATTCAGGCCCTGACCATTCATGGACGCACTCGCGCCTGTTTGTTCAACGGTGAAGCTGAATACGACAGCATTCGGGCAGTTAAGCAGAAAGTTTCCATTCCGATTATCGCGAATGGCGACATAACTGACCCGCTTAAAGCCAGAGCTGTGCTCGACTATACGGGAGCTGATGCTCTGATGATAGGACGTGCCGCTCAGGGAAGACCCTGGATCTTTCGGGAAATCCAGCATTATCTGGACACTGGGGAGCTGCTTGCCCCGCTGCCTCTGGCAGAGGTTAAGCGCTTGCTTTGTTCGCATGTTCGGGAACTGCATGACCACTACGGCCAGGCAAAAGGGTACCGAATTGCGCGTAAACACGTATCCTGGTATCTCCAGGAGCACGCTCCAAATGACCAGTTTCGGCGCACATTCAACGCCATTGAGGATGCCAGCGAACAGCTGGAGGCGTTGGAGGCATACTTCGAAAATCTTGCGTAATGAAATAAAGAGCTGACAGAACTATGTTCGAACAACGCGTAAATTCTGACGTACTGACCGTTTCTACCGTTAACTCTCAGGATCAGGTGACTCAAAAGCCCCTGCGTGACTCGGTTAAACAGGCACTGAAGAACTATTTTGCTCAACTGAACGGTCAGGATGTTAATGACCTGTATGAGCTGGTACTGGCTGAAGTTGAACAGCCACTGTTGGACATGGTGATGCAATACACCCGTGGTAATCAAACCCGCGCTGCCCTGATGATGGGCATCAACCGTGGTACCCTGCGTAAGAAATTGAAAAAATACGGCATGAACTGATACTAATCAGTTAAATGCTTGTTTAAAAAGGCGCTCTTCGGCATGGGGAAGCGCCTTTTTTATTGCCCGGATGGGTGACCGTCAACGCTTTGTAAACCTTCTCCTTCCCCACTTTTCAACGCCCGCTTTTCGTGTATATTTCCACCACCTTACAGGCTCTCTTTTCGCGGAATGACACATGATTCGTAAATACTGGTGGCTGGTCGTTTTTGCTGTCTCTGTTTTCATTTTCGATGCGCTGCTGATGCAGTGGATTGAACTGATGAGCACCGAAACCGATAAATGTCGCAATATGAATTCCGTGAACCCGCTAAAACTGGTCAACTGCTCAGAGCTGGACTAGCCTCTTCCATCCTGTACCCCTCTGTTATCACCCAATAAAAACAGGGGCTTAAATCACTTTTCGTCATTTCCTGACGATGATAATGTCTGTGCCCTTTCCAACCGCTCTTGCTTAACGTCTCACAACGAGTGAACAGACCATGCTGGTTAGCCAATACAACCAAATCCTCGTCGTCATCTCCTTTATTGTCGCCATTCTTGCCGCCTATACCGCGCTGAATATGGCTGCGCGCGTTGCCGGAAGCCAGGGCGTCGCTGCACGCGTCTGGCTGGCAGGTGGCGGTGTTTCGATGGGGATTGGCGTGTGGGCGATGCATTTCATCGGTATGCTGGCGATGGATCTTTCCATGAGCATGAGTTACAACGCGACCCTGACCGTGCTTTCGATGATTATCGCCATCAGCTCGTCAATGTTCGCCCTGTGGCTCGTTAGCGGCGAGCAGCTACATTTGCGCCGACTGCTGCCTGGCGCCGTCGTGATGGGTGCAGGCATAGTTACCATGCACTACACCGGTATGGCTGCCCTGGAGGTCACTCCGGGTATTGTCTGGGATAAAACGTGGATCGCTATCTCTGTGGGCATAGCCCTTGCCGCTTCACTGGCCGCTCTTTGGCTGACGTTCCGTTTACGTCAGGAAGCTGCACGAATGGCGTTGATGCGTCTTGGGGCGGCGATCACCATGGGCATCGCTATCGCTGGCATGCATTACGCCGGCATGGAAGCAGCACAATTTCCAATGTCGACGATGGTCCACCATCATGGCATTAACGGGAGCTGGCTGGCGATACTGGTTAGCGTGGTCGCGCTCGCTATTCTGGGGATTACGCTGCTGGTATCGATGTTCGATGCCCGCCTTCAGGCTCGTACCTCGCTGCTGGCCTCATCCCTGGCAGAAGCTAACCGTGAACTCGCACAGCTGGCGTTGCATGATACGCTGACGCGCTTACCCAATCGTATTCTGCTTGAGGATCGCCTCGATCAGGCCATCAGCAAGGCCGATCGCGAAGGAAGCCCTTTCGCGCTGATGTTTATGGATCTTGATGGCTTTAAAACCGTCAACGATGCCTATGGTCATGATGTCGGTGACAATCTTCTGGTTGCGGTGACTCAGCGTTTGCTGTTGCAGTTGAAAGGTCAGTACACGCTGGCGCGTATCGGTGGGGATGAATTCGTCCTGCTGGCCGAAACCACTACCCCGGATGATGCTGCCTCACTGGCAAATTCACTGGTACGCGTCATTGATAGCCCGTTCCATCTCGATCCTTACGAACTGATGGTCACCCTGAGCATTGGCATTGCGCTCTATCCACACGATGGCAAAACCGATCGTGAACTGATGTTTAACGCTGATGCTGCGATGTACCACACGAAACATATGGGTCGTAACGGTTATCACTTCTTTCAGCCGTCAATGAATACGCTGGCGCAGACGCATCTTCAGCTGATGAATGATCTGTGGCAGGCCATCGACCGTAATGAGTTACGTCTGCTTTATCAACCTAAATTCCACGCCCCTGCCGGGCCGGTCATCGGATTCGAAGCGCTGTTACGCTGGCAGCATCCCAAACAGGGATTACTGCCCCCCGACCTGTTTCTACCGCTTGCAGAGAAAACCGGGCTGATTATTCCAATTGGAAACTGGGTAATCGACGAGGCCTGCCGCCAGCTTCGAGAATGGCACCTTCAGGGCCACACGGACTGGTCAATGGCGGTGAATCTTTCTACGTTGCAGTTCGAACAGCCGTCGCTGGTTAAAACGGTTCTCGATTGTCTGACGCGCCATAGCGTACCGCCCGGCATGTTGATCCTGGAGGTGACCGAAACCACGGCGATGAGCAATCCGGACGAAAGCGTTCGTGTCCTGACAGCGCTGACGGATGCGGGCGTAAAAGCCTCGATAGACGATTTTGGTACAGGTTATTCAAGCCTTCTTTATCTTAAGCGACTCCCTGCCTGCGAGTTGAAAATCGATCGTGCTTTTGTAAAAGAGTTAAGTGGAGAGAGTGAAGATGCGACGATCGTCTCGGCGATTATCGCCCTGGCAAAAACGCTGAATCTGAAGGTCGTGGCAGAAGGGGTCGAAACCGCAGCGCAGCAGACCTTTCTGACAGAACTGGGATGCAATACGCTACAGGGTTATCTGCTGGGCAAACCGATTACCGCGCAGGCTATTATGGAACAGTGCCAGCACGGGGAGATGTCACCATCCCGTATGCAATCATGAGGCTGTATCGTAGAACACTGGCGCCACTCGAGTGATATTTAGTGTCGCAAGAATATTATCCACCAGCGCCGGCGCCTGTTTGTACAGATTAAAACTGTTGCTATCCATTAACCAGTTTTTAATGACTCCGCTAAAAAATGCGTGGAAAACAATCAGCGCCAGTTCAATATTAGTTTGGGAAGAAATAATGCTACGCGCAACGCATTGTCTCAACGTCCCGCGAAGATAAGTATCGTTTAAACCGATCCGCTTGCGTATTTCACATTCTGAAATCACATCGTCATGAAATTCACACTTATGATACAGAATTTGTAAAAGAGCATACTGACGTGGCTCGCTCGCAATATATTGCAGCGCGACAATAAACTGTTCACGAAGCATTAACAAAGGGTCATCTTTTTCAGAAAGTATTAACCTGTCACGAATCATTTCACGCAGCGGCAATTGCTGTTCCCAGATGGCGTTAAATATTTCCGCTTTACTCGAAAAATGCCAGTAAACCGCCCCGCGAGTAAGTTGAGCAGCATCGGCGATGTCGGTAAGCGTGGTATTAGCCACGCCACGTGTCGCGAATAGCCCGATAGCGGCTTCAATCAGCTGCTGCCGGGTCTTTTGAGCCTCTTCTTTCTTTTTGCGCGCCATTACCTGCTACCCGTTACTTACAAGATTGATACGTTATCAAAGGATATTGCCGTGGTCGTGTCAGACAAAGTATTAACCAAAATCCGTGTTAGTTTTGCACAAAAAAAGTCAATTCGTTTAATTTATAAACCTCGTGAATAAATTGAATATATTAAATACATAAAACATATGTATAGCTTTCACCAAAAAGCATTTCGTTGATTATCCTGACAGAAATAGAGTGTCGAATGCACTGGGTCAGATTCCGATTTTTACTTTTTAAAAGCTCCATCAGCACTTATAAATTAAAAAACATTAAATACCCTCATTATTATACGCAGCTACATTTCTTTTTTTGCCTCACACCCTTTCACCGATTCATGACAAATATCGGTTCAGGGGTTGTTTAAGGAACAGTAATGACGAATCACTTCAGATGCTTACCCTTATCCGGTTTCATTGTCTGTGCCGCGCTGCTTACCGGGTGCGATGGGCAAGAAAACCCACAGCAGCATGCGCAAGCTCCTCAGGTCAGTGTTCATATTGTTAAAAGCGCGCCACTGGCCGTAACGACAGAATTGCCTGGCAGAACTGACGCGTATCGTGTTGCGGAGGTTCGTCCCCAGGTAAGTGGTATCATTCTGCACCGTAATTTTACCGAAGGCAGCGACGTCAAAGCGGGTGAATCCCTTTATCAGATCGATCCGGCCACGTATCAGGCAGCCTACGACAATGCGAAAGGTGAACTGGTAAAAGCACAGGCGGCGGCCAATATCGCTCATCTGACGGTGAAACGTTACGTTCCGCTGGTCGGTACGCAATATGTGAGCAAGCAGGAGTACGATCAGGCGGTGGCAACCGCCCAGCAGGCGGATGCGAGCGTCGTTGCCGCGAAGGCTGGCGTTGAAAGCGCGCGGATCAACCTGGCTTATACCAAAGTCACATCCCCAATCAACGGGCGTATAGGTAAATCCAGCGTCACCGAAGGGGCGTTGGTTACTAATGGTCAGTCGACTGCACTGGCGACGGTTCAGCAGCTCGATCCCATTTATGTCGATGTGACGCAATCCAGCAGCGATTTTATGCGTCTGAAGCAGCAGACGAGCCTGCAAAAGGGAGACACCAGCAGCGTCGAGTTGCTGATGGAAAATGGCCAGCCTTATCCGCTGAAAGGAACGCTCCAGTTCTCTGATGTCACGGTAGATGAAAGTACCGGCTCAATCACCCTTCGCGCCCTCTTCCCTAACCCACAGCATATGCTGTTACCGGGTATGTTTGTCCGTGCACGCATTGACGAAGGTACACAACCTGATGCCATTCTTGTTCCCCAGCAGGGGGTAACCCGTACACCGCGCGGGGATGCCACCGTGCTTGTGGTAAACGATAAAAACCAGGTGGAATCGCGCACTGTCGTTGCACCGCAGGCGATTGGCGATCGCTGGCTGATCACGGAAGGCCTGAAAACCGGCGACCGCGTCATTATTAGCGGCCTGCAAAAAGTTCGCCCTGGCGTTACCGTCGTGGCTATTCCTGATACCGCCGCGACCCCAGCCAGTTAAGGAATAACGACATGGCTAATTTCTTTATTCAACGGCCTGTTTTCGCCTGGGTACTCGCCATCATTCTGATGATTGCGGGCGGGCTGGCCATTTTAAAACTGCCGGTGGCGCAATATCCGACCATTGCGCCGCCAGCGGTGGCGGTGACAGCAACCTACCCTGGCGCTGATGCCCAGACGGTACAGGACACCGTAACTCAGGTTATCGAACAGAACATGAACGGTATCGATAATTTGATGTACATGTCGTCCACCAGTGATTCTGCCGGTAACGTCACCATTACGCTGACGTTCGAGTCGGGTACGGATCCTGATATCGCGCAGGTGCAGGTTCAGAACAAACTCCAGCTCGCCATGCCGCTGCTGCCGCAAGAAGTGCAGCAGCAGGGTATTGGCGTGGAGAAATCCAGCAGCAGCTTCCTGCTGGTTGCAGGCTTTGTGTCGGACAATAAAAATCTCACGCAGGATGATATCTCCGACTATGTCGCTTCTAACGTAAAAGATGCGATCAGCCGTACTTCCGGCGTCGGTGACGTGCAACTGTTCGGTGCCCAGTATGCAATGCGCATCTGGCTGGACAGCAACGCGATGAACAAATATCAGCTCACGCCGCTGGATATCATTAACCAGCTGAAAACACAGAACGACCAGATTGCTGCGGGCCAGTTGGGAGGAACGCCGTCCGTACCAGGGCAGCAACTGAACGCCTCAATTATTGCTCAAACACGCCTGAAATCGCCGGAGGAGTTTGGCCGTGTGACGCTGAAGGTGAACCAGGACGGTTCAATGGTCTACCTGAAAGATGTGGCACGCATTGAGCTGGGTGGCGAAAACTACAACATGGTCACCAAAATCAATGGCCAGGCAGCAACGGGGCTGGGGATCAAGCTGGCGACTGGCGCAAACGCGCTGGATACCGCTGCCGCCATCAAGAGTAAACTGGCGCAGTTGCAGCCCTTCTTCCCTCAGGGTCTGAAAGTCGTGTATCCGTACGACACCACACCTTTCGTGAAGATCTCCATCCATGAAGTGGTGAAGACGCTGTTTGAAGCGATTGTTCTCGTGTTCCTGGTGATGTACCTGTTCCTGCAAAACCTGCGGGCAACGCTTATTCCCACTATCGCCGTGCCCGTGGTGTTACTGGGCACCTTTGCGGTACTGGCTGCGTTCGGGTTCTCCATTAACACCCTGACGATGTTCGGGATGGTATTGGCGATAGGTCTTCTCGTCGATGACGCCATCGTGGTAGTCGAGAACGTAGAACGCGTCATGGTTGAGGACAAGCTGCCGCCAAAAGAGGCGACGCAGAAGTCAATGGAGCAAATCCAGGGCGCTCTGGTGGGCATTGCCATGGTGCTTTCGGCGGTATTTATTCCGATGGCATTCTTTGGTGGTTCAACCGGGGCTATCTATCGCTAGTTCTCGCTGACCATTGTCTCCGCGATGGCCTTGTCGGTACTGGTGGCGTTGATATTAACGCCTGCTCTTTGTGCCACGCTGCTCAAACCGGTTTCCAGCGAACATCATGAAAAGAAAGGCGGTTTCTTCGGCTGGTTTAACGCGCTCTTTGATAAGAGTGTGGAGCACTACAGCAACAGCGTAAGCGGCATTTTACGTAAGACCGGCCGCTATCTGCTGGTTTACGTCATCATCGTCGGCGGCATGGCAGTTCTGTTCCTGCGCCTGCCTTCCTCCTTCCTGCCGGAAGAGGATCAGGGGGTGTTTATGACGATGGTTCAGTTGCCGGCAGGGGCGACGCAGATGCGTACCCAGCAGGTACTCGATCAGGTTCAGGATTATTACCTGACAAAAGAGAAAGCGAACGTTGAATCGGTCTTTACCGTAAACGGGTTTAGTTTTAGCGGACAGGGTCAGAACTCCGGTATCGCTTTCGTCAGCCTGAAGCCATGGGAAGAGCGTCCGGGCAAGGAAAACGGCGTTGAGGCGATTGTCAGCCGCGCGACGAAAGCGTTCAGCCAGATCAAAGACGGCCTTGTATTTCCGTTTAACCTGCCTGCCATTATTGAACTGGGTACCGCAACAGGCTTTGACTTTGAACTGATTGACCAGGCAAACCTGGGGCATACGCAGTTAACGCAGGCGCGTAACCAGCTACTGGGCATGGTGAGAGAACATCCTGACTTACTGGTCCGCGTGCGTCCTAACGGACTGGAAGATACGCCACAGTTCAAGCTGGACGTCGATCAGGAGAAGGCACAGGCGCTGGGTGTGAGCGTGTCTGACGTTAATCAGACTATTTCAACAGCCCTGGGTGGCACCTATGTGAACGACTTTATCGATCACGGACGGGTGAAAAAAGTTTATGTCCAGGCTGATGCTCGCTTCCGTATGCTACCCGGAGACATTAACGGCCTGTATGTGCGTAGCGCTAACGGCGAAATGGTGCCTTTCTCTGCCTTTAGCAGCTCTCACTGGGTGTACGGTTCACCGCGTCTGGAACGTTACAATGGGATGCCATCAATGGAGATCCTCGGTGAGTCTGCACCAGGCAAAAGTACCGGTGAGGCAATGGCGCTGATGGAAAACCTTGCGTCAAAACTGCCGTCCGGCATCGGCTACGACTGGACGGGGATGTCTTATCAGGAACGACTTTCCGGGAATCAGGCTCCGGCGCTGTACGCCATTTCACTTATTGTGGTGTTCCTGTGTCTGGCGGCTCTCTATGAAAGCTGGTCAATTCCATTCTCGGTCATGCTGGTTGTGCCTCTGGGGGTGATCGGTGCGCTTCTGGCTGCATCAATGCGAGGGCTGAACAATGACGTTTACTTCCAGGTTGGTCTGCTTACAACAATTGGTCTATCAGCCAAGAACGCCATACTGATCGTTGAATTCGCCAAAGATCTCATGGATAAAGAAGGCAAAGGGATTATCGAAGCCACGCTTGAAGCCTCGCGTATGCGTCTGCGTCCTATCCTGATGACTTCCCTAGCATTCATCCTTGGTGTTATGCCTCTGGTCATCAGCAGCGGTGCAGGTAGTGGTGCACAAAATGCGGTCGGGACGGGCGTGATGGGCGGGATGCTCTCAGCCACCCTGTTGGCCATATTCTTTGTTCCTGTTTTCTTTGTGGTTGTCCGGAGACGATTTACAAAGCACAAGGATTAATGAAAATCATAAAGGCACCTCTGGTGCCTTTTTTATTTCCTGAAAACAATGTAAAAACACATCCCCTCTTCACATTTCCTCCATTAATAATTACTGCCCGCGCTTTTTTCTTCATAATTTTTACAATCCACACAAATTGAGATTATTCCACGTGCTGCATGGTATTAGTGCGGTGGTAAAATAATCATCGATTCGTTAATTGCCGCATCGGCTCTTTAGCGAATAGGCGATCATATTGAGGTAACATCATGAAAAGATTCCTTTCCGTTGCACTTCTCGCTGCGCTGCTTGCTGGTTGCGCGCACGATTCTCCATGTGTACCGGTATACGACGATCAGGGGCGACTGGTTCACACCAATACCTGTATGAAGGGCACTACCCAGGATAACTGGGAAACAGCAGGTGCGATTGCTGGTGGCGCCGCGGCAATCGCTGGCCTGACACTCGGTATTGTCGCCCTCACTAAATAAGGCTTCTAAAAGTGCGGCGATGGCCGCGCTTTTATTTTTGCCTGATATAAGAAACGTATATTCCCCATCGCAAATAACATCAGATATTAATTAAATTCAATACGCTACCTTACTCCTCGCTATATCCCTTACCTGTACAGCATTTGGCATAACATTTAATTCATTTAACACTACTGCGAGCCAGCAGAATGCATTTCACAACTACAGTTTCAGTACGGTAAAGCGCTACGTCCGTAGGGTATTAATGGCACCAGTGAGAACATCGAATGAGGGAATTGGTTTAGCTGGAGATATAACGCAAAAAGGCCATCCTTTCGGATGGCCTTTCTACTTGTTTGATGTCTGGCAGTTCCCTACTCTCACATGGGGAGACCCCACACTACCATCGGCGCTACGGCGTTTCACTTCTGAGTTCGGCATGGGGTCAGGTGGGACCACCGCGCTAAAGCCGCCAGACAAATTCTTTTACTTCTTGCCGAACTTTAACCTAAGTATAAAGTGGTGCTGATACCCAGAGTCGAACTGGGGACCTCACCCTTACCAAGGGTGCGCTCTACCAACTGAGCCATATCAGCACGCTAAATTTGATGCCTGGCAGTTCCCTACTCTCACATGGGGAGACCCCACACTACCATCGGCGCTACGGCGTTTCACTTCTGAGTTCGGCATGGGGTCAGGTGGGACCACC
>NZ_JBMKJI010000005.1:0-195731 GCF_049237025.1 Enterobacter cloacae complex sp. SYL001 | reverse complement strand
GCCTCAGCGATTTACAGCCGGACCAGGGCATCGCTGACAGCCCTCAGTCATTTAGAAAGCACCTTTATTGCTTCTGCATAAAAAAATTACTGGGGATCCCTCAGCCCTTTGGGAGAGGGTTAGGGTGAGGGGAAATTATTTTCGAAATTCCTCTAACCGCCTGACCTGCCGCCCTTCCGCGTCAAAATTCTCCGCCGCCAGCCACGCGCGCAACGCCGCGTCCCTTTCCGGCCACTCGCCGTCAATAATAGAGAGCATGTCGCTGTCGCGGTTGCGCCCTTTACGCACCAGCCTCTGGCGCAGGCGCCCTTCCCAGACAAACCCCAGCCGCTCCGCCGCGTTGCGTGAGGCGGTGTTCATCGAATCGCATTTCCACTCCAGCCGACGATATTTATGCTCAAAGGCATTTTTCAGCAGTAGCCACACCGCTTCGGTACCCACGCGGGTGCCTTTCATCTTGCGCGACCAGGTGACGTGGCCAATTTCCACCGATCCCAGAAAGCGTTCAATCGCCATATAGCTCACCAGCCCTACCGCCTTTTCGGTGCGCAGATCGATAACGGCAAAGGGCACCAGGTCGTCATCCAGCACCTTTCCGAGCACCCAGTGCGCAGTAGCCTCAACGCTCACAGGCTGGGTGCTGGCAAGCCACGTCCAGTCGCTGTCATCGCCCAGTGTGTAAGCTTCAAACAGATCCGCCGCGTGGCGTTCTGCGTCCAACGGTTCCAGACGACAATACTGGCCGGTTAGCGGCGTGCGAGTTAGCGCTCGGGCACATTTCCAGTCGGGGACGATATCGTTAACGGTTTGACCATGTTGATTGATTTCGGGCACGGCGGTGACTCCCTGCAAGGTAAGGAGTTTGTTATAGCAGGTTAAAAAGCGGTCGAAAAGGAAGAACGTGCAGGCCGGGTAACGCGTAGCCGCCACCCGGCATAAAATTACTTCAGCAGCTTAACCGTCGCGTCGATGTCGATTTCATCTTCGGTGAAGATCATCGTCGTGTTCTGGAAGGTGGTGATCGCCAGCTTCTTCACCGTGCGCATCTCGCCCGGTTTTTTCTCACTTTTTGGCTTGATGCTGTTCATCAGTAGCCCCACCGACAGCACCGCGTTCTCTTTGTCGATTTTGGTCTCAACGGGCTCTTCTTCGCTGAACACCACGAAGGATTTGATCGAGGTGAGCTTCACGCGCTCGCCCGCGATATAAAGATGCTTGCTCTCCGGGATCACCTTCACCGCATACGCGGAAAGGCCTTTGGTGTTTGTGGTGGGTTCGAAGGTCACCGCAGCGTCTTTCTTAATCAGATCAGGGTTGGCGACCTTAATCACGTGAAAATAGCGGTTGTCGCCGTTTTCATCTTTGATAAATCCGAAGCCTTTATCTTTAAACCACGTTGTGATTGTACCGTTCATCGCTGTTACCGCCTGTCAAATCTTAAGACTAAAGTTTTGCAGCGCGCAGTGTAATGCACAATGGCTGAGGAGACAAAAAAAAGCCCCTGCACGGGAGCAGGGGAAAGTTCATGTCAGAGCTTATTAGAATTTAGTTGAACACCATCCCACCATCAATCAGCAGCGACTGACCGGTCATGTAGTCGGAGTCTGGTCCGGCGAGGTAAGAGACGCAGGCGGCCACATCTTCCGGTTCGGACAAACGGCCAAGCGTGATGCGTTTGGCAAAGGTTTCCGTTCCGTAGCCGAGCGGTTTACCCGCCGCCTCGGAGACCTGACGGTCGATTTCCGCCCACATCGGCGTTTTGACGATGCCCGGGCAATAGGCGTTAACGGTGATCCCCAGCGGCGCGAGATCCCGCGCGGCGGTCTGGGTTAAACCGCGCACCGCGAACTTGCTGGAGCTGTACACCGCCAGTTCCGGGTTGCCGGTATGGCCCGCCTGGGAGCAGGCGTTAATGATCTTGCCGCCGTGCCCCTCTTTACGAAACGCGTCAATCGCGGCCTGAATGCCCCAGATCACCCCTTTCACGTTGATGTTGTAGACCTTGTCGACAATTTCCGGCGTGATGGATTCGATAGGGGTAGACGGCGCCACCCCGGCGTTATTGACGATGACGTTGAAGCCGCCCAGCGCGGTGCGGGCTTTTTCCACCGCCGCAAACACCTGGTCGCGGTCAGAGACGTCCACCTTCACGGCGACGGCTTTCCCGCCGTTGCGGGTGATCTCATCCGCGACCGCTTTCGCCGTCTCTTCGTTGTAATCCGCAATAGCGACGGCAAAGCCGTCCTTCACCAGGCGAAGCGCGATCGCTTTGCCAATCCCCTGGCCGGAGCCGGTTACGAGAGCCACTTTTTGCATTTCTCTGTCCTTATATTGATTCACAAAATCTGGCTGAGATGGAGCTGGCCCATCAGCAGCGGGTTATCGCTGTAGTCGACGGGAATGGCCACCACGGCCGGGCCATCGACATCCATTGCGGCACGCAGCGTCGGTTCGAGCGCGTCGGCGCTCTCGACGGCAAAGCCTTTCGCACCGAAGGCGTCGGCATAGGCTTTAAAATCGACCGGGCCAAACTCCACGCCGGAGAGACGCTGGTATTTTTTCTCTTCCTGGATCGCCACCATGTTGTAGGCGTTATCCACCCAGATGATGTGCAGCACGTTGGCATTGAGGCGCACAGCGGTTTCCAGCTCCATGCTCGACTGCAAAAATCCGCCGTCCCCGGAGACCGACACCACCTTGCGCCCCGGGTTGACCAGCCACGCGCCAATCGCCCACGGCAGCGCCACGCCCATGGTCTGCTGACCGTTGGAGATCATCACCTGACGCGCGCGGAAGCTGTAGAGGTAGCGGGCGATCCAGATGTGGAAGCTGCCCATATCGACGGTGAGCGTTACGTCGTTATTCACGATGTCCTGCATGGCGCGCACGATGCGCAGCGGATGCAGGGCAAACTGGTTTAGCGATGCGCCGCGACGGTCGAGGAGGTCACGCTGATGCTGGCGATCGACAAGAATTTCCGAGGCGCGCTGGCTGAGTTCAAGTTTGTGCTCGATTCGGCTGGCAAGCAGATTCAGCGTGGCGGCAATATCCCCGACCAGTTCCAGATCGGGAACATACTTGCGCTCCTCATAGGCGGGCAGCACGTCAATGTGCACCAGCGTCGCGTCGCCGCTGTTCCACATGGACGGCTCGTATTCCACCGGGCTGTAGCCGATGCAGATAATCAGATCCGCCAGATGCAGCAGCCGATCTCCGGCCTGGTTGTTGAACAGGCCGACGCGTCCGGCGAAGCGGGTGAAGTGCTCCTGATTCACCGCCCCGGCGGCCTGATAAGTGCTGGTGACCGGAATGCGGCTTTTCTCCAGCAGCGTGCGCAGCGCGGCGCTGTTGGCGGGCTGGCTGGCCATCAGGCCGAGTAAAATGACCGGGTTTTTGGCGTTCTCAATAAGCTTCGCCACGTCGTTAATGGCGGACTCCGGTGCCGGGCCCATCAGCGCCGGGCCGCTGGCGGGTAAAATCGCCCCCATGGTGGGCTGGTCGACAATATCCTGCGGCAGGCTGACAAACGCCCCGCCCGGCCTGCCCTGCTCGGCAGCGCGAAACGCGTTCGACACCACCTCGGCAATCGCGTCCGGGGAGTTCACTTCTACGGCGTATTTGGTCACCGGGCTGAACATGGCGACAGTGTCCATGCTCTGGTGCACCAGCTTGGCTTTATCCGCCCGCTTCACCGCCCCGCCCAGCGCGACGACCGGGTCGCCTTCGCTGTTGGCGGTGGCGATGCCGGTGATCAGATTGGAGCAGCCCGGCCCGGAGGTGACCAGCGCGACTCCGGCCTTGCCGGTTAACCGCCCTACCGCTGCCGCCATAAACGCCGCGTTCGCCTCGTGACGCACCGGGATGATCTCGAGGGAGGAGTCCAGCAGAGAGTCAAAGACCTTGTCGATCTTAGCGCCCGGGATCCCGAACACCTGCTTCACGCCCTGCGCTTCCAGCTGGCCGACAACCATATCGGCGCCGTGCGCCCACTGACGTGACTGTTTCTCACTGTTCACGGTAGTTCTCCTGTTAGTTTTCGACGGCGCGGATAGCCGCATCAAGGTTGCTGGGGTGCAGGTTGGCCTGTAAAAACGCGCTGTCGGCGGGCAGGTCAATCATCAGCTTGTGGATTTCGCCAAAGGTGAGCACGCCGCTCTCCAGCTGATAGTCGAGCAGATGGCCGCCGCCCTGACGGTCGTCGGTGATAAAGTGCTCGTGATAGCCCGCCACGTTGATGCCCTGCATATGCTGCGGGGTGCGGAACCCGACCAGCACGCCCTCGCGCTGGTTAAAGCGGAACACCGGCTGGTCGTCCAGCACGTCGGTCATCGCCCGGTACGGCGGCGTCTGGCGCGGAACGGTGCGGGTATGCGCATGGCGGAAGTTGCCATCGATGCGCAACGCGCAGAACAGGTTATCGGAGGGGATCTGCTGGTCGATCACGTCGTGGATCTGCTGACGGCTGACCGGACCGTTAAAGGTTTTGCGGTACTGCGGCTGGAACCAGGTCATCACCGCGAACGGCGTTTTTTGCTCCGGCTTCGCGGCGCGGGCGCTGCCGTCGGCGCGCAGCTGGTACACCTGGCTGCTGAAGGCAATCATTTCACCGTCCAGCTCGTTAAAGGTGCCGAGACCAAAATCACCGTGTGCCAGCAGGTCGGCGATCGTCGTCTCCCCTTCGTAGACGCCGCTTAGCAGGGCGCTCATTAGCGATGTCTGATAGATCACGCTGTCAGGATGCTGAGCCGAGAACCCACGCAGGGTCTCACATAAACTCGCCTCACAGTCGCATGCAGATGAATGCATCATCATGCCCGTCCTCTTCAACTTTATTTATAAAGGTTAAATAAATGTTGACCCGATTCAGCAGAGAGTTCCAATATAGAATCCATGCTGGTTTGAGACGTTTTTGATATGGAACTTCGTTATCTGCGCTATTTTGTCGCGGTTGCACGCGAGCGACACTTCACCAGGGCGGCCAAAGCGCTGGGTATTTCACAGCCTCCACTGAGCCAGCAGATTAAACGGCTTGAGGAGGAAGTGGGCACACCGCTGTTCAGGCGCCTGACGCGGGGCGTGGAGCTGACCGAGGCGGGAGAGGCCTTCTATGAGGACGCCTGTAAGATCCTGGCGCTGAGCGACGCCGCGCTGGAGAAAGCCCGGGGCATCGCGCGCGGCCTGAATGGCAGCCTGTCGATTGGCATCACCAGCTCCGACGCCTTTCATCCCAAAATTTTCGCGCTGATTCGTCAGTTTCAGGTGCAGAACATGGCGGTGCAGGTTCACCAGGTGGAAGCCAATATGTCTTCGCTGACGACAATGCTGGCGGAGGGTGAACTGGATATCGCCTTTGTGCGCCTGCCGTGCGAAAGCAGCAAGGTGTTCGAGTTGAAAATCCTCGACCGGGAGCCGATGGTGGTGGCGCTGCATCGCGATCATCCTCTGGCTGCGTGCGATTCGCTGGCGTTAGAGCAGCTTCGGGATACACCGGTGGTGCTGTTCCCCCAGGAGGTCGCGCCGGGACTGTATGACCGCGTTTACGGCAGCTGCGAGCGGGCCGGAGTCGATATGCAACACACGCTGCAATCTTCACAACTTTCCTCTTCTCTGAGCATGGTCTCCGCTGGCGGCGGGTTCGCGCTGGTGCCGAAATCGATGGCCGCTATTTCTCCGCCGAATGTCACCTACCACGCGCTGAGCTCACCGGAGCTTTATACCGATATCGCGCTCTGCTGGCGGCGCTTTGAACGCTCACGGACGGTGAAACGGTTTCTGGCGATGATGAGCGAGGGGGAACGGGAGCAGGGATGAACCTTTTCAGAAACTGCGGACTGTATTGATGCTCAATTTATTGCGAAGCAGTTTTTGAGGCTGAATTTGAAGGGAGTATGGGCAGGCTGCCATATAAAACTCAGTACCATTACCCTTTAAAAATAAAAAACCCGCACAGGTGCGGGTTAATTTTTATCAGTACAGCTTAACTGCTCGGACTATTGTCTTCATCGCTATCGTACGCCGCACTGATATTTAGCGCGGGTTACAGTGGAGAAACGTTTCCAGCTGCTGGACCTTTTGCGCCATTCTCAATGGTAAAGGAAACTTTCTGACCTTCATCAAGCGTTTTGAAGTTGTCGCTCTGAATTGCAGAGAAATGTACGAATACATCTTTGCTGCCGTCGTCAGGGGTGATAAAGCCAAAACCTTTATCTGCGTTGAACCATTTTACTAAACCAGTCATTTTATTAGACATAGATAAATCCTTAATTTATGAGCCACTTAAGCGCGGCGATGATGGCCTGTATTTCGAGAGTTACTTATTTGGCACTTAGGAGGAGGCTCACGAAGAAGGAGTATCTACTGATAACACCTGAACTGAGGACTGCTTTACTAAAACTGCTTTCATAAGGTCTGTATTCCAAACCGATGACGCTATTAAGACACAGCGAAATTTATTGCGCAATGATTATTATTATTTATTTTAACCATTTAAACGCCCGGATGGCTGGTCGCGGTGCCAGACATCGTTCTGGCTTGAGGTCTACCATGTACTACAAAATGTCTACGCTTTCACTGTGCCGGGAGTTTGGGGTGTTTTGTTCACAGGCGGGAAAATCCTCCCGCGCGACGCAGACATCATTAGAAGGGATGCTCAAAATGAAAAGGTCTGCGTAAGACGTAACCGCAGTGCAAACTGTGCCCGGGGGCGCTGCGCTTGCGCGGGCCTACGGGTCGTATCGCGGTGGTTTTGGAGGCCGGGTCGGGCGTAGCCGCCACGCGGCAATCCCCTTCTGGAAGCCGCCTCGCAAACCTGCAAGCAACCTTATGTAATTCAGGGGTATCCCTTTTCATCCTTTCTTCGCGGTTTTAAAGTGCCTGCGTTGCGGCACATCCGCAGCCGGGCGTAGGAACCCGTTAGCATAACATGACATTTTTTGGACAACGAGGATGCTAAATGGCGACTACCCCTGGATTTTCATACGTACACGCTGAAGAAAGCGCTCTTCATCACCTTCTTCATCTGCAACTTCCCTATTCTGCGGATCTCTTTGAACTGGCTGACACCTGTGCGGCATACGTGAGCGTACTGGTGGACACGGACGATGCGGTGAAATTTGCCACGCTCTGTAAGCAACTGCTGGCAGCGCTGAAGCGGCTGCGGGAATGCTGCGATGCCGAACTGCCTTCGTATCTGGTTGAACAGCTGATCGCAGGGGAAAAGATCGCCTCCTGTGTGCCGGACTGCTGGCAGGATACGGCGTTGCAGGTGGACTATGCCGTAGCGTTAACGCTGGCGGTGATGGGCGGGACGTTGCCTGTGAGCGTGGCGAAAGAACTCACCGGGCTACTGCATGATATGGTCTGGCTGCTGGCGGAGTTTGTGAAAGAGCCTTACATAACGGCGCACTGAGGCGGGTGATGGGAGGCCGGAATACTGCTGGGTGAGAAGCGGGATTTCGGCCTTATGCAAAGGACAACGTTGTTTGATAAATGTCCATTAGGAGCGAGGAGCAGACATTAGAAGCTATCATCTATAGTTGAAGTGCTACAGAAGATCATAAACTGTACACCTTGTTTTCAACACTCCATAATTGCTTTATGATTCAATTGTAATTTTTATGATGGAATCAAACGGATGAATCAGAAAGCATGGTCTTTTAAAGCAATAGGTAATGATGATCTCCGGTACTTTGGGAATAATGGTTATCACGATGACTCAACTAGTTTTTACCAATATGACAACTTTGTCCCAAATCATAAGCAAGTCAAAAAAGGTGATATTGTCATAGTAACTGATAGGAATAACGTTCTGGGAATATCAGTTATAGATAATTTAACATGTACCTCGTATCTAAAATCTCGTAACCGATGCCCATATGAGAATTGCACACCAGCAAAGTTGACCCTTCGAAAATCAAAAAATCCAAAGTGGCGATGCAGCAATGATCATGAATTTGAGCAGCCTAAAGTAGAAAACGTGCCGGCACTCAAATTTAAAGCTGAGTATAAGCAAAACTTTATACCCATTACTTCTATCTCCCTGATGGATTTAATATCTCACACCCCGCGTTACAACGTTCAAAGTTCAATTCAAGAAATTGATTTTGAATGGGCGAGTAGCCTATTCAATGGCATCATTCAGTTGAAGCCTTCTGAAGCAGACACTGATGATACTCCCTTCGATGTAGATGATCAGCGTAAGGCGGTTCTACGGCAAATTAAGCAAAGGCGCGGGCAAAAAAGTTTCCGTGACAATTTGTTAAATCAAGAAGCAAAATGTGCAGTAAGTGGCTGTGAAATCGTTGATATCCTCGAAGCGGCACATATCACTGCATACAAAAACGATACACATAATCATGTAAGTAATGGACTATTGTTGCGTTGTGATATGCATACTCTTTACGATCTGGACCTATTTGCAATCGAACCGGATTCCTTCGTAATTTACTTCGCCCCACAGATCAAAGATAAAGAGTACGTAAGATATCATGGTAAAAAGCTACATGTAACCTATAAAATTAACCACGGAGCTCTTGTCGAAAGATGGAAAAGGTTTACTAAAAAATTTGATTTGAATGAAGTGAGCTCGCTAAATTTTATCATACATAGTTAAAAAACAATCTCACAAATTTTATATTTAATTAAGCAATTATCATGCTTATAGTCCACTCTTAACCAAGAGTGGACTTGATTTAATTCCATCAATTCCGCAAGGAGCGAGGAAGGTACGTTTCTGGATTAAGTGCATCAACCCTCATTATATTTATCACTCCAATATTGCCGATGATTTTGCAAATGAGTGATTAACGGCCAGTCTTTCTTATCTTTTGGTAATCTTAAGTACCTGCCATCTAACCCTGCATATTCCGTCCCAGTCAGCTGTTCTGATATGCTTATTTTTAGTTCGTCATCAATCCAGAGCAAACCACGATCAAATAAAGTATGAATATCTGTTTTCAATAATAAACCATGCTGGGCGCGGGTATGCCAGGAACCGGCATAAGGTGTTATATGAGCAGCCTCTAGTAACACCTGGATAGAACAACCTGTTACCGCACATCTGCCGTCATAAGCTTCGATTAGTTTTCTTCTAAATGCGGGTTGTCCTTCCCGAATAATAACTTCACGTAAAGCCTTTAGACGGATGTCGTCTTCATCCTCCGGCGACTCCGTGAATAATTCATCCTTCATTTCAAGTACTAACCGATCATATGGCCTTGGGACAGCAATCTGAACTGGCGTTTTCCCATCATCACCAATATCCCATATACCGTGCAGTTCTTGGATATACAGTTCATACCGTGTATTTCGTAGGTTTCCTGTACGAAACAACACGTCGTATGGATTGCCTTGGTCAGTACGTGCGTTTTTACGGCTACCAAGATATCGATACCGTGAATTGCTATTAACAGTTAATGCATCCAATTGAATGCGAATCTCGGTTTCTTTCAGAGTGGCGTTGCTGTTACGGATCCACTTAACAATATTTGCAGCAGAGGCGGAACCGAGTTGTGTCACGGCATACCATACACGTAGGTATTGTGGATAGTGCATTTCTTCAGGGATGATACCCGGCTCACTAGCAACAAATGTTGAGAAATTATGATGGCGCATCCACTCTCCCCATTGGCGAGAATGTGTACTAACACCTATGCGATGTGGTTCACGTTTACCAATTTCGTCATTAAATTCCTGGCGGGAGGGGGCTCGGCCTAGTTTCTCATAAAGTTCATCACAGCACTCCCATACAGCCCGTACCAACGGACCTTGTGGATATCCATCTTTGCGCAGATTCAAAATTATTCTCCGTCAATAAACATATCTTGATATAAGTGATATCCAACTCTGACATACAACTCGCAACAATTCATCAGACTTCTGTGAGCAAGAAGACGACTAACCCGATCAGTGCCTACCTGTCACCTTGATTTAATAAACGAGTCTCAGGAAGTCGCTTCAACACTTTGCGACATTTTTTAAGAGGGACCTAATTTACAGCCCCATCAACAATCTTGAAATTCTCAACTTGTCGATACCAGTTCCCTTAGATGCGCGATATCTAAGATTCATTTTGACAAACTTTAGCCATCTTCCCTCGTCCTCTAAATCACCATGCAATGATCCGCCAGAGTATCGATTTATTAAGGCTGTTCTAACACTATGCCATTTTGACATATCAATACTAAGCCAGAGATCAACAAATTCATGAGGTTTGAAACTTGCCAAAATCGGAATATAACCATATATATTTATCTCTCTGAGGCCATTTCTAGAAATTTGTTCACAAAACTTTCCGGTATCTTCCTTTAAATTTATTTTCAGCTCACCTCTAAAAAGTGGATATTTTTTTCTTAAGGATATTTGTCTATGCTCCATTAATATCTTGTACAATTTCGCTGAGTATTGTCTATAAGAATCATTTATCCAAAATCCATATCCATAAGCTGAATCACGAATTGGATCATATTCTGTGAAGAGATCAGCAGGTAGGAATTTATCATTAGATTGTAATTTTTTAACGTAATCTAAAAAAAATGAATATATTTCATCAAAACTTTTATCAATATGTTGAGCATCTGATAATAAAAACAATACATTAATGGAATGCTGGATTTCACCGTTTTCGACTAACTGCATATTCTCAAAGCGAGCATAAAGTTCTTCTAACGCTTTATCTACCTCTTCCGTTTTGCATGAATCGAAGCTCAAGATAGTAAACCAAGGTCCATAGCTCTCTGGTTTCATAAAATGACGACTTTTACTTATGCAGTCATGGATTTGCTCTTTAATATATACGCCATTAATAATCGTATTGATTAAAATTTCATTTGAAATCAAATCACTTTCAATATTTAAGAGGACTTCGTTTTTTTATAATTCTCTTTTATTGTATCAAATATGTCTTCTGTATTTTTGTCCTTATTCATGTAATAATAAATAGAGTTTCTTGATTCAATGTCTTTATCTCTTAGTTGGCCTAGCCTAAAGTTTATATCTATTGCGGTAAATAAGATAAATAATTCTGACAGTAATCTTTTATCATTATATAAGGATTCAGGAATACAAGGTAGGAATCTTGCACAATCATTAATTACGTAATCTAATACTCTTAATGATTTACATTGCGAAGCAATAAAAGATTTATAAATAATGTCTTTAACCCTTTCAAAAGCTTTTGGTGCCTTGCTTCTTTTGATAAATTGATTAAAGGCGTCCTGAATACTGGTGAGACTTTTAGAATTTGCCCGAAGATTTTCTCTTTTTTATCTGTCAAACCTTCCTGTAATTTTTTATCATGCGCAATTACAATCACTTTGCATTGATGGTGTTCGATGTATTTATTTATTGCACCAAATATATCTTCCTGATCTATTTTACACCTTTCCAAATCATCAAAAATGATTGATTTGGAGTTATCAACTTTTTCTTTTATAAGAGCATTTGCTATGTTTCCGACTAATGGTCCTAATGCGAGTGTTAAGTCATTAGCTTTCATACTGGAGTTTCCAAACCAGTTGAAGAATTTCCTAATCCGAGATCTATTGGGATACATTTTAACAAAAACTGCTGAGTGTACTTCTGGTATTGTTGTTAATCCAAATAAACTTACATAAACGTTTGGTTTTTCTTTGAAAATTTCATTGATAAGATGGGTTTTACCTACCCCCCACTCACCATCAACTAGCACAGCATACTTGGGATTTGTTAAGCCAGTATAATACTCAAGGTATGTTCTCAAATGTTCATTAAGGGGTTCATCATTTTTTGTCATCTTTTTCACCATAATAATTTAATAGCTTTAACTTTAACGCTTCTTCAAGATTATTAGGTGCACAATGAGCGTATCTCATCGTCATTTTTATATTGGTATGACCGAGTTTTTTTGCAACATCCATATATTGTCGTCATTCATCTCAAAATGAGAAGCAAAGGTGTGCCTAAGTACGTGAGTTAACTGTCCAGCCGATAATTCAATCCTAGCTCTCCCTAGTACAGTTCTGAAATCAGAATCACTTATGATGGAAAAGATCTCCATTATTTCTCTTTAAAAGCAAAATATATATTTCTTGCATAGCGAAGCGGCTGTTGATGCTGTGATATGCTGCACCAGCTACACCCACCTTACAGCAATAGATGGGCTTCGCCAGGTTCACCGCAAGTACACTTTTATTAAAAATCAAGATCGACTTTAACTACCCCTGATGCATCTATTTTATCATCCTGAGTAGTAAGCATATCAACAAACTCGTCGAAGGAGTTTGCTATTTTCGTCAGCCCGGAGGTCACTACCGAATCATTGAATATTGGATCAGACTCGTGATCCCAAAACCAGATCTCTCCCGACATACCTCCCTTGAGGCAAAGACAGATTTGATTATCACCAGACGAGGCTCCTATCGGTAACCATTGATCGCGAAAATCACTCCGGTATGTATCAGCCATTTCAAAGACAGTATATTCTTTACCCGATTCTGCAAGGCCGTACAAAGACTCAAGCGTATCATTTCCTTGCTCATCAGACCACGGAGATGGTTGTAACGCCTTGAAAACAATATTTACATCAAAAAGAACAGAAACGCCAAAATGAAGTAAATAGGCACGATAACTTTCAGGAATAGGCCCTATTGATGTTTCTAATGTATTTAAATTTTTTTTCAGTTCATCTAATGGTAATGATGTCGGTTTCGCTCCAAAGCGCTCTAATTTTTTCAACATTTTCCTTTCCTCCTCATATCTGATGCGGAGCCAATATGTGGCACATTGCCATGAAGATCTCTTGGGACAAGAATTATAGTATTCGCACTCAGATGATGTGGAGTAAGCATTTTTTCCCTTAACAAATTCTGAGCCGCTTTCTGTGTAATGCCTTTTTTCTCTGCAATGGCACTATATACTTTTGAAAAATCTTTATCCGTCCCATTCAGCACACCATCTTCGAAAGTAAGTGTACCTTTTGACCACGCAGAAAAATCAGGCCTTCCTTCACTGAAAGGTATAGGCTGGTTCGATGTAACTGCATTAACTTTGTCATTATATGAATACCAGTTACTTTCTCCTGGTATACCGTCCCAATGGCCATTATTTCTTGGGAGCCTGACACCTGCTAACCCCCACGGATCAATCCACCCCAACGGATTCGGCGCATACTGATAAAGGTTCCACCCGCCATTCAGCCCAATCGGATCCTGCACAATAAACCGCCCGACCTGCGGGTCGTAGTAGCGGAACAGGTTATAGTGCAGTCCCGTCTCACCGTCAGCGTACTGCCCGGCATAGCGAAGCGGCTGGTGTGCCATCGCCGTGCGATTCACCAACCGTGAGAACCCTTCGCTCTGATGGCGCACTTCGCCAAAGCTGCCGTACTGGCCGCTCCAGCGCACCGCGCCGCGCTCGTCGGTCACCTCCAGCGGCGCGCCGTTCAGATCGGTATTGAACCAGTAAATCTCACCGCTGCTCTGGTCACGAAGGTGATCCACCCGTGCCAGCGGGCTCCAGGCCTCATTCGGGTCGTAGATATAGGTGCTGCGCAGCCCGCTCTCCTGCTGCTCCTGCAGCAGGCGGTAGCCCTGCCACAGGAAGCGGGTGTTGGTGGTGCCGTGCGTCGTGGTGACGATTTTGCGCGTGCGGCGGCCCAGCGCGTCGTAGTGATAGCGCGCCTCAAACCGTCCTTCCGGCCCGGTTCCCCGGGCGGACACCAGACGGTTCTCGGCGTCATACGCGTAATGCTGCTCATACAGCCCGTTGCGGCGGCTGACCAGGTTGCCCCAGTGGTCGTATTTCATAAACAGCGCCTGCCAGTGCTGCAGGCGGTTATCCGTGACCGGTGCCGCAGCGTCACTGGCGGCGAGGTTATCCGCGGCGTCGTAGCTGAACTGCGCGCGGCTGTGTCCCTGTCGGGCCTCGTAGTGCTTCAGCAGACGCCCTTCGGCGTCGTAGCCGTAATCCACCTCACCGCGCAGGGTGTCGCTGACGCCGGAAAGCTCGCCGCGTGCGGTGTAACGATACAGGCGTTCCAGTAGCGCCTGCTCCGGCAGGGTCACGTCCGTGCTTAGCTCGCTGCGCTGCAGGGTGCGTCTGCCGAGGCTGTCATACTGGCGGAGCTGCTCGCGCGCGCCCTGAGTGCGGCGTACCTCACGGTGCAGGCGGTCGCGGGTGAACTCGGTCACCAGCTGCTGCCCGAAGCGGATGGCGCTGACGTGGCCGGAGCCGTAGTGCAGCCAGGCCAGCTTTTGCCCGCCGGGCAGCGTCAGGCCGGTCAGGTTGCTCAGGGCATCCCATTCGTAGCCCACCGCGCCGTTAATGCCGGACTCGCTCAGCACGCGCCCGGCGGCGTCGTGGCGGTAAGCGATCTCATCGCTTTCGATACCCAGGGCAACGCCTTCGGCCGTCGGCGTGCGGCGAATGCGGGTAATCTGGCCGCTCAGGTCGCGGAAGTAGCGGTACTCCGCGTGGCGCTGAGTGCGCCCGATCAGCAGCCCGCTGTCGTCATAGCTGAACTGCTGGACGCGACGGGCGATACCGCCGTCGGCGGCAGGCCGGCCGTTTTCTTCGAGCGCGCAGAGGAACCCTCGCGCGTCCCATTCCATATGGCGCACGGTCTCGTCCGGGCGCGTTTCGCTGAGCGGGCGGCCCACGGCGTCATAGGTGAAGCGGTATTCCGCCCCGTTGCCGTTATCGAGTCGCAGCAGGTTACCGCGCGGGTCGTAGCGCCACTGGCGCACGCGGCCAATACGGTCGGTAAGGCTGACCGGGAGGCCGAGCGCGTTATAGGCCCAGCTCACCTCGCTTTCCAGCGGGTCGCGCCAGCCCGTGAGCTGGCCGCGTTCGTTCCACACCAGCGACTCGCGGCTGCCGTCCGGATGGATCACGACGCTCAGCAGCCCGGCACGGCTCCACTCCCGCCGCGTGATATTCCCTTCTGCATCTTCGCTGGCAATCAGTTGCCCGAAGCGGTCGTAGGTGAAGCGGGTGACGCTGCCGGAGCAGTCGGTGCGCTGCGTCAGCAGCCCCTGGTGGTTCCAGACCAGGCGCACCACGCCGCCGATAGCGTCGGTGATGCTCTCCGGGAGGAATTCTTCATCATCGGGATAGCGATACGCGGTGGTGCTACCGGCCGGATCCGTCTCCGACAGCAGGCGACCGCGAAGGTCGTACATGGCCTGCGATGAGGTACCGTCCGGGTAAACCGTGCGGGTGATGCGGTCGGTCAGGCGATGCCAGTGATACTCCGTGCGGCGGCCCGCCGGGTCCGTCTCGCTGGTCATGCGGCCGTATTTGTCCCACGTGCTGCGGCGCATCGCCCCGCCCGGCAGAATGACGTGGCAGAGCTCGCCGTCGCGGTAGACAAACGTCGTCTGGCGACCGTCGTAATCCGTGAAGCGCGCGACGTTGTCGTCGTCATCCGCCAGCCAGTGCGCCTGCGCGCCGTCTTCGCGGGTCGCGCGGCGGGTGCCGTTCTCAAAATCGTATTCGAACGTCAGCCGTTCGCCGCCGCTATGGCGGAAGCCGACCACGCGCGGCAGGCCGTCAATCTCCCGCCAGCGGTATTCGCTCAGCAGGCCGTTGGCGTCCTCATGAGCGCTCATCAGCCCATCCTGCCAGCTGAAGCGTCGGCGCACGCTACCGCCCCGGCCGGTCACGGAGACCAGCTGGCGCTGTTCATCATAAGCGTAACTGACCAGGCAGATCTCGTCATCCAGCCAGGCGCCAACGAGCCTGTCGCGGTCGTAGCGGCAGACCACGCGCTGGCCCGCACAGTCGGTCAGGGCATGCAGGGTATTATCCGCATTCCACTCAAAGAGGATATCGTTGCCGCAGGGTTCGGAGAGGCGCAGGAGCAGCGACGGGGCATCATCCCGCAGCGGCGCATAGTGCCAGCGCTCGCCGCTGACGTCATACACCGACCAGCTGTCGTCCTGGTGATGTTCAAGCCAGTTTTTTTCGCTTTCGCAGTAGGAGCGCATCCCTTTCGGGACCTTTGGGAAGGCGACGTAATCGCCGGACGGTGCGCGCCACACCAGGCCGTCCTGATAAGGCTCCAGGCGGCTTTCCCAGAACAGGCTCCATCCGCGGCCCAACACGCTGTCGCCGGGATTGCCGCTGCGCCAGTAGCGCTGCCAGCGCACCGGAAGACGGGAAGGCAGGACGAAGTCCAGCTCATCATCCCCGCTGAGAAACTTCTGTCCGCTGACGATATCCACCGGGCGGGCGATGATCCCCGCGGCCGCCACGCCGGTCATCAGCGTGCCGGCGCGACAGGCGATACGGGCCAGCTTGTTGATGCCGGGGATTTTGCCCAGCAGCTTAGAGAGCGCCCCGACTTTGCCAGCGGCGCCGCCCCAGCCGCCGAGAAGCCCGGCGAACAGCAGGGTAAGATCGGAGACCTTGTAGAGCCACTCGGGCACTTCAGACTGAATGGGCAGGGTTTGCTGCGGATCGCCGCCGATAATGACGTTGTCCGAACCGGTCATCACCTTCGCGTCGCAGGTGGTGCGATCCCCGATGCGTGACGCAGGCTGGCTGTTAATGGAGACTCGCTTAGAGCCTTCGGCCATCTGCTGCGAGCCGTCGTCAGAACAGTCGACGGTGCTATCGGTGGCAAGCGCGGCGGGTTTACCGTTGATAAATACGTTGGGCGAGCCGGAGGTGATGACGCCTTTCTTCGTCATGCTGGATGCCCCGGCGTCGGCGATGCTGTCCCTGGCGGCAGTCGCCAGCTCCCCGGTGTAATATCCCACGGCCAGGCTGGCGCCGACGAGCAGGACGCCCACGCCAAGACAGGATGCGCCGAGACCGGCAATAAACATGGCCCCCGCCAGAATGCCCCCGGCTGCGGCAATCAGGCCACCGACAATCGTTCCGGCAATCATCCCGGCCAGCGCACCGGAGTGGCCGATATCATCACCAACGCGTGCTGCTTCAAACATAACAACGGTCCCTGAAGTTAATGGTGGAAGCGGAAGCTCCTGAGAAGATCGCCAAACAGCGCTCCGTCGGCATCGCCCAGCGCGCGGGTGCAGGTCATAGTGAACACCAGGATTTTATCGCCGTCGACGTTAAACACGGCCTGCTGCTGCCAGATGCGTTTCCCGTCGCGCAGGTAGCTGGCATGGACGGTTTCACCCTGTAAAAGGCTGTCGCCCAGCGTAGCGGCGCTGCGCTCACCCTGCTTCCAGCCCTTGATGTGCTTTGCCATCAGGGCGAGCTGGCGATCGATATACGCGGCAAGCGCTTCGCCGGGGTTGAGGGCATCGCGGGAAATGTTGAACGCGGGCGCATCCGCTGCAGGCGGCGCGAAGACATTGACGGTACGGTCCTGATAGCCCTCTGGAAAAGCAATCATTCCTTCATTAAACAGGCACTGCGAAGATGGTTCTGACATTGAGCGGGTCCCACCACATTTTTTCAGAAGCGGTAAGTTTCGCATATGTGTTTAAGGCTGACTATCCCCAGATTATTGCTCCACCGTCACGCTCGCCGAACGGAAAAACAGCGGCCGTTAGCCCGGCCCCTCGCTCCCCGCCGCCAGCAGCGGCACCACCACGTCGCTGATGGGCACCGCAATACCATGCCTGCGGCCATAGCGCTGGATCACGCCGTTACGAATATCCCACTCCATCGGGCGATCGGCCTGACGGTCGGCAAGGATTGACGTGCCTAAATCCTCGGGCGCGCGCTGGAAGTTCGCCAGAATCTCCTGGGCCACCGCATCGTCCAGCTTCGCCCCTTCGGCGCGGGCGACGGCAAGCCCCTCGCGCAGGTAGGCCAGGGCCAGCTCGCTGATATCCTCGCGTCTGAACATCCCGGCGCGGCGGTTGGCCAGCACCATCAGCCCGGCGACCGCGTTTTGCAGCAGCTTGCGCCAGGCGACGGTGGTGAAATCTGTCGAGAGCTCAACATCACAGCGCGTCCCGCGAAGCGTCTCGACCACCCGCTGCGCCTGCGGCACGTCCGGTAGCGTCAGACGCGGTTTTGCCCGCAGCCAGACGGAGGCGTCCGGCTCGCGCTGCGCCGGGAACCAGACCACCGACGGCAGCACCGTTGCGCCGTTGACCAAAGGCGCAAGCTGGGCTTTCTGCTCCACGCCGTTTTGCAGCGCGCAGACCACGGTGTTTTCATCGCACAGGGCGCGCAGCCACCCGGCGCTGTCGGCATTTTGCGTCGTTTTTACCGCCACAAAAACGAGGTCTACGGGGCGCGTAATGACGGTGGGATCGGTGAGTACCGGACCGGGCACCACAGTTTCATCCTCATCGTGACGCAGGCGTAATACCGGATGCGCGGTGCGACCGCACAGCAGCGGCGTACGGCCCGCGTCATGCAGCACCGCGGCAACGGTGGTGCCAATCGCACCGGGACCAATCAGCGCAATGGTTGGATAGTCAGACATGGGTCACTCCCCTTTTGCTAAGCCTGCTATCAGTTATACCACCCTGAAAAGAGCGCGCCACGCCCATTGTCTATACTCAACACATAACAGACAACGGAGTGCGCCATGCCCTTACCCGATTTCAAGTCCTCTGAACCTTATACCCTCGGCATTGAGCTCGAACTCCAGGTGGTTAACCCGCCGGGTTACGATCTGAGCCAGGACTCCTCTGCCCTCATCGCCGCCGTCAAAGACGACATCAAAGGGGGCGAAGTCAAACACGACATCACCGAAAGCATGCTCGAAATCGCCACCGGTGTATGCCAGACCATCGACCAGGCGGCGGCGCAGTTCTCCGTGATGCAGCAGAGCATCCTGCGGGCGGCGTCGGAGCAGCACATCCAGATCTGCGGCGGCGGCACGCACCCGTTCCAGAAATGGCAGCGGCAGGAGGTGTGTGACGACGAGCGCTATAACATAACGCTGGAGCGCTTTGGCTATCTGATTTTGCAGGCGACGGTGTTCGGCCAGCACGTGCACGTGGGATGCCGAAACGGGGACGACGCGATTTACCTGCTGCACGGCCTGTCGCGCTTCGTGCCGCACTTTATCGCCCTCGCCGCGTCGTCGCCTTATATGCAGGGCACGGACACCAAGTTTTCCTCGTCGCGGCTCAACATATTTTCCGGATTCCCGGATAACGGCCAGATGCCGTGGGTCAACAGCTGGCAGGAGTTCGAGGGGCTGTTCCGCCGCCTGAGTTCCACCAGCATGATCGACAGCATTAAGGATCTGCACTGGGACATCCGCCCCAGCCCGCACTTTGGCACCGTGGAGGTGCGGGTGATGGATACGCCGCTGACGCTCGGTCACGCCATTAACATCGCCGGGCTTATTCAGGCGACGTCGCACTGGCTGCTGACTGCGCGGCCCTATAAGCATCAGGAACAGGATTTTCTGCTGTACCGCTTTAACCGTTTTCAGGCCTGTCGCTACGGGCTGGAAGGCATTCTGACGGACGTGCATACCGGCGAGCACAAAACCGTGGCGGAGGATATCGCCTGGCTGCTGGAGCAGGTTGCACCGTCGGCCGAGAAACTCGGCGCGACGAGCGCCATCAAGGAAATTGCCCTGCTGTTAAAGCAGGGCAAGAGCGAGGCGCAGCGCATGCGGGACTTTATCGCCGATGGCGGCTCGCTGATTTCTCTGGTGCAGAAGCACTGTGAGCTGTGGGCGACGAGTCCGTAAGGCCATGCCCCCACTCGCGAAGGCGCTGGAACAGCACGAACAGCGCCGGGATGAACACTATCCCCACCACGGTGGCTACCAGCATGCCGCTGAACACCGTGGTGCCGATAATGCGGCGGCTCTGGGCACCGGCTCCGGTCGCCAGCATCATCGGCAATACGCCGATGATGAACGATACGGCGGTCATCATTACCGCGCGGAAGCGGCGCGATGCCCCTTCCCGCGCGGCATCGACAATCGCCATTCCGTCCATACGCCGGGCGCGGGCAAACTCCACGATCAGGATCGCGTTCTTGGCGGCGAGGGCTATCAATAGCACCAGACCAATCTGCACGTACACGTCGTTGGCATAGCCTGCCAGCCACAGCCAGACCAGCGCTCCGCCGATGGCGAACAGCACCGAGAGCATCACGCTCGCCGGCAGCGTCCAGCTCTCATACTGGGCGACGAGGAACAGCCACGCCATCACCACCGCCGCCAGCACAATCCATATCGCCTGATTCCCGGTCTGCTGCTCCTGATACGACATGCCGCTCCAGGCGTAGTCGTACCCGGCTGGCAGGTTTTCCGCCAGAATCTCGCCCATCGCCGCCATTGCGGTGCTGCTGCTCACCCCTTCCGCTGCCGAGCCGCTCACCGATACCGACGGGAACTGGTTGTACTGCTGAATAAATGGCGCGCCGACGGTCGGCGTGATGGTGACGAGGTTGCTCAGACGCACCCGCTCGCCGCTGTTGCTGCGCACGAACAGCTCGCTGATTTGCTCTGCGCGCTCGCGCCACTGCATCTCGTTCTGCATCACCAGGTGGTAGACGCGGTTGTTGACGCTGAAATCCCCGGCGCGCGTGCCGCCAAAGGCGGTTTGCAGGCTGCTGAAGATGCGCGACACCGGCACGTCGAGGCGGGCCGCGCGCTCACGGTCAACGGTGAGCGTCATCTGCGGCACGTTGCTGCTCCAGGTGGTGAACACGCGGCTCAGCTGCGGGTGCTGGTTGGCTTTCGCCAGCACCTCGCGAGTTACGCGCTCCAGCTCCGCCGGGCTTTGCCCCGCCTGTGCATGAATGCGCAGATCGAAGCCGGAGGCGTTGCCCAGCCCCGGCAGCGTCGGCGGTGCAAAGGTCATGATGGTGGCTTCCGGCAGGGCCAGCAGCTGGCGCTGAAGGGTGCCCATCACCTCATCCAGCGGCGGACGCTCGCTCCAGTCTTTGAGCATGATGGAGATAAACCCGCCGTTCGATGCGCTGGTGCCGTTGAGGATGTTAAACCCGGAGACCTGAATCACGTCTTCCACCGCCGGGTTTTTAGCGATCAGCTCGCGCGCGGTGGTCATCACCGCTTCGGTGCGCTCCAGCGAGGCTGCCTCCGGCAGCTGGACGCTGGCGAAGAAGTAGCCCTGATCCTCCCGAGGCAGGAAGCCCTTTGGCATCGACATAAAGCTGAATATCACCACCGCCGCCGCGCCTGCGGTGGCCAGCAGCGCCAGCCACGGACGGAGGTTGAACACGCTCACGATCCAGGTGTAAAGCGTGCGCGTGGCGTCCAGCCCGCGGTTGAACCCACGGAAAACGGCGGCGGGCTGTGCCGGACGCGGGCGCAGCAGCATCGCGCAGAGCGCGGGCGTCAGGGTCAGCGCCACGAGGCTTGAGAGCGTAACGGCGGTCGAGAGCGTCACCGCGAACTGGCGGTACAGCTCGCCCACGATCCCCGGCAGGAGCGCCACCGGTACAAACACCGCCAGCAGCACCAGCGTGGTGGCAATCACCGGCCCGGCAATCTGACGCAGCGCCAGCGCGGTCGCCGCCGTGCGGCTCTGCCCTTCCGCCATCAGCGTTTCGACACTCTCCACTACCACGATGGCGTCATCCACCACCATGGTCAGCGCCAGAATGATGGCGAACAGACTGAGCGTGTTCGCGGAGTAGCCGAGCGCGTAGAGCACCGCAAAGGTGCCCACCAGCGACACCGGAATGGCAAGGGCGACAATCAGCGTCGCGCGCCAGCTTTGCAGGAACAGGGACACCACGACCACCACCGCCAGCATCGTCAGCGCCAGCGAGACGCCAATCTCTTTGATGGTAGCGGCCACAAACGAGGTGGTGTCGAATTTGACTTCATAGACCAGATCGTCCGGGAAGCGCGTGGATAACCGTTCCAGCTCCGCGCGCACCGCATCGGCCACGCGCAGGGCGTTAGCGGACGGCGTCGGGTAGATGCCAAGGTAGGCGGAGTCATGCCCGTTCAGCTGCGCGCCCGAGCTGTAGCTGCGCGAGCCAAGCTCAATGGTGGCGACGTCCTTCAGGCGCACCAGCTGGCCCATCTCCCCGGTGCGGATAATGATGTTGGCAAAGTCGTCGGCCTGGTTTAAGCGCCCTAGCCCGTTGATGGTTAGCGTCTGCTGCTGGCCGTTAAACACCGGCGGCGTGCCGACCTGGCCTGCCGCCCCCTGCACGTTCTGCTCGCGCAGCGCCTGCGCCACGTCATCGCTGGTCACGTTCAGGGCATTCATGCGGTCCGGACGCAGCCAGATGCGCATGCTGTAGTCGCGCGCGCCAAACATCTGTACCTGCCCGACGCCCGGCAGTCGCGACAGCGCCTCGCGCACCTGGGTGCTGGCGTAGTTGCTGACGAACAGCGGCGTGTGAGTGTTATTTGGTGAGTAAAGGCTTACCCCCATCATCAGGTTGGTGGCGCGCTTGCGCACCTGCACGCCGTTTTGCTGTGCCTCGGTCGGCAGCTGCGCCATGGCCTGCGCCACGCGGTTCTGCACGTCGATGGCGGCGAGATCCGGATCGGTGCCCGCCGCAAAGGTGATGTTCAGGCTGTAAGAGCCCTCATCCGAACTGGTGGACTCCATATAGAGCATATGATCCACCCCGTTCAGCTGCGTCTCCAGCGGCGTGGCGATGGCCTCCGCCACGTCAGCCGAGCTGGCGCCCGGCCATGACGCTGACACATTCACGACCGGCGGTGTGATCTGCGGGTACTGCTCCACCGGAATAATCCTCAGCGCGATGGCCCCCAGCAGGGTGATGACCAGCGCAATCACCATCGCAAAGCGCGGGCGTTTGATGAAAAACGTCAGCATGATGGCTCCTTAATTCAGTATCTGAACGGCAGCGCCTGGCTGCACGCGCTGCGCACCGTCAGTAATTGCTCGCTCACCGGGCTTAACGCCGGAGGCAATCTGGAACTGCTGGCCCATCTGCCCGGCGACCTTAAGCGGACGCATTTCGGCTTTATCCTCGGCGTTAACCACCCAGGCGAAGAACCCGTCGCCATTCTGTTGTACCGCAGCGGCGGGCAGGGTCAGGACAGGCTGCTCGCTTGCCGGACGCAGGTAGACGTTCACATTGCCGCCGGGCAGCAGCTGATGGCGCGGGTTGGCGAACTCGGCGCGCAGCATCACGCTGGCGGTACGCGGGTCGATGCGGTTGTCCACGGAGGTGAGTTCCCCGCTGACGCGCTGGCCGTTGCTGTCAATCAGCGCCTGCCAGGCCTGCTTCATGGCGCTGATATCCGCATGCTGTCCGGCTTTGGTGGCAAACGCGCCCTCTTCCAGCGCAAAGGCGATGCGGATCGGATCGAGCTGGACCACCTCCACCAGCACACCGCTGGCAGGATCCACCAGGCTGCCGACGTGAAAGTTGCTGTGCCCCACGCGTCCGTCAATCGGTGAGCTAATGCGCGTGTAGTTGAGGGTGACGCTGCGGGTGTCGAGACGGGCTTTCGCCTGCTCCAGCGCGGCGCTCGCTACGTCGCGCTGCATGCGGGCGTTGTCCACATCGTGGCGGCTGATGGCGTTGCTGCTGCCCAGGCTTTCGAAGCGGGACAGCTGCTGTTGCGCCTGACGCAGCGTGGCTTCGGCGCTTTTCACCTCGGCCTGCGCCAGGCGCAGGGCGGCGCGCGGCTCGGCGTCGTCCAGCTCGAACAGCACGTCACCTTTTTTCACGTACTGGCCGTCGCGGAAGTGGATTTTGGTAATGACGCCTTCCGTACGCGCGCGCAGTTCAACGGTGTGAATCGCTTCAATGCGACCCGGGATCTGACGTTCGGCGGCGTGGGCGGTTTGCTCCACGGTGGCGACACGCACGGGAATGACTACGGCGAATGCGGGCGGCAGGGTAGCGGCGAGGAGTATGAGCAGGAGCGGGAATTTCATGGGAGTACCTCAGTATTTTCCCCTCACCCTAACCCTCTCCCCAAAGGGGAGAGGGAACTTGAACACCCTCTCCCCTTTGGCGAGAGGGCAGGATGAGGGGTAAGGTTTTGGTTATGCAGCCTTACGGAACCTGCGGGTCAGTCGCTTCTCGATTTCGACGACGAAGAACATCACCCCCGCCACCGCCAGCGTCACGAACCAGTAGCGCAGCGGCAGCGCTTCGGTGCCGAACAGCATCTGCATAAACGGCAGGTAGATGATCGCCGCCTGGAGCAGGAACAGTACGCCCGTTACCAGCCAGATCCCTTTGTTCGCCAGCAGGCCGCGGTTCAGGGAGAACCCTTCGGTGTTGCGGCAGTTAATCATGTACACCCACTGGGCGCAGACCAGCATCTGGAGCAGCACGGTGCGGATGAACTCCGCGCTGTGCCCGCGCGGGGCCAGCCAGGCTTCCAGCGCAAAGGCGGCGATGGCAATCATGGTGCCGACGAAAGCCACGCGCCATACGGCGTAGGCGTCCATCACGTGCTGCCCGGTCTTACGCGGCGGGCGGCGCATGATGTTGCGCTCGGCGGCCTCGAAGGCCAGGCCGAAGGAGAGCGTGGCGGAGGTCGCCATGTTCATCCACAGGATCAACACCGGCGTCAGCGGAATGATGTTCCCCGCCAGCAGCGCAATCACAATCAGTAGCCCCTGCGCCAGGTTGGTCGGCATGATGAACAGAATGGTCTTCTTCAGGTTGTCGTAAACGCGACGCCCCTCTTTCACCGCGCTGGCGATGGTGGCGAAGTTATCGTCCGTCAGGACCATGTCCGCCGCCTCTTTGGTGACTTCCGTGCCTTTGATGCCCATCGCAATACCCACATCCGCCTGACGCAGCGCTGGCGCATCGTTCACGCCGTCACCGGTCATGCCGACGATTTCGCCTTTGTCCTGTAACGCTTTCACCAGGCGCAGCTTATGCTCCGGGCTGGTACGGGCGAAGATGTCATACTTCACCGCCGCTTCGGCCAGCTCGGCGTCATCCATCTTCTCCAGCTCATAGCCGGTGACCGCCTGCTCGCTGTTGGTTATCCCCAGCATCTGGCCTATGCTCATCGCCGTCTGCGGGTGATCCCCGGTGATCATCTTCACGCGGATCCCCGCCTGCTGGCAGGCGTTAATCGCCTCAATCGCTTCCGGACGCGGCGGATCCATCATCCCGGCAATGCCGAGGAAGATCAGGCCGTGGCTCAGGTCGTCGTGAGTCAGTGCCTGCTCACCGTTCGCTGGCCTGAACGCCGCGGCGACCATGCGCAGCCCCTGACGCGCATAGCGCTCCATCTCCGTTTCCCAGTACGCGCGGTCAAAGGCTTGCGCACCGTTGCGGGTCTGCTGCTGCTCACACAGGGCGAAAATCACGTCCGGCGCGCCGGTGATCAAAATCTGCTCCTCACCGCCAATCTGGTAGTGGGTGCTCATGTACTTGTACTGCGAGTCGAACGGGATCTTGTTGACCAGGGTGGTCTCGACCGGTGCGAGGTGGGCTTTTGCCGCCAGCACCTTCAGCGCGCCCTCGGTCGGGCCGCCGGTGATGCCCCACAGGCCGCGCTCGTCCTGAATCAGCTGGCTGTCGTTACACAGGTCGATGGTGCGCAGGTACTGCTCCAGCACGGTGCCCGGCTGGATCTGAACCGGCTCGTCGCTGCCTTCGAGGTAGAGGTTGCCCACAGGCTCGTAGCTGTTGCCGTCCACGCGATAGCACGCATCGGCGGTAATGATGGCTTTCACCGTCATCTCGTTCATGGTCAGGGTGCCGGTTTTATCCGAGCAGACCACGGTCATCGCGCCCAGGGTTTCAACCGTCGGCAGCTTGCGGATAATCGCCCGCTTACGCGCCATCGCCTGTACGCCCAGAGAGAGGATGATGGAGATAATCGCCGGCAGACCTTCCGGTACGGAGGCTACCGCCAGGCTAATCAGGGAGAGCAGCAGCTCGCCCATCGGGATCTCGCGGAACACCAGGCTGAAGACAAACAGCGCGGCCATCATCGCCAGAATGATGGCAAAAATCGCTTTGCCCAGCTTGTCCATCTGCACCAGCAGCGGGGTGCGGTGCTTTTCAATGCCCGCCATCATCTGGTTGATGTGGCCGAGCTCCGTATCCTTACCGGTCGCGGTGACCAGGCCAACGCCACCGCCCGCGCTTACGGTCGTCCCGGAGAAGACCATATTGGTGCGGTCGCCCAGCGGCAGTTCACCGCTCAGCGGATTAATGTGTTTATCCACCACGGTGGATTCGCCGGTCAGAATTGCCTCTTCCACGCGTAAATTATGCGCTTCAATTAAGCGCATATCCGCCGGAATACGATCTCCTGCGCGCAACACAATAATATCGCCCGGGACGATTTCCGTCGTCGGGATGGTTTCATGGTTATTATTACGAATTACGCGCGCCTCGCTGGAGAGCATATTGCGAATACTCTTCAGGGATTTTTCTGCGTTACTTTCCTGAATGTGGCCAATTAAGGCATTGATTACCGCCACACCCAGGATAACCAGCGTATCAACCCAGTGTCCCATTACAGCCGTTAATACGGCGGCCGCCAGCAGGACGTAAATCAGGACATCGTTAAAATGCGCGAGAAAACGCAGCCAGCCCGGCTTGCCTTTTTTCTCCGGCAGCGCGTTCGGGCCATGCTTCTGCAAACGTGCCTGCGCCTCGGTGCGGTCCAGGCCATTCGCCTGGCTCTGCGCCTGAGCAAGCACCTGCTCTACGGTCTGCTGGTACGCCTGCCCGCCTGCGGGTGGCATATTCTGCGAGAAATTTTTTTTGGTCATGGTATTTTTCCTTCAATATCCGGTGGACGGAAGCCGGAATTCCTTTCTGGCTTTAAATAATTCATTTTTAAGTCTTGCGGGTTAAATTGATCTACCGCAATATATTGACTACCCGGTTATTCAAAACTGATTAAAATTATTTCGACGCGTTGATTTTTACAAAATATTTCTAAACCAACACTAAACGAGGAGGAAGCATGTTTGGTATTTATCGCGGGCGGCGCCTGGCGTTATACATTGTCGCAGCCATTGTTATTGCGACGTTAATTGGATATAGCACCTATAGCTTTGTAAAATTATTTTCGTGAAAAAGACGTTTATTTACATTACGCGATATTAATTTAATCGCCCCGGAAATATTATCTATTTTCCGTTATTAACTCACAGAATAACGGTGGCCTTTTACTCAATTTTGCCAGTGGGGATGATATTGCTTTACGTTTCAGGATGCCGGACAATGACATTTTTAACTCACGATTAACATTACGATGAAACACCCGTTAGAATCGCTGCTCACCGCAGGGGGCATTTTGCTGATGGCCCTGCTCTCCTGTCTGCTGTTACCTGCGCCGTCGCTGGGTCTGGTGCTGGCGCAGAAACTGGTTCAGACCTTTCATATGGTCGATCTGAATCAGCTGTACACCATTCTGTTCTGTCTGTGGTTTTTGGTGCTCGGCGCCATCGAATTCTTTATCCTGCGTTTCATCTGGCGCCGCTGGTTTTCACTGGCGTCGTAAGCCAGTGAGATCGCGCATCCCGTGGATCAGCGCTTCACACCAGGCCGCATAGTCGTGGCCGCTGGATGAGGGGTGGAAGCTGACGCGATAGCCTTTTTCCTTCAGCACGTGTTCAAAATCCTGCGTGGTGCGATAAATGCCGCCGCCCGGCCCCGTGGTTTCAAACTTTCCGGCCTGTAACCAGAAGCGCACCGGATACGGCGGCGACTGCTGGTACTGACGCGTCAGCCAGCCGGGGGCGTCACCTTTCGGCGCCCACCAGTAGGAGCCGGAAAGGCTCAGCACGTTGCCAAACAGACGCGGATAGCGCAGCGCCACCCATGACGAGGCAATTCCCCCGTAGCTCGACCCCGCCAGCACCGTTTTCTGCCGCTGCATGCCGATGCCCTGCCCGCGCAGCCACGGCAGCAGCTCGTGCGCCATAAAGTCAGCAAATTCCGGGTTCGGCGGCAGCTCGTTGCCGCGACGGGCGTGATCGAGGCTGTCGATAAACACCACGTTAATCGGTGGCAGGTGATGCCGGGCAATCAGACCGTCCAGCACGTTGGCAAAATGGTATTCGTCCTGATAAATCTGCCCGTCGAACAGAATTAACGTCCAGCGTGCGGGCTGTGCGCCGCGCGGTTTGTAGATCATCACGTCGCGGGCGTTACCGAGGATGTGGCTGGAAAAACTCTGACGGCTCAACGTCCCGTGCACCAGCGGCTTTGCCGTGGCCTGAACGGAGCAGTAGCGCGCCGGGCTGAGATCGAGCAGCGAGTAACGGTTCCATCGATCCGCCTTCTGCTCCCCAAAGGTGTTCGGGTTAAGCGGATCGGCCTGTGCGCTCACCAGGATGGCACGGCGTTGATCGCGGGCAGAGCCTTCAACGATCGGCACATCGGGGGCGAGCTTATATTGCATCACCGTATCAGCGGGGACCACGTAGCTGCGGAACCAGACGTCGCTGTTGCCCAGGCGGAACAGCGGATCGTGATCCCCCGCCGGAGAGCCGAGAATGAAGACGTTATCCCGCGCGCCGCGCCACAGAAAGGTCACGCGCTTATGGCTCGCATCTACTGGTTCCACCATTGGCGTTCCCTGTCGACGCTGCGCCTGCCAGAACGCCTCGGTACTTCCACCGGCAGAAATGACGTTTGCCAGCGCCTTTAGCGTCGGGCTTTCTGGCGCCAGCATCTGCACGCGTGGTAACGGAGAGGTCTCTTTCATCCGCCACTGAAAACGCCACGGCTTACCGGCTTCGCCGTGTAGCACCAGCGAGGTGTTCTGTTTCACCGGCAGGGCAAACAGCAGCGTGTGTTCCCCGTCCGCAGGACCATTTTCGATCAGCGTGCGGATGCGGCGGTTTTGCCCATCCAGCAGGCGCGCATCCGTCACGCCATTCAGCGTGGCGGAAACGTAATTTTCACCCAGTTCAGGCAGGGAGAAGCAGACTTCGCCGCTGGCATCAAACTTTCCCTGAACATCGCCCTGCCGGGACGACTGCTCGCACGTTGCCGCCACGGCGGGCAGCGCGCCGATCCCCAACAGCAACCCACTCCATACCCTCTTCATTACCGCTTGTTCCCCAACGAAATTTGTTAACAACGCTAATGCAAATGGTAATAATTTGCAATATCATCAACGGCGATTTACCGGTGTTTTTATGGCGATAGCAACCAAGGACGTTCAATAAAAATGTTTAAAAATAATAAGATAATGCAGCTCTGGCTGCTGAGTCTGGCGACGACCAGCGTCGCGGCTCAGGCAGAAACGAAAGAAGAAACGATTACGGTGACGCAGGGCGTGAGTGAAGAGCCCACTGCGCCCGTAAAAGGCATTGTGGCGACGAAAACGCTCTCCGCCACCAAGACCAGCGCGGAGATTGTGAAGACGCCGCAGTCGGTATCGGTGATCACCCGCGATCAAATGAACATGCAGGACGTCACATCCGTTTCGCAGGCGCTGCGCTACTCGGCGGGCGTGTTTACCGAATACCGGGGCTCGTCTAACCGTAACGACGAGGTGTTTGTGCGCGGCTTTAGCTACGTGCCAAAATTCCTCGACGGCTTAAGCTTTGGCGCAACGGCCTCATCACAAACGGGCACAGTTGACCCGTGGCTGCTGGAGCGCGTGGAGCTGGTGCGCGGCCCGGCGTCGGTCCTGTTTGGTCAGGTGAATCCTGGCGGGTTAATCAGCATGACCAGCAAGCGCCCGACGGCGGAGGCCATTCACAACGTGCAGTTCCGCACCGGCAATAACGATCTCGCCGAAGGTGCGTTTGATTTCGGCGGCAGGCTGAGCGACGACGGCCGCGTACTGTATCGCGTGAACGGTATCGCCCGTACGCAGCATAATCAGGTGGACGATTATAAAGAGACGCGGATGGCGATCGCCCCGGCGATCACCTGGTATCCGAACGATCAGACCCGCTTTACGCTGCTGACCAGCTACCAGAAAGATCCGGATGCCGGATACCGCAACTTCCTGCCCGCGTATGGCACGGTGAAAAGCGTCGACGGGAAGTACATCCCGCGCGACTTTAACGTCAGCGATCCGAATTACAATCAGTCCTGGCGCGAGCAGACGATGATTGGCTACGAGCTGGAACACCAGTTCGCCGACAACCTCACCTTCCGCCAGAACGCCCGTTACGCCACCATCAAGCAGAAATACCGTTATCTGGTTTACGCCAACAGCGCGGCCAACAGCACGGTGTTGACCCGTCGCGCCCAGCGTGAAGAGCGCACGACCAATGAATTTGGCCTCGATAACCAGCTGGAATATCTGCTGGAGACCGGGAGCGTCAGCCATACCCTGCTCGGCGGGTTTGATTACAAGACCAGCAAGGATAAACAGCTGCTAGCGCGCGGGAGCGGCTCACAGTATGACCTCGACTGGACAAACCCGGTTTACGGCGTAAACGTGGATGAAAGCACCTTCAAAACGGCCTCCGACGAGCAGCAAAATCTCGACCAGATGGGGCTGTATCTTCAGGATCAGATGAGCTGGAACAACTGGGAGTGGCTGGTTTCCGGGCGCTACGACTGGAGCGAAGTGCGTACCAACGACTTCACCGATAATAGCTTTACGCAGCAGAACGACAGCAAATTTACCTGGCGCACTGGCCTTCTGTACGCGTTCGATTTTGGCCTCTCGCCGTACATCAGCTACAGCACGTCGTTTGAGCCGAACCTGCAAACCAACCGTGCGCCGGGCGTCGCGCCATTCAGGCCAACTACCGGTGAGCAGACCGAGATTGGCCTGAAATATCAGCCGGTCGACACCACGCTGATGACTCTCGCGCTGTACGATTTAACTCAGGACAACGTAGCGACCTATAACAGCGCTGAAGGCTGGTTCGAAAATGCGGGCAAGGTGCGTTCGAAAGGCGCTGAAGCGGAAATCCACGCCACGCTGATGGATAACATCAACCTGATTGGCTCCTACACTTACACCGATGCAAAAACCGAAAGCACCACGGTGGCGGGCACCGAGGGCAAGACCCCGGCGCGTATCCCGACGCATATGGCGTCTGCGTTTGCCAGCTATACCGTTCCGGGCGGGGCGCTCAAGAGCCTGACCGCTGGCGTGGGGATGCGCTACATCGGCACCAGCTACGGCGATGCGAAGAACACCTTTAAGGTGCCATCGGTGGATCTGTATGACGCGATGCTGCGCTATGATCTGGGCGAGATGAACCGCAGCCTGAAAGGGGCAAGCGTGCAGTTCAACGTCAATAACGTGGCGGACACGAAGTATGTGGCGTCATGCGCAAGCGATACGGCGTGCTTCTACGGGATTGGCCGGACGGTGACGGCGACGGTGAATTATCGGTGGTAAGTGATTTGTAGGCCCGGTAAGCGCAGCGCCACCGGGCAATTACGGGCACCGAGCCCACAAAAAAGCCGGGTGGCGGCTACGCCTTACCCGGCCTACACGCGACATGTTAATGTGTCTGGCTATGGTTCTCTTTGCGGTACGCCCCGGGCGGCTGGTTGAAGGTGCGGGTAAAGATGCGGGTAAACGTCTGCTGCGAGTCAAACCCGTAGCGCAGGCAGATATCGTACACGCGCTCGTCTGACTCACGTAGATCGCGCGCCGCCATCAGCAGCTTGCGTTCGCGGATGTAGCGCCCCAGACTTTCGCCTTTGTACTGCATAAACAGCCGCTGTAAATGCCATTTTGAGTAACCCGCATGGCGGGCAATCTCTTCGATGCGTAACGGCTGGTGTAGGTTGTCATCGATCCATTCGACAATCGTATCAATGACCTGAGCGGAAATCGTCATACTGCTCTCCCCCTCTGCTTCTCGCTTAAACATTATTCCCACCACTCGCGAAATTGTTGCGTGGTATCACTCACCCGCACGGGCTCGCCCAGCTCCGGTGTCAGCAGCCGGTAGTTTTTATCCTTACTGGCTTTCGCCAGCTGGATCAGTGGATCGTTCCAGGTATGTTTCGCCAGCACAAAACGCCCGTTATGTCCCGGTACGACCGCTCTGGCATTGAGATCTGCCGAGGCCTGCGCCGTTTCCGCCGGATGCATATGGATGTACTTCCAGTCCTGGTCGTACTGGCCGTTTTCCATAATGGCTAAGTCAACTCCGCCAAACTGCTCGCCAATTGCTTTGAAGTGCGGGCCATAACCGGAGTCTCCGCTGTAGTAGACCTTCTGCTCCGGAGAGACAAACATAAAGCTGCCCCACAGGGTCTGGTTACGCTTAATGCCGCGCCCGGAAAAATGGCGCGCCGGCAACACGTGAACCGTCAGCGCATCGCTGATACGTACCGACTGGTTCCAGTCCCGCTCGTCGATAATCTCAGGGTTCATCCCCCAGTAGCGCAGATGCGAACCCACGCCCAGCGGGGTGACCACGCGCTTAACCTTCGGCAGCAGCGCCTTGATGGTGGCGTAATCCAGATGGTCATAGTGATCGTGGGAGATAATCAGCAGGTCGATCTCCGGCATGCTCTCCGCACGCCACGGGTACTCCCCCGCAAAGGCTTTATTGAGGAAGGAGAACGGTGCGGCGTAGTTACTCAGAACCGGATCGATCAGGATTCGTTGCCCCGCCAGCTGCATATACCAGGAGGAGTGGCCGAGCCACACCAGCGTGTCCTGCTCAGGCGGCAGGCTCGCCAGATCGGTTTTCACCAGCGGCAGCGGCTGCGCAGGACGGGCGTTTTCGGTTTTACGGGTAAGAAACTGCCACCACGCCACCAGCATATTTTGTTGCCCGGTAAAGCCCGGGGTAGGGAGCGTGTTATGGAATTGCCCGTCGCGATAGTGCGGAGAGGCCTCCACTTCAGAGAGCTGCGCACCCTGCGGTGGCTGGCCAAATCCGGCATTCAGTACAAACGGTAAACTGGCAGCTGAAGCAATAATCATAACTAACACCACGCAGATGAATAGAGGCTTTTTCATTATCCTGACCCGCCAACGCGCCCTGTCCGATAGTTTGCGCGGGTTGAACTTGATTATGAGTGAGTAAGCACTCATTATAGATAGGATGATTACGCCGTCAAGAAGGTTTTCGATCTTTGACATTCCGCGTTGCAGCGTGGCAAAGCACGTGTTTCAATCAGGGTTTTTACAATTGACGGGAGGAAAAATTTAGTGGCACGTCCGAAGAGTGAAGATAAAAAACAGGCCTTACTGGAAGCAGCAACGGCTGCGTTTGCGCAGTCAGGTATTGCCGCCTCAACGGCGTTAATTGCCCGTAATGCGGGCGTCGCTGAAGGGACACTGTTTCGCTACTTTGCTACCAAAGACGATCTGCTGAATGCCCTCTATCTGCATCTGAAGCAGGATCTTTGCCAGACCATGCTGGCGAACCTCGATCGCACCATCACCCAGCCAAAAGAGCATACCCGTAATATCTGGAATAGCTATGTGGACTGGGGCATTCGTAACCCCCTGGCGCATGCGGCTATCCGCCAGATTGGCGTCAGTGAAAAGCTGAACATTGAAACCGAGCAGGCGGTGAAAGACATGTTCCCGGAAATACACGAACTGTGTCACCGCTCGGTGCGCCCGGTGTTTATGTCTGACGAGTTTAAGACCTTCGGTGATGCAATATTCTTATCGCTGGCTGAAACCACCATGGAGTTTGCCGCGCGCGATCCGTCCCGTGCCGTCGATTTTGAAGCGCTGGGCTTTGAAGCCATGTGGCGCGGGCTTGCTGAGGAAGAGAGCCATGGACAGTAAAGCCTTGCAGGAACATGCCAGACGCGTCGCGCTGGAGATGCCTTTTACCGAACATTGCTGGCCGTTTGGCCCGGAGTATGACGTGTTTAAGGTGGGCGGGAAAATTTTTATGCTGATGGCGACCGCTCACGGTCGGGCCCACGTCAGCCTGAAATCCGATCCGGAAAAATCGCTGCTCAATCAGCAGATCTACCGTGGCGTGGAGCCTGGCTACCATCTGAATAAAAAACACTGGATCTCCCTTTATGGCACGGACGACATCACGCCTGAACTGGTCACCGACCTGATTACGGATTCGTGGAATCTGGTCGTTGATAAACTGCCGAAAAAAGATCAGAAGTGGATTCGGCCAGCCTGATTGTTCGTCTGAGACGAACAGAATAAGCGCTCGAATCGCACTTATCTTTTCCCGCTTCGCGCGGTAATCTGCTTTCCTTTCACGCCCGCCCGCGGGCGAATTTCATCACCAGGAGTTGTTATGGATATTATTTCTGTCGCCCTGAAACGCCACTCTACCAAGGCGTTCGACCCAGCCAAAAAACTGACCGCAGAAGAAGCGGAAAAAATCAAAACGCTGCTGCAATACAGCCCGTCCAGCACCAACTCCCAGCCGTGGCACTTTATTGTTGCCAGCACTGAAGAGGGTAAAGCGCGCGTGGCAAAATCCGCGGCGGGCACCTATGTGTTTAACGAACGCAAAATGCTGGATGCCTCTCACGTGGTGGTGTTCTGCGCGAAAACCGCGATGGACGATGCCTGGCTTGAGCGCGTCGTCGATCAGGAAGAGGCTGACGGCCGTTTCGCCACGCCAGAAGCAAAAGCCGCGAACCACAAAGGCCGGTGCTATTTTGCCGACATGCACCGCGTGGATCTGAAAGATGACGACCAGTGGATGGCGAAGCAGGTTTACCTGAACGTCGGCAACTTCCTGCTGGGCGTGGCCGCGATGGGCCTGGACGCAGTGCCGATTGAAGGCTTCGATGCCGCAATCCTCGACGAAGAGTTCGGCCTGAAAGAGAAAGGCTTCACCAGCCTGGTGGTGGTGCCGGTTGGGCATCACAGCGTTGAGGATTTCAATGCCACGCTGCCGAAGTCTCGCCTGCCGCTGAGCACGATTGTGACTGAATGCTAATGAAAATGGGCCGCTGCATGCGGCCCGTTACGCTTTACTGATGACAAGCCTGCGATGCGGATGGACCTCACGATCGTTTCCCCAGGCAAAAGCAATCCAGCGCTCTTCCAGCTCAGCGTAGGAATTTACGGGCGTTAACGTCCACTCTTCTCCCACCGTACCGTCCGCCACGCTAATGCGATAGTTCATGGTAAACGCCCAGTCGATCATGCGCAGCCAGAACCGTTGCCCGTCTCCCGTTTGTTCGCTGTCAGAGACAACGATGTCGTATTCGCTTAGCACCCACTGAAAAAAGAGTTGTGGCAACCCGCTTATCACGCGTTGATGAACGGCACGTGGCGTACGCCACACCATCACCTGCGTGGCGGCACCGTGGGGAAAGGTAATTTCTTTATGAAATTTAAGCTTTACGGCATACGCCGTATAAGGTTTGCCGTCATCGGTGGTCACGAGACGATATTCATCATCATAACGCGATTTCAGGAGCCGGTATCCCACAGGCAGCAGAAACCCCGGCAGATGAAAATCCGCCGTACCTCGTGCCAGGAACGCTTCGGTGTGTTCGACGTTTCGGGAGATAAGGCCGAGTTTTTGGCTGAAGTCTGCGGAATCAATCATCAGTGGCGACATTTGTTGTTTCTCATGGCGTGAGTATAGTCGACTTAATCCCTCATCGAAATGATGTCGATTCAGTCGGTTGATTTAAGTTAAACGCCACCTTATACCTGTCTCATCCGCTTAGCAGAGCCAGCTCTTATTCCCTGAAAGCCCCTCGCAAAAAACTTATTTCCCCTGCGCCTCCAGCCACGCCATCGCCCTCTCCCCCGCCTCGTCCACCGGTAAATAGACCAGCAGCCGCGATCCGTTTCGCGGCGCAGAGTACCAGTACATCTGCTGGAGATGAAAATCCCCCAGCTCGGGATGGGTGAACAGCTTGAGCTGGTTCTCCACGCCGCGCACGTCGTTGCGCTGGTGCCACAGGGTTTTGAACTCCTCGGACACCGCAAAAAAACGCGCCAGCTTCGCTTCCCAGAGCGGGTCGCCACGGTGCTCAGCCATTGCCGCGCGGAAGTAGGAGACGAAAATCGGCAGCACGTCGTCACGTTTGCCGAGCCGCGCGCGCCACGCCGGATGGGTGAGGAACAGGTAAATACAGTTGCGATCTTCCGGCGGGATAGCGTTGAAATCGACGCCCATCAGGTGTCCGAAGCTGTCGTTCCACGCCACGATATCGAAATTCGGTTTCTGAATACTGGCAGGCTTCGGCATCAGGGTATCCAGCAGGCGACGCGTGCCTTCGCTGATCCCCTCACAGCACACCGCCTGCGGGGCTTCGCCCGGCGGCAAACCGGCAAGCACAAAAAGATGCCGGGCTTCGGTCGGGGTGCATTGCAGCGCTTTTGCAATGGCAGCCATCACCGCGCTGGACGGATTGACGTCCCGGCCCTGTTCCAGCCAGGTGTACCAGGTCACACCGACATCCGCGAGCATCGCTACCTCCTCCCGGCGCAGGCCCGGCGTGCGGCGACGGCCGCTGCGCGGTAAGCCGAGCCGCTGCGGATCGAGGCTTTCGCGCCGGGCACGCAAAAACGCGCCCAGCTGCTTGCGGGTGTCATCCTGGAGAGAGGTGACAGGTTCAGACATCAGCGCCATAACATCTCCTGCATGGTAGTACCAGTACCAGTATAAGTAAGAACTGGTACCCGTTTATCAGATGGTTGATGCTACGACTCTACGCTGTTTGACGCAATGGAGTCACCATGAATACGTCAGTTGTTTCACCGGGTCGTGCGGGCCTGATATTGCTATTAACCGGCCAGATGCTGCCGCTGATTGATACCTCGATCACCAACGTGGCGCTGGATTCCATCACCCATTCGTTACACGCCACCGCCACCGAACTGGAGCTGATCGTCGCCCTCTACGGCGTGGCCTTTGCCGTCTGTCTGGCCCCCGGCAGCAAGCTGGGCGATAACCTTGGCCGCCGTCGCTTGTTTATGTGGGGCGTGGCGAGTTTTGGCCTGGCCTCGCTGCTGTGCGGCATAGCGGGCAATATCGAACAGTTGCTTGCCGCGCGCATTATCCAGGGCGCGGGCGCCGCGCTGATCATGCCGCAAATTCTCGCGACGTTGCACGTGACGTTAAAAGGAACGGCACACGCCAAAGCGATCAGTCTGTTCGGCGGTATCGGCGGTATTGCGTTTATCGTCGGCCAGATGGGTGGCGGCTGGCTGGTGTCGGCGGACATCGCCGGGCTTGGCTGGCGTAACGCCTTCTTTATCAACGTGCCGATTTGTCTGGTGGTGCTGGCGTTGAGCCGTCGCTACGTACCGGAAACCCGCCGCGACACGCCGTCGCGCATTGACTGGACCGGTACTGTCCTGCTGACGGCGATACTGTGCTGTCTGCTGTTCCCGATGGCGCTCGGCCCGCAGTGGCACTGGTCGTGGCCGCTGAAGGCCGCGCTGCTGGCGATTGTGCCGCTGGTCTATTTGATGGTGTTAAACGCGCGTAAGAAAGAGCGAGAAGATGCCCACCCGCTCATCGCGCCGCGCCTGTTGCAGCTGCGCAGCATCCGTTTTGGCGTGCTGATCGGGATACTCTTTTTCAGCGTTTGGTCCGGGTTTATGTTCTGTATGGCGCTGACCATGCAAAGCGGTCTGGGGATGGCGCCGTGGCAGTCCGGGAACAGCTTTATCGCGCTCGGCGTCACCTATTTTATTTCCGCCTGGTTCGCCCCACGCCTGATTGCCCGCTACAGCACCAGCGCCATCCTGCTGACCGGGCTTGCGATTCAGCTTGTCGGCCTGGTGGCGCTGATCGCCACGTTCCGTCACTGGGGAATGCAGAATACCGCGCTGACGTTGGCCCCGGCCACCGGGCTGGTGGGTTACGGGCAGGCGCTGATTGTAAACAGCTTCTACCGTATCGGGATGCGCGATATCCAGCCTGACGACGCAGGGGCCGCGAGCGCGATTTTAAGCACGCTGCAACAGGCTGCGCTGGGGCTTGGCCCGGCCATTTTCGGCGCGATTTTGCTGCACGGGCTGCAAAATCATCACGGAGATTACACCCAGGCAGTCAACGTCTTCCTGATGGTGGAAACGGCCATGATGGGAGTGCTGGCGCTGGCCACGCTGCGTATGCGCCATCGTCTGTGTTTACCGGTCGTCAAGGCCTGTCCGGCGACAAAATAAAACTGCCTGAATTTGCATAATAGATCCGCAGCCGCCATTATGGGGCTGCATCAATACAGGAGACGTTATGCAGGAATTAATTGCTCAGGTTGAAGAGTTAGGGATTGAAATTAATCACACCACCTCTTTAGTGATTATCTTTGGTATTATTTTTCTTACAGCCATTATCGTTCATTTTATTCTGCACAAAGTGGTGCTGCGCGCCTTCGAAAAACGCGCGCAGGCCAGCAGCCATTTATGGTTGCAGATCATTACGCAGAACAAGTTATTTCACCGTCTGGCGTTTACCCTCCAGGGGATAATCGTCAACGTTCAGGCGGTTCTGTGGCTGCAAAAAGGCAGCGAAGCGGCGGAAATGCTCACCACCTGCGCAAAATTGTGGGTGATGGTCTATGCCCTGCTCTCCTTCTTCTCGCTGCTGGATGTGATTTTTAATCTGTCGCAGAAAATGGCCACCGCATCACAGCTGCCGCTGAAGGGGATATTCCAGGGCATCAAGCTTGTGAGCGCCATTCTGGTGGGAATATTAATTATCTCCCTTCTGATCGGTCAGTCACCCGCCATTCTGATAAGCGGCCTGGGTGCGATGGCTGCCGTTCTGATGCTGGTCTTTAAAGACCCGATACTGGGCTTAGTGGCCGGTATTCAGCTCTCCGCCAACGACATGCTGAAGCTCGGGGACTGGCTGGAGATGCCGAAATACGGCGCCAACGGCACGGTGACCGACATCGGCCTGACCACCGTTAAAGTGCGCAACTTCGATAACACCATCACCACCATCCCGACCTGGGCGCTGGTGTCCGACGCGTTCATCAACTGGAGCGGCATGTCAGCCTCCGGTGGTCGCCGCATCAAGCGTAGCCTGAATATCGATACCACCAGCATTCATTTCCTCGATGAGCAGGAGCAGCAGAAACTGATTCAGGCGAAACTACTGAAGCCGTATCTGGCCGCGCGTCATGAGGAAATTAACCTGTGGAATCAGCAGAACGGCGAAGGGGAATCGGTATTAAACCTGCGCAAGATGACCAATATCGGCACCTTCCGTGCCTATCTGAATGAATATCTGCGTAACCACCCGCGTATTCGTAAAGATATGACGCTGATGGTGCGCCAGCTCGCGCCAGATGCCAACGGGCTGCCGATTGAAATATATGCCTTTACCAACACGGTGATCTGGGCGGAATACGAAGATATTCAGGCCGACATCTTCGATCATATTTTCGCGGTGGTGGATGAATTTGGCCTGCGTATTCACCAGTCGCCAACCGGAAACGATATTCGCTCGCTGGCTGGCGTCATCGCCAGATAATCAGGTGCTGGCGCGGGAAATAAAGCGCCAGTCCATCATGACCCTTTCCGTGGGCGCATCCGGGTTGTCGATCTTATTTAACAGCAGATTGACCGCCTTGCGCCCGATATCCCGCGACGGTTGTTCAATGGTGGTGAGAGAAATCATCTCCGCCAGCTCGGTGCCGTCAAAACCCACCACCGCGATATCTTCTGGCACCCGCAGCCCTGCCTGCTGAATGGCGCGCAGCGCCCCCGCCGCCAGCGTATCAGAAACGGCAAACACCGCATCCGGCGGGTTTGCTTTTAACAGATTTTGCATCGCCGCCATGCCCGCACTGGAGCTGAGCTCACTGGCGTACTCCACCGCCTGATAGTCCAGATCCCGCAGGTGTATGACGCTCTTATAGCCGCGCTCGCGCAAACGGGAATATTTGTAGCTGAGGTCGTGGTTGATGAGCGCAATGCGTTTGCGGCCCCCGTCGGCAAGCTGGCTGACAACATGCTGAGAGGCATCAACATCATTAATCCCCACGCAGGAGACCGCGCCCGCATCGGCGTATTCGGCGCACTGCACCCACGGCGCGTTGCCAATCAGCGCGGCCAGCTCCGGCAGCTTCGAGAACGCATCCATAGTGATAATGCCATCGACGATTTTGCCGGAGAGCAGGCTTAAGCCCGAGCGGGAGCGCTCAATATCCGAGCCGGAGTTGCACAGCAGAATGCGGTAGCCGTTTTTCTCCGCCTCGGCTTCGATGCCCTTCACCACTTCGGCACAGAACGGGTTGGCGATGTTCGAGACCATCACCAGGATCATATAGCTGCGGGCGGTGCGCAGCTGACGCGCCAGCAGATTGGGCTGGTAGTTACTCTCCTGGATCGCCTGCAAAACGCGCTCGCGGTTTTTCGCCTTCACGGTATCGCTGTTATTCAGTACGCGAGAGACCGTTGCCACGGATACCCCGGCCAGTTGAGCGATTTTCTGAATTGACATAGCGACGATACATCCTGCGGTTAGCGTTTTGTGCAGGCTACCATAAATTGGTTGCCCGGCGAACCGGGCAATGCGTCAGTATTCCACACGCACCCAGCGCTGCTGCTGATGGCTTTTCACAATCGCATCAAGGATATACATCACACTGGCGCCATCGTGGAAGGTGGCAAACTGCGGATTATCCGGCATCGCTCCCGCCTGCACGGCACGGTAAAATTGCGCCATCATATTTTTAAAGGCATCCGGCCAGCCTTCAATGTGTCCGCCGGGGAAATGGGCGCTGTCGGCCACATCACGGTTCATCAAACCCGGATCGTCGCTGAGCGTCTGGTTTGCCCGGGTGCGATGGCCGATCCACAGCTGCTGCGGGGTTTCCTGATCCCACGCCACCGACTGCTCGCTGCCGTTAATTTCAAAGGTCAGGCGGTTTTTTCGCCCCGCGCTCACCTGCGAGACGCTAAAGCTGCCCTTGCTGCCGTCGTCAAAACGCAACAGCACCGAGCCGAAGTCTTCGGTAGTGACCAGTTTATCTTCATAGTGAGCATGTTCGTCGTGCGTAAACGTCTGACTGCCCGCCACGTTAGCCTTGCGCGTCGGCCAGACGATGGATAAATCAGCCATCACCTCAGTAATGCGCCTGCCGGTGACATACTGCACCGTATCGCACCAGTGGGAGCCGATATCCGCCACCGCCCGCGATGCGCCGCCGAGCGCGGCATCCACCCGCCAGTTGTAGTCGGTTTCCAGCAGCATCCAGTCCTGTAAATAGCTGCCGTGCGAGGCAAACAGCCGCCCGAGGGTGCCCGCGCGCATCATGCTCGCCGCCTGGCGCACCATCGCAAACTGACGATAGACAAAGCTCACGCCATGCACCACGCCAGCCTGCTCTGCCAGCGCCACCAGCTCGCGCGCCTCGTCCGGCGTCATGCACAGCGGCTTTTCGGAAAACACGTGCTTGCCCGCGCGCAGGATCTGGCGGTTAATCTCCGCGTGCAGGTGGTTCGGCGTGCAGTTGTGCACCGCATGCAGATTAGGGAGCGCGAGCAGTTCTTCCACGCTGGCGTAAGCATGCGGCACATTTAGCTGGCGCGCCTTTTCCTGCGCCTTAACGAGCGAACCGTCGCAGAGCGCGACCACCTGCACAAACCCGAGACGCCTGAGCGCCTCGATGTGTGCCGGGCCAATAAACCCGCTGCCGATAATCCCGACGTTAATCATGGCTGCCCCCTGCGGCGAAATCATCAAACGCCCGTCCGGAAACGGGAATAATGTGGCGGCGGATAAATTCGCTGCCTTCACTCGCGCCAGTATCGCCATCCTTCAGGCAGCACTCCCACTCCAGCACCGCCCAGCCGTTGTAGTCGTACTGGGTCAGCTTGCTGAAGATGCCCTTAAAGTCGATCTGCCCGTCACCCAGCGAGCGAAAACGTCCGGCGCGGTTGATCCACGGCTGGTAGCCGCCGTAGACGCCGCTGCGCCCGCTGGGGCGGAACTCCGCGTCCTTGACATGGAACGCTTTAATGCGCGCATGGTAGAGATCAATAAAGGTCAGGTAATCCATTTGCTGAAGCAGCATGTGGCTCGGGTCGTAGAGTATGTTGCAGCGCGGATGGTTATCCACCAGCGCCAGAAAACGCTCGAAGGTTACGCCGTCGTGCAGATCTTCCCCCGGATGCAGCTCAAAGCAGACGTCCACGCCCTGCTCGTCGAAGGTATCCAGTATTGGCCGCCAGCGGGTTGCCAGCGCCTCGAACGCCTCCTGAAAACGCTGCTCGTTGTGCGGCGGCCACGGATAGAAAAACGGCCAGGCCAGCGAGCCGGAGAAGGTGGCGTGCGCTTTCAGGCCTAATCGGGCCGAGGCGACCGCCGCCTGCTTCAGTTTTTCCGTTGCCCACGTCTGACGCGCCGCATCGTTATCGCGCACGGATGCGGGTGCGAAGTGGTCAAACGCCTCGCTGTAAACCGGGTTCACCGCCACAAGCTGCCCTTCCAGATGGGTCGACAGCTCGCTGATGACCAGCCCGTGCGCGGCCAGCTTAGCGGTGATGTCGTCGCAGTAGGCCTGACTCTCTGCGGCTTTCTCCACATCAAAGATATGCGGATGGTTGCAGGGGATTTGCACCGCTCTGTAACCCTTCGACGCCGCCCATTCTGCCAGCCCGTCGAGCGTGTTGAAGGGCGCTTCCCCGCCAATAAACTGCGACAGAAAAATGCCCGGTCCTTTCATTGTCCTCATACCACCTCCAGAACATTACGCCTTGTCATCGTCATACTTAAACGTGAGAAGGAAAATCAGCGCGATCGCCGCGGCAGCCACCGCCGGGATCCACCAGAATGTAACCCACGCCTGCGGCACGGTCTGCCCTGCCACCAGGCGGTTGTAAAGCGCCCCTGAAATCTGCGAGCCGAGCAGCATGCCGATGCCGTAGGTGAACATCACGATCATGCTCTGCGCCTGGCCTTTGACCTTTTCTCCCGCCACGCGGTCGGTGTAGATAAAGCCGACGACAAAGAAGAAATCGTAGCAGACGCCGTGCAGCAGAATGCCCAGATACAGCAGAATGCGCCCCTCCTCGCTGACACCCAGCGCGAACATGGCATAACGTACGAACCACGCCAGCATGCCGATCAGCAGCATATATTTCACGCCCAGGCGGCGGAACAGCAGCGGAATAACCAGCATGAAGACGATCTCAGACATCTGCCCGAAGGACATGGCGGTGCTGACGTCGGCAATGCCGGCATCCGCCAGATACGAGGCGGTGTAGGCGTAATAGGTGCCGAGCGGGACGGAGATCAGCATTGCGCAGACGGAGAAGACGAAGAAGTGGCGGGTTTTGAGCAGCGCGAAGGCGTCCGCGCAGAAGAGATCGCGCACCTTCACAGGCAGGCCTTTCGCCGGTGCTGGCGTGTGCGGCAGCGTCAGGCTATAGAGCGCCAGCAGCACGGAGCTGACCGCCGCTACCTGGAAGATGGTCACGCTGGACGCCACGCCGGTGACGCCGATAAAAATGCCCGCCACGATCCAGCCGATGGTGCCAAACACACGCACCACCGGGAAAGTTTTATCCACGTTTGCCAGGCTGTGGAACGCGATGTTGTTGGTCAGCGCCAGCGTTGGCATGTAGCAGAGCGTGTAGCCAAACAGCAGGCCAATCAGCAGCGCGCCGTTCTCAGCAATCAGCGCCCCCGGCACGAACCAGAGGATCGCCGCGCCCGCGAGGTGCATCACCGCCATCACCTTCTGTGAAGCGAAGAAGCGGTCCACCAGCATCCCGAGCACGAACGGCGAAAGAATGGAGGCGATGGGTCCGGCTGAGAACGCGTCGCCAATCAGCAGTGACATGTTGTGCCGGGTCATCACCAGGCCAAGCGTGACCGACCAGCTACCCCAGATAAAAAATTGCAGAAACATCATCAGCGACAGACGCGGCACCAGCAGCCGGTGCTGCGTTATTGCCTTTTCACTACTCTCAGTTGACACCATGATAAGCCTCACCCGGAAAAAGTAATCGATTACAAATTAGCTCAAATAAAAAGTAATCGATTACAAAACAAAGATCCTGTGGATCAAAACAGAATTGGGAGAGGGGTCACGATAATGGTGAAGCGGAGGTGCCGGGTGGCGGCTTCGCCTTACCCGGCCTACTAAATAACGTCCCCGAACATGTAGGCCCGGTAAGCGCAGCGGTGCCGGGCGTGAAGGCGGGTAGTGTGGTGCGGTCTGGTGCCCTCACCCCGGCCCTCTCCCACAGGGAGAGGGTGCAAACACTAAAAACGGCAACCTGGTTGCCGTTTTGCTTTTACCTTCGAGAGAGTTTAAAGGCAACAAACAGGAACACCACCCACACCGGCAGCAGCATCGCTGACAGGCGCATCTCATCCATGGTGCACATCAGCACCAGAATCAGGCCGAGGAAGGCGATACAGATGTAGTTCCCCGCCGGATAGAGCAGCGCCTTGAACTGCGTCTCGCGCCCCTTGCGGCGCATCGCCGCGCGAAAGCGCAGGTGCGCCAGGCAGATCATGATCCAGTTCAGCAGCAGCGTGGCGACAACCAGCGCCATCAGCAGGCCAAACGCCTCTTTCGGCAGCAGATAGTTGATCAGCACCACCAGCGAGGTGATAGCGCCGGAAAGGAACAGCGAATTGATCGGTACGCCGCGACGGCTGACGCGGGTAAGGAACTTCGGCGCGTTGCCCTGTACGGAGAGGCCAAACAGCATGCGGCTGTTGGAGTAAACCCCGCTGTTGTACACCGACAAAGACGCCACCAGAATGACGAAGTTCAGCGCGGAAGCCACCACGTTGCTGTTCAGGTCATGGAAGATCATCACGAACGGGCTGCTGTCAGATTTTACTTCCACCCACGGATAGAGCGCCAGCAGCACCACCAGCGAGCCGATATAGAACAGCAGGATACGGTACACCACCTGGTTGACCGCTTTCGGAATGCTTTTGTGCGGATCGCGCGCTTCGGCAGCGGTAATACCTATCAGCTCCAGACCGCCAAAGGAGAACATAATGACCGCCAGCGAGAGGATCAGCCCTTTCCAGCCAGTCGCCAGGAAGCCGCCGTGCTGCCACAGGTTGTCGATCGATGCACGCTCGCCGCCGTGGCCGGAGAACAGCAGCCACAGGCCAAAGCCGATCATGCCGATAATCGCCAGCACCTTGATCAACGCAAACCAGAACTCGGTCTCACCATACAGGCGCACGTTCACAAGGTTAACGGCGTTAATGATGATGAAGAAGGCCGCCGCCCAGATCCACGTTGGCACGTCCGGGAGCCAGTACTGCATATAGATGCCTGCGGCGGTCAGCTCCGCCATGCCCACCAGCACGAACATCACCCAGTAGTTCCAGCCGGAGAGGAAGCCTGCGAACGGACCCCAGTATTTATAGGCAAAATGCGCGAAGGAGCCGGACACCGGCTCTTCAACAACCATCTCGCCGAGCTGGCGCATGATCAGGAAGGCGATAATCCCTGCGAGAGCGTAACCCAGCAGAACCGCCGGGCCAGCCATTTGAATGGCGGGGCCGATGCCGAGAAACAGCCCGGTACCGATCGCGCCGCCAAGGGCAATTAACTGAATATGTCGATTTTGCAAACCACGTTGCAGCGTCGGACTCTGATCCGACGAAGCTTCAGCGCTACCATGGCCTGAAGCGGATGACGCGTCTTTCACGCCCTACCCCTGTCTCTTTTTTAGAAGGGGCACGTTTTAACACTTCATGCTGGTGGTAGCAAGCTTAACGCCGGGCCAGCGCATGCGCCCGGCTGATAAACGTCACGACCCGATGATCCCGCCGTCTGCTTTGACGATCACCACCGTTGACGATCGTGGACGCCCGTTCGGGCTCGCGTCTGGCCAGCTGGAAACAGCGCGAGGGTTGGCCGGGTCGGTAATATCATCCCCGCCCTCCCCCGGATGCTGAATGTTGATAAACAGCGTCCGGTTGTCTGGCGTAAATGCAATGCCGGTGATTTCGCACCCGCGCGGCCCGGTCAGGAATCGGCGATACTCGTTGGTGCCTGGAATGGTAGCCACCATCTGGTTATTGCCCATCCCCTCGTACGCTTTCTTATTGATGGTGCTGGAGGAGACATCGGTCTGGATCCACAGGACGCCCTGATGGTCAAACGACAGGCCGTCCGGGCTGCCAAATTCCGCGCCCTGCATCGAGCCTTTGGCCTTCGGATCGTCGCCGTCGGTGCGCCCGGCCATGACCAGAATATCCCACTTAAAGCGTGCGGCGGCAGGATCGGCCCCCTCTTCGAGCCAGTGCATAATATGCCCGTACACGTTGTTGGCGCGCGGGTTAGCAGCATCGACCGGTGCCTTGCCCTCTTTCCCGCGATCGCTGTTGTTGGTGAGCGTACAGTAGACGCTGCCGTTGGCGTGCGGATCGACGGCTATCCACTCGGGGCGATCCATCTTCGTTGCCCCCACCACGTCGGCCGCCAGACGGGTTTTAATCAGCAGATCGCCCTGGCTTGCAAAACCGTTGCTTTTATCCAGGCCATTTTGCCCGAAGACAAGCGGCAGCCAGTCGCCGCTGCCGTTTTCGTTGAACCTGGCGACGTACAGCGTGCCGGACGTCAGCAGCTGCATATTGGCTTCGCGGTTCGCGGGATCGTATTTTTTATCCGAAACAAATTTATAGATGTACTCAAACTTTTGGTCGTCACCCATATAAACCACCACGCGATTATCGGCGGCGAGCGTGACGGCTGCCCCCTCATGCTTGAAGCGGCCCAGCGCGGTGTGCTTGCGCGGGGTGGAGGTCGGGTTGTAGGGATCGATTTCCACGACCCAGCCGAAACGGTTGGGTTCGTTAGGGGTTTTATCGACGCTGAACCGCTCATCCACCTCGTTCCAGCGGTACGATTCATCGCTGTCGCTAATGCCGTAGCGTTTTTCCAGCGGGTTGAGATCGGCTTTTTTCACAAATATGTCCGACCAGTTCTCCTCGCAGGTGAGATAGGTCCCCCACGGCGTGTGGCCGTTGGCGCAGTTCTGCATGGTGCCCAGAACGCGTTCCCCCTGCGGATCGGCGGCGGTTTTCATTAAGTCCTGATGCCGCGCCGGGCCGGTAAGCTGCATCGGCGTATTGACGGTAATACGGCGGGCGAACGAAGACGGACGCACCACCTCCCAGCCGTTGCCCGTTTTTTTCACTTCCACCACCGACACGCCCATCGCGTTCTGCCCCTTGCGGGCTTTGTCGAGGCTCCAGTTCGCCGTACCGTCCGTAAACAGCATTCCGTTGTCGATGTATTCATGGTTCAGCGCCAGCAGGCCATGCTCCGGGCTTTGCCCCCCCTGCGGCAGGCTAAACCACGCCATGCCGTCGTGGTGCATGCCCGCCTGCACGGCCTGCTCGTCTGTGGTATTGCTGGCGTTCGGTTTAAACGCCGGCATGTTGTTTTTGATGCCTGTCGGATCGCCCCAGCGATAGAACGGGCGGGCAATATAACCTTCCGGCACCCTGACCGTATCTTCCGTGGAGACGTCAATGCTGGTAAAGCCCAGGGAAACCGCTTTTGCCAGCGCGGACGGTTTTGAGACCGCGGCAATCGCATTCTCGGGTGTGATCAGATACGGGAATGATACGGCTGCCCCCGCTACGGCCCCCATCTGAAGAAAACGGCGGCGGGAGAGGAACACCTCTGCCACCTCGGAGAATACCGGGTTAGCGCTGCGGTTACTGATATCGTCGCGATGTTCTTTTTTAAATACGGATTTGAGGGGTCTGCCCATAGCGGCTTCCTGTCATTGGCCAAGAGGTAAGGATGTGGCGACCAGTGTAAGAAGCTTTTATTACAATTTTATAACACAACAACGAAGGGATTGGGGCGTCCCTGCCCCGGATAACGAGGTGGAACGCTTAGAACTCGTAGCCAACCGAGACCTTAAAGGTACGCGGCTCGCCCTGAGTGATGTAAGTACCGGAATCATCCACGCTTGACCAGTAGTTCTCGTTGGTCACGTTGTCGATGCCTGCGCGCACGGTCATCTGGTTTTCATTGTGGTTCACCGCGAAGCGATAGCGCATGCCCAGATCCAGCGTGGTGTAGCTGTCCAGCTTTTTGGTATTCGCCAGGTCAGCATACTGCGTGCCGGAGTGGTTAACGCGCGCGGTCGCCGTCAGGCCCTCAATCGGCTTGATATCGTATTCTGCCCCCAGCACGGCGTAGAAGCTCGGAATACCGATCGCGTCGTTCCCCTGGTTCACGCCGTTTTTAGTTTTGGTCAGCTCGGCCTGAAGCCAGGTGGCGCTGGCGTTCAGACGCATCCCAAGCATTGGCTCGCCGAAAACGTTCAGCTCCACGCCACGGTTACGCTGTTCAGCGTCCAGGCCGTAGTGGCCGCTGTCGTCGAGGATAGCCGACGGCATTTTGATCTCAAACAGTGCCAGGGAGCCGCCCACGCGGCCAAAGTCCGCCTTTACACCCACTTCGTTCTGCTTAGAGTGCACGATACCGGTGCTCTGGCCGTAGTTGTTTGCTGAGCGAGGCGCAGTTTCACCGGGCTGTAACGCCTCGGTGTGGTTGGCGTAGAGGGAAATTTCCTCCCACGGCTTATAGACCACGCCGTAGGTTGGCATCCAGCGGCTACCGTCAAAACCGTCCGCGTCGTTTTCCGCACCGGTAATTTTGTTGTACCCGCGAATCACCACTTTCTGATGGCGTGCGCCTGCGGTAAACAGCAGTTTGTCGTCCAGCACGCCCAGGGTATCGCTCAACAGCCAGCCCTGCGTGCGGGTGCGCCCACTGGTCAGCGGATCGCTGTATTTGCCGCCTGAGCCGCTGAAGTTGCTGCTGTCCGGCATAGCAACGCCAGTGTTGTGGTAGATGTTGGTGGTCGGGTTATCCGCCGCGGCAGACATTTTCCACGCGATTTTTTCGTTTTTGGTCATCGCCGAATACCCGACATTCACCTTGTGCGAGACGAAGCCGGTCATGAAGTTACCGCGAATGCCCGCCATGCCGCTGACGGAATCGCTGATGCGGTTGGTATCAAGGCGGCTGACCGTCGCATTACCGCTTTTATCCAGGAGCTTCGGCGCGCTGTAGATCCCCTCTTCGTGCGCGTGCTGTGCGCCGAGGCCGGTATAGGCCGTCCAGCTATCGGTGATGTCGTACTCGCTGCGCCACATGCCGAATTCGTTTTCGATATCGCTGTAGGCCCACTTCTGCGAGAAGTTGCGATCGTTCTTCGGTGGTTCAGGCACGAAGTCCACCGCCGAGATGTTGACGCTGGTCGGGCTGCCGTGGAAGGTTTTTTTCTGATAGCCCAGGTCCAGCGAGGTGCGGAAACGGTCACCTTTGTAATCCAGACCGGTGGAGAGCAGCGTGGTGCGGCGGCGGTCGTTCGGCACGCCGGTTTCGCCTTCACGATGCACAAGGTTCACCCGCGCGCCGAACTGGTCGTTATCGCCAAAGCGACGCCCCGCATCCAGCGTGGTGCCAATCTGGGAATCCGAGGTGTAGTCGACGCCCACTTTCGCCTGCGGGATGTCGCCCGCGTGTTTTGGCTCAAGGTTGATCATCCCGCCCACGCCCGAGCTGGCCGCGCCGTTCATCAGGGAGTTGGCCCCTTTGAAGATCTCGATGCGGTCAACCATCTGGGCATCCACCACCTGACGCGGCAGTACGCCGGACAATCCGCCAAAGGTCATATCGTCGCCGTCAAACTTCAGGCCGCGGATACGGAAGGTTTCCGCGCTGTTGCCGTACCCCTGAACGAACTGCACGCCCGCGTCGTTAGCGACCACGTCAGCAATGGTTTTCGCCTGCTGATCTTCCACCAGCTTCGAGGTGTAGCTAATGATGTTGAACGGCACGTCCATGGCGTTCTGCTGCCCGAGCATCCCCATACGTCCGCCGTTAGCCACCTGGCCGTCGAGGAAGGCCGGAAGCAGTTGGTCACCGCCGGGTTTGAAATCACTCCCCGCCGTGGACTGGACCACGATGGTGTCCTCTTTTTTCTCTTCCGCCGCAAAGGCGGAGTGTGTAACCGCGCCGATGGCAATCGCCAGCAGCGTTTTGTGCATTGTGGTGTTGTTCATAATGAGCTCTTAACGTGCGCGCAAAAATGGCCCGTTGTCGGGCCTTAGTATTTATCAAATGAAATGCAAATGAGAACTATACGCATTATGCATACGTAATCAAGCGTCAACGAGGAGCACTGCGCGAGAAGAGGTTAAAAACGATGTGGGGGAGAAGTACGGCGCACAACCACCCCAGACAGGGGTGGTTGCTAAAGCATTATTTTTTCTTGTAAATATCGGCGGTGCCGTGAATTTTGTTGTTTGTATTACCGGAAGTCAGCACCAGCACATCAGCACCTTCTTTATCGGCCTTTTCGACCAGCTCTTTTTTCGCATCGTCGACAGAGACTTCGTTAGCCGTGCTCACGGTACCGATTTTTTCGTACTGAGACTCAACTTTTTCGAATTCGTTTTTTGTCATCATTTCAGCCGCAAAGGCGTTGGTGGTAAACAGAAACGCGGTGCCCAACAAAATAGCAGTCGTTTTTTTCATAAACTTTTTCCTTAAGATTAATGAGCAACTACGAAAAGCCCCCACGCGAAACGGTGAGGTGTAATGAGCATGGTAGAGGATTGGCGAAAATGCCATATACCAGGGAAAATTCTTTTATAACAGGCTGTTGTCCTGCATGAATAAAGGGTTTAAGCGGTATTTGAACGCGCCAGATACTTCCTCTGGACGATTTTATGGTGTCGTCTGATTTTTTTTGCGATCAGGCGTTTTTCCCAACGCCGGTGGGATTCAATGGGAATACCAATGCGCAGGCTGGCCGTCACGTTGTCTTCAACAATCCTTTTCGCGTTACAACGCTTCCCGGACAGATCGATGATCCTTATTCCTTTTTCACTCAGGATGAAGTTCCCGCCGTGCGCATCGCCGGAAATGATTTTCAGATTGTGCATTTTCTGCATACTGTGTCTGATTTCACGCTTTATGTCCGGCGTGATCGCGGGAAGAACGCGTAACTCCGGACCGGGGACATACTCAAACAACATGAGCGAGATTTTTGCGAATCTGAAAATCCGGCGTTCAGCCAGGAGATAAAAATCATTCGGGAAGGTATGACCTTGCCTGCCAGCATAGTCGATCCGCTCAATCAAATTTTCGTTGGGGTTGGGCGTAAAAAACGATTTGAAAAATTTTTCTATCCTTTTTTTCCTGGGGGAGTAAATCTTTAATACAAACTGTCCGTAGGGGGTATTCAGTAAAGAGACGTGGGTATGCGGAAGGCTTTTAAATACCATCTTAACGCTGAGTCGTTTTACATTACAGGACAATATATCGTCCAGTATTTCCAGGTATCGTGTATCGTTATTTTTATAAAAGACGTGAAAACCACGGTATTTCATTTTTGTAATCATAATAATGTGCTTAGTATGATTTTTCCACGGTGGTATTAGAACCCGTTGTGATGATACGAACTTTGTCGCCAGGGTTAAATGTCAAACCATTATTGTGCTGCACCACCTGAATAGTCTGCCCGGATTGAGTCTTGATAAGTAACTTCACTTCCTGTGCTGCCAATTCGTAAGACTGCCGGTTATGAGAAGCCGCCGCCCCGGCTGTTGCACCGGCTACCGTCATGGCGGTTTTCCCTTTGCCGTTACCGAACTGGTGACCCACTACGCCACCAATCGTGCCCGCGGTTAAGGTACGCAACGGATGATACCCTTCTCGGGTATGCGTAATAATTTGGCTCTGCAGAACCGTGCCATCCTCCACCAGCGATCGGATGCCAGCGTAACTCGCCGGACTGGTGATAGCCAGAAAGCTCAACGCGATGAGTAAATATTTTTTCATTTTAAGCCTTTCTTATACATTGAAGGTGACACTATTCTGCCCGGCGAAAAACCCTCTCCTTTAGCTAAATATGCTTTACCAGGCAAATAATTTATTTTTACACAAAACGACCATAAATTTAAAAATAAACAATTTAAAACTGGAAAGGTATATTGACTTCAATTATCAATAACGTGTTTTCCAGATACATTGTCAGAGTATTTGATTCAGACGAAGCAATATCCATTGCACAATTCTCAATAAGTACCAATCATCGTTATTAAAATAATGGTCCCTGTCCATACAGGGAAAACATCAGGAGTTATATTATGAAAAAAGTCATTCTCGCTCTGGCTTTCACTGCGGCATCATTTTCTGCATTTGCAAATCATCCGGTAGCCCGTGCGACTGCCGTCGCCTCCGCCGATCATCCTGTTGCCGTTGCGGCGGCCACCGGTGAAGGTAACCATCCTGTCGCCCGCACCACGGCGGTGGTATCTGCCGATCACCCTGTCGCCGTCGCAGCCGCAACAGACGGTAGTTATCATCCCGTCGCCCGTGCAACCGTGGTCGCTAACGCTGACCATCCGGTCGCCGCCGCGGCCGTTACAGGGCACTAATGGCGCTCTCCCCCGGCAAGGAAGCTGGGGGAAAAGTCAATGTGTCGTATGACCCTGGAAGGCCAGTTATTAAAGGTAATGAAAACACGATTCAGGCTGGTCAGGAACGGCTGAGTGCCGGAGGGTTAATGGCACGCCCTGTAGGATTCGAACCTACGACCTACGGCTTAGAAGGCCGTTGCTCTATCCAACTGAGCTAAGGGCGCACGGAGAAGAGTGTACTTCGCGGTGGTGAAACGCCTGGAATTATACGGTCAATGCGTAGTGAGTCAATGCCTTTTCCACCTTCTCTGCCGTTAATGACTAGCTGATTGTAAATACGGCTGTTTTTTCAACATTTATCCCTCTTTTACGGGCTGCGAAAAGGCTTAGCCGCTTTTAAGTAACGCCTGCTGTTTTCCTGTTTACTTCCCCTTCACACTGTCCTGCGGTATCCCGGCCGCCTGGAGGCTGGAAATGAACAGGACGACGGAGTGACAGCGCCAGACCATACAGGTTTCCCCTCGTGCGTGCAGCACATCTCACACGACATTACAGGCATCAAGCTTGAACCCATTGTCGCCCTCTCCTCTTCGCGCACGGTAGGGGCTGAAGTGCTCAGCGTGCTGTCACCGCATCAGCAAAGCGAAGGCTTTTTTCACGACTGGTCCGCCGCCCGGGCGCTTATGCTGCTGGAAGCACAGATCGCTGCGTTAAAAAAACCCTTTCCCTGCGACAACCTTTTCATAAATTTGCCGATAACCGTTCTGACCATACCGGAAATGTTCCAGCGTTTACTGCAACTTAACAGCCCACCGCTGAACATTGAACTCGTGGAGCCTGCTTCCTTCTTTTCTCTCTCAGACCCGGCACGTCTGAGGGTGAGTTGTGCGCTTCAGCAGTTGACGGCGCAAGGACATCGGATCTAGTTGGATGACATTGATGAAGCGTCAGGGCGCGCGTTTTTATCCTGCCGCATGCCGTTAAGCGGAATAAAAATCGATAAGATCGCTTTCTGGCGTTTACGTGCAACGCCAGCGCTGGCAAACCTGGTCACGCTTTGTTCAAAAATTGCTGAAAATGTACTCATAGAAGGCATTGAAACAGAAACGGATCGTAAGTTTGCGCTTCAGGCTGGCGCGCGCTTCGGTCAGGGATATTATTGGCCATCCTGGAGATGGCAGGAGGACTGAACGGTCATCGCCAAGAGGGAAGCTATGCGAATGACAGTACGCCGTTACCGGCGTCGTCGGACAGGAAGTGATTCACCGGGTTCAACGCACTCGCCTTTTGCTCTCCCATTTTTTGATCGTCTCGAATATTTGAGCCAGTCAATCAACCAGACCCGCAAAACCGATGCTCCCTTTATCGTTCTGGTCACACAGGATAACTTTTTCCGTTCCGGTTTTCTGAGCGGGCACTCTCCCCTGAGCAATTGCTGTGACTATTCCACCCTGGAAGCCGCCCTCAGCGATCTGAATCAGTGGCCTTCATCACGTCTGGTGGTAGATGTAGAAAGCCGCGCCTCGCCGCTTATTGACCTGCTGGACCGATTACGACGCCACAGCCTGTTCGCCCCCTACCTGACACCCTACCTGCTCATCCGCGCCGATGATTACGATACACGCCTGTTTTGCAAAGCGGCTGGCCCTTTTCATGTGATTGAACGGCAACTTACGCCGCGGGCGTTGCAACAAACCTTGCTGGAAACGCCGTCACCCGCCGGCCACCGGAAAGAGTGGTTTTCACGTGATGAATGGCCGATCCTGCAGGCGCTATCGCAGGGTAGCACCCTGCGACAGATTGCTCAGTTACAGAACCGCCCCTATAGCCGCATTATTTACCGTCTCAGCTGCATCCTGGCGAAACTTGGGCTGAATCATCGTCATGAGTTGCTACATCTTCTCAACAACCTTTCAGATTTCACGTATTAACGTATTCAGTAACCCCTTAATTCCTAAAGACCTTTAAGAAAATACTTAGGATATATGTTAATTTTTTGTGTTTTTTAACAAAACTTTCGATTTTATAACTATTCCTAATTCTTCATCTTAAACCATGCGAAATGCTGCCTGTACGCTAAACGAGAGTCGTTTTATCCATGCGTTAAGTTTCTGACGTTTCCGTTAACAGGATGATAATGGTGTAAAAACAAGCGATTTATCTGTAAATAAAAGCGATGAGAGGTGAAGAAAACAGCAGATAGTGCTGTTTTGACGAAGGGATCATCCTCCTGGCCTGAGGTGTTAGAAATGAGGCGATGACGCGCTAAAGAGCGGACATCAGAGGTAGCGGACAGGCGGAAAACACTTTGTCACGACCTGCGCATTGTTAACATTTGATCAACATACAGTAAGATCGTTTATTTTTTGTTATTACATAAAGATGAAACTGTGTGGTAAATGCAATATCAGGACATTTTTGCTAATTTTAAAAAGTTAGCGATTCAGATACAGAAGATAATAATCATCAATATATGGACATTAATTTACAGGCTTTTCGGACAATACTTAAACGGTATAATAAGACGTGTTTGACACGCGAATAAGAAAAATCATTTTGCCATAACAGCCTTATGAGATAACTGCGCTCAGGCATTGATATCACCACTACGTAAACAAGGATGCTTTCGCTCTTCCCAGGGATCTACCGTACAAGGATCTGCGTAATTATCCTTCCGGCTTTTCGAGAGTTTTAACAAAACTCAGCATAACGCTTTTAACAATCTGAGGCATAAAAAATGAAACCGGCATCCGTTATCATTATGGACGAACACCCTATCGTCAGAATGTCGATAGAAGTCCTGCTACAGAAAAATAAAAACATCCAGGTCAAACTGAAGTCAGGCGACAGCCACGAAGTGCTTGACTGTATACGCAACCACCCCATCGACCTGGTCATTCTCGATATCGAAATGACAGGCACGGACGGCTTCGTATTATTGAAAAGAATCAGAAACTTAAATAAAGATATTAAGATTCTCTTCCTCTCTTCGAAATCTGAAGCCTTCTACGCAGGGCGCGCCATCCGCGCCGGGGCAAATGGTTTTGTCAGTAAGCGGAAAGATCTGGGGGAAATTTATAACGCGGTGGAAATGATACTGACGGGCTATTCTTTTTTCCCGTCAGAAACATTGAGTTTTATAAACCATATAGGCTCCCGGACAGGCGCCGCTGTGGATATGCCATTATCGAATCGTGAAGTGACGGTTCTGCGATATCTGGCGAACGGATTATCTAATAAAGAGATTGCGGATCAATTATTACTTAGCAACAAAACAATTAGCGCTCATAAGTCTAATATCTTTTCCAAGCTGGGCGTACAAAGTATCGTTGAATTAATTGATTACGCGAAAGCGCACGAATTACTGTAATCCTTCCCTCTCCCTGCAACATATAACCGTTACAGGGAGAGGGGATACGATTAATTATAATTAATCATGAAAGTTGCATCGGCATCAGCCCGGCCCGGCTGCGGGTTATCCGCCGTGGCGATATAATTGGCATAAAACGACAGTTCGGCATTTCCCTGCGCATCCACGGACACCGTCTGGCTGGCCTGCTGCAACGCGAGGCGCGTTTTATCCCGGTCGAGGATCTCCACGGCCACGTTACTGGCCGCGCTGGCATCATTCAGCGCCAGCAGGCTGTTATCATGCCCGTCCATCTTCCCCGTAAATGTGATCGAAGCCGCCCCCGGCGGGCATCCGGTCAGCTTCAGGGTGAACGGTACAGGCTGCGTCCGGCTTCCCGTTGTGCGGAGCTGTTTCGTGGGCCAGGTGCCGAGCGTGACGGTTTTATTGCTGTCGTCCCCCTCCGCCACGCAGGTAAAATCCACGATATTGCCATAGAGCTGAATGTTAATTTCCCCAAGCGCCGTCTCTGCGTGCGCAGGGGAGCAAAGCGCAAAGAGCGCGACGGCTAAATACCGCATTCCGTTTCGCATACCTGCTCCTTAGTCATAGTCGACGCGTAAATAGCCGCGAGAGGTAAAACGCCCCTCGGCAGGTTTTTTACCGGTCACGCTGACGGGCCACGCGCGGATCCCCACCTGTGCCTGTGCGCTATCGTCCAGACGGAACGGGATTTTGCTGGTCAGGTTGTTCGGCGTCAGCGGTACACCATTACTGTTGGCAATCACAAAACCCACATCCGCGTTATCAGAGACCAGCGTACTGCCTGAAACCTTCTCCGCTTCAACACGCATTGTGAGCATGGCGTTCGCCTCGACGTTGGTGCATTTTATGCCGATGGTTTTGCTTTGCGCTGAGATCCCCTCCGGCTTATTTCCGATGCCCGCTTTACTGAACAGAGAGGCGCCGATGTCTCCGAAATCGAACTCCACCACATTTCCGGCATTAATCTCACAGCTCTGAGGCACCTGAATGGTCCCGCTGTAGCTGATGGTATAAACCGGCGTGGTGAGCGGATCCGTGGAGGTCGTGGTGACGTAAACCCGGAACATGATTGCCCGGGGGATCACCACCATATTGATAAAGCGTCGGGTCACCTTAAGCCGAAAGACGAGGCTGGAATCCTGTACTCCAAACGGTTTGTTTTTAGACACGTTCGGATGGCTCCCCATCTGAATGTACTTTCTGGGTGGATAGAACGTGCCAGCGTAGCTGTCGGTGATTTTCATCGCCCCGTCCAGATAGTCGTTTAGCTTCAGATACTGGTAGCCATCGCTGGTGCCTGTGACCGGGAATTCGGTCACATAGCTACGCTTGGTGGTGTTCCCGGACGTTCCCTTAGGGCAGACGGCGTTGACGCCCACCCACTGGGACTTCTCGCTGAGTGTAACAATCTGCCCCACCTGGTTATTGGAGCTGTTGAATTTATCCGTCAGGTCGTAATACACCTCCGTCGGCACGCCATTTTCATTGACGCAGACGGTGGCGAACGCCTCAGATAGCGGCAAAAATGCCAGAAGGGATAGCCCCAGATAATGGATTTTATTCACAGCGGATCCCCTTAAGTGTGATCGCCTGTTGCAGGCTCTGTTCTGGCAGGCTGTAGGGCGCACGACACTGGGACTGCTTCCCGTCTCCCCACTGAATCAGCAGTTCCCCGCTCAGCGGCAGCCCGCTCAGGTAAATCTGCCCGTCATCGCCCACCATGCTGGTTACGCCGCTCTGCGTCTCACGCACCACCGCCCCAAACGGCACAGGCTGGTTATCACGCTTAACGGTGAGCAACGCACGCACGCCGATGCGGGTGTCAAAACTGGCGCGCACCAGCGCACCGTTCGTCGGCACGACGCTGGAAACGTTATTTTCAATGTCGGTGTTGTTGCTCATGGTGTTAGTGTCGAGCGCCACGCGGTTGTAACGGTACACCGTGGCGTACGGCATCACCGCATAGCCACGCCAGTCTGTTTTGACGCCGGTCTGGTTTTCGACGCTCACGCCTGACGCGCCCGGCGCTTTGATCAAGACGTTGGTATCGCCCAGCGGCTGACTGAATGTGATGCCGTCTGAATGCCCTACCACGCCGCCGGAGAGCTGCCAGTTGAGGTCGTGCTGATCCCGCGTGTAGTTGTAGCCCACACCCAGCGTACCGTACGTTGCCTGCCAGTTGGCGCTGGCGCTGCCGCTGGCACCGTTATTGCTGGTGTGACCCTGCGTGACGCTGTAGTTCAGGTTACGATCCTGGAGCAGCGTTCCGCTGATCCCGGTCTGCCAGCTGGTATCACCGTCGCTGTTGCGGCTGGCTGAGGCCGTGGCATAGGCCCGGTCGATCGCGTTATCGCGACGGTAGCCGTGACGGGTGAACAGGCTGAACGGGACGGAGACGTTAAACGAGGCGATCCGGTCAGTTCCTTCAATGCCGACGGCCTTGTTCCATGACCAGGATAAGGCGTAGCTGACCCCTTTCACCCCGCCTGCGTAGCCGAGCTGATACCAGACGTTGGACTCGCTGGTGCCCCAGTAACTTTGCTGGCTGCCCGACACGTACACCGAGCCGTAATCGCCAAGAGACTGGGAGATATTGAGCTGGAAACGTCCTTTTTTATTCAGCGTCAGGTTGTGATAGCTCTGCACGTCCTGCACGCCGTCATCGTCCTGATCGTCGCCATACTGGTAGCCTTCCATTGTGCGCCAGGCCACATCGTCGAGGGTGTAGAAGCCTTTGGTCGAGTAGCGATAGCCCAGCAGCTGGAAGTTGGTGCCGAATCCGTTAAGGGATTTTGCGTACAGGAACCGCAGGGACTGCCCTTCATGGCGGCTGTCATCGGCAAGCTGGCTGCGGGCATGGGTGAGGTCAAGTGACACCGCCCCCCAGTCACCGAGGTTTTTTCCCGCGCCAATGGCGATGGCGGTATAGCGCGAGGCCAGCTGCGTTCCGCCGTACAGCGTGTAGCCGTCGGCAAGACCCGCAATCATCGTACCCTGAGTAAAGAACGGCGTGTCCTGCTCGCTGTTGCCGCTGCGATAGTCCCCTGCCACCAGATCGTATTTCCAGCGTCCTTCACGCTGAAGCAACGGAACGGTGGAATACGGGACGGTGTAGCGCTGCTGGCTGCCGTCCTTCTCTTCCACCGTCACCTCCAGGTCACCGCTTGAGGAGGTCGGGTTAAGGTCAGTTATCGCAAAAGCCCCCGGCTGTACATAGCTTTGGTAAATCACGTATCCGTTCTGGCGGATCACCACTTTGGCAGGGGTGCGGGCGATTCCGCGTACGGTAGGCGCGTAGCCTTGCAGGCTGTCCGGATACATGCTGTCGGACGAATAGAGCCGACCACCGCGAAAACCGACGCTGTCGAAGACATCGTTACCGGTGTTGCTGTCGCCGAGCACCAGCTCGCTTTTTAGCGGAATGACCGTACGCTGCGCCCAGGTGCCAATATTTTGCCAGCTGCTGTGCCGCTGGCCGTTGCTTTCGGTATAACGCCACGCGCCGTTATTGCGTAATCGCCAGGCGCCATAGTTCAACCCGCTTTGCAGGTTCAGATAGTAGCTGTCGTCGTCGCTGCCCCGGTTGCCGGTGAAGCTGTAGTTCAGCAGCGCGGCGGGGATGCCTTCATCCCACTGTTCAGGCGGAATATACCCGCGGGCGCTGTTTTGCATCGCCACCTGAGGCAGACTGACGTTAAGGCGCAAGGAGGCGAAGTTGAACGCCGTTTCGCTGCCCGGAATAGCCGTGGTGAGCGGAACGCAGGTCTCGCCCTGCACGTTGCTCAGTTCCGGGAAGGCGGCGATATTGACGCCAAAGCGATCGAGCATCGCGCGCGTAATGCACGGCGACAAACCGCCCGCGACCGGCGGCGTGTTGTCGGCTTGCTCAAACCGCACGTCCTGGGTGCCGATAAACTCATCGTTACGCCAGATATCGACGCGATAGACGCCCGGTGCCTGCTGGTGGCCTTTCTCAAAACGCGACAAATCCGCCACGTTCGCCGCGTCATCGGAGAGAAACGCCGGGTTAAAGTAGCTTTCACCCCAGCCAGCGTGTGGCCAGAGCGTTGCCATCAGTGCCAGCGCAACCGGGCAGTAACGCCATTGAGTGTTCATCGCCCTGTCTCTGCTCACAGGCTGACGCTACGCGCCGGCGTAATGGCACCGTAGTCATTCACACTCTGCCAGGAGAGCGTGCCGCTCGCTGCGGCAGGCAGCACCTGCTGCGCCGAGCTTTTAGGGGCAACCATCAGGTTCTCCAGCGTCTGACCGCCGAGCTTCAGATTGACCAGCGTGACGTAATACGGCGAGGCATTGCTCACCTTAAGATGGTTGCCGACGCGCTCAAAACGCAGCTGTGAGAGCGCCTCTTCCGGCGGCATCGCCAGGTTAGCCGGGCGAACAAACAGCTTGATGCGTGACAGAATGGCCAGTTGCAGGACGTTGTTGCCGTCCTGATGTTTTTTGCTGACGGAGGGAATCGCTTTGACGTTCATGTAAAAGAGTGATTCGCGATCGGCAGGCAGCGCCGGGCCTGCGTAGATAATGCGCAGGGTGTTTTCGCTGGCCGGCTCGCTGACAAACAGCGGCGGCGTGACGGCAAAGGTTTTTTCCTTTTGCCCGTTGGCATTTTCTATCCACGCGTTAATTAAATAGCGCTCTTGTTTATTGCTGTTGGTGATCGCCAGCGACGTTTGTTTTGCATCGGCCGGATAAATAACGCGCGTCGCGCCCAGCGCAATTCCGCCGGATGCATTCGCGCTGGCAGAAACCATCATCAAAATAAAAGTTAAAAACAGTCCAGGTTTAATCAGGGTGTTCATCACAACCGTACCTTTAATAATTAGTTCGCAGGCGTCAGGGATAAATCAACGTAAACCAGACATTCGACTGAATAGTGTCTGGTACAAGGTGTTCGGAAATAGCCCGGTAGCGGGCGCTGAAATGAAATACCAGCTCGCGGGTGTTAATGGGTAACCAGCTCACTGCCGTCGCGTTCGGGATGATCTGACGTTGCTGTTCGTCAAAAAGCGCCAGTCCGACACCACTGCTGACCGCATTTTCCCCCGGCCGCGATGTCGCCAGGAAAACCTGCGGGTCTTCTGCCGGTGTCACTCCCTGGAACTGGATCCCCACGGTGCGGGAGACGTCCACGCTGCAATCCAGCAGACGTACGGTGAAAGGCACATTAACCGTGGAAAAGCTGCCGACGCCGGAAAAGGCGTTTGTGCGGTATTGCCCCATATCCACGCGCATATTCTGGCTGTCCGGGGCCACGGCGCAGCCGCCGTTAACCAGCTCTCCCCTGAGGTGTACTTTGCCGCCGTCTATGACAACGGTATGTGCGTTTACCGCTGAGGCAATCGCAAGGGCACACAGCAGTATCCCAGTCCTTGTCATCCTTCGCTCCCGGTATAGGCGATCAAAAGACCTCTTCCCTGAGGCCAGCCACATCCCTGTACTCAGGCATTACTCGTATTTCATTACGAATGTTGCGTCCGCGTTTGCCTGGCCTGGCGCGGTGGTCGCCGCCGTGGCTTTATAGCGCGCGGTGAAGTTCAGGGTGTTAGTCCCTTCAATCAGGTTCTGCGCCGCAGAGAAGGTTGCACCGTCCGGGGTCAGCGTGGAGGATTTGCTGTCGAGGATCTCAATGCCTACGCCCTTCGCGGAGTTGTCGTTGTTACCGGAGCTTACCGCCAGCAGCGTTTTGTCGGTGGCGTCGATTTGGCCGGTAAACGCGACAGCAGCGGTTTTCGCTACCGCAGGATCGCAGTCGTTCAGTTCGATGGTGAAGGGAATATTGGAGGTGGTGTCACCCACTTTAGTGAATTTCGCGGTACGGTACTGGCCGAGATTAACCGTCTGCTCTGAAGAGTCAGTATTCACTGAACACGCGGCATTCACTAATTCACCTTTAAAATGCACCGTACCACCGTTTACAGATACAGGTGCTACCGGATCTTCTGCGTGAGCGGCACCCGCGACCAGGGCCAGAGTTGCAATAACAGTAGAAGCAATGTTGCTGAGTTTCATGTCTATTCCTTTAAAATGTAAATAACCCTTCCCGCGCATATTCGGGAATAAGAAATACGTTCAATTAAAAAATTGAAGGCTTATTTCGGAGAGGACAAAGTAGCTCAGGAATCTATTTTGTAATATGTCAAAACGCTGCCATTTTGCCAGGTCACATCCTAATCGCCTCTAAGAAATTGACCATGCCCTGAGAAGGGGTTTTGCGGGCCATCGATGAAATCTCGTAAAGGGTGACTGACAGCGGCGCTCGCTTCTGACAAAATACAGGTAATCCCCCCTTTCTAACGTTACAGACGGAATCTTCTCTCTGATGGCAGCAAAGATTATTGACGGTAAAACGATTGCGCAGCAGGTGCGCTCTGAGGTTGCGGAAAAAGTGAAGGCGCGTAAAGCTGCCGGAAAACGCGCTCCAGGGCTGGCCGTAGTGCTGGTTGGCAGCAACCCGGCCTCGCAAATTTATGTCGGCAGCAAACGCAAAGCGTGTGAAGAGGTGGGGTTCGTCTCCCGCTCTTACGATCTGCCGGAAACCACCAGCGAAGCGGAACTGCTGGAACTGATTGACACCCTGAATGCCGATAAAGAGATCGACGGCATTCTGGTTCAGCTGCCGCTGCCTGCGGGCATCGACAACGTGAAGGTGCTGGAGCGTATCGCGCCGGACAAAGACGTTGACGGTTTCCATCCGTATAACGTGGGCCGCCTGTGCCAGCGCGCGCCGCGCCTGCGTCCGTGCACCCCGCGCGGCATCGTGACGCTGCTGGAGCGTTATAACATCGACACCTATGGCCTGAACGCCGTGGTGATTGGCGCCTCCAACATCGTGGGCCGCCCGATGAGCATGGAGCTGCTGCTGGCGGGCTGCACCACCACCGTCACCCACCGCTTCACCAAAAACCTGCGTCATCACGTCGAAAACGCCGATCTGCTGATCGTTGCGGTCGGCAAGCCGGGCTTTATTCCGGGCGAGTGGATCAAAGAGGGCGCAATCGTCGTGGACGTGGGTATTAACCGTCTGGAAAACGGCAAAGTGGTTGGCGACGTGGTGTATGAAGATGCCGCAGCGCGCGCCTCCTATATTACTCCGGTCCCGGGCGGCGTAGGCCCGATGACGGTAGCAACACTGATTCAGAATACCTTGCAGGCGTGCGAGGAGTATCACGACGTAGAGGACGCGTAATCATGGCAACTTTTTCTTTAGGTAAACATCCGCACGTTGAGCTGTGCGATCTGCTGAAGCTGGAAGGCTGGAGCGAAAGCGGTGCGCAGGCGAAAATCGTCATCGCCGACGGGCAGGTAAAAGTAGACGGCACGGTGGAAACCCGCAAGCGCTGCAAAATTGTCGCGGGCCAGACCGTGAGCTTTGCAGGTCAGAGCGTGACCGTGACGGCCTGAGCTGTCTGATGCCCTCACCCTAACCCTCTCCCACAGGGAGAGGGGATAAACATCCCCTCACACCCATCACGGTTAATTATCGATCAACTTCAAATAATCACTATTCCCTCTGGCGAAACGTGAAAATTATGTTGCGCGATTTTCAGACTTTCCCCACGATAAGTAGAACGTTCTACTAAAACGTTCTACTTACAATAACAGCGCGAAAAAAGCGCTACTCGGGGGGGAAATCAGCATGAGTCTGATATCAGGGTTTGTTAAATCGCTGTCTAAGTTATCGATGATTGGTCGCGCCTTAATGCTGCCGATTTCACTGCTTCCCGCTGCGGGCCTGCTGCTGGCCTTCGGCGATAAGTTCCACCTGCCGCTGATGATGAACGCCGGCGGGGTTATCTTTGATAACCTGCCGATGCTGTTCGCCATCGGCTCTGCCGTCGGTCTGGCTTCGGAATCCGGCATTGCGGCACTCTCTGCGGCGGTCTCGGTGTTTGTCACCAACATCACCATCAGCACCGTGCTGAGCATTACGCCGGAAATGGCCTCCCAGGGCGGGAAATACGCCATGGTCGTCGGCATTCCGACGTTGCAAATGGGCGTCTTTGGCGGCCTGATCTGCGGTATTCTCGCGGCCTGGTGCTACAACCGCTTCCACACCATGCAACTGCCGGAATTCCTCGGCTTCTTCTCCGGGAAGCGTTTTGTGGCGATTGCGACGGCATTTCTGTCGTTCCTGCTCGGCCTGCTGCTGCCGTACGTGTGGCAGCATATTCAGTCCGGGATCGACGCCCTGTCCGTGGTGGTGAACGGCGATAACCAGGCGGCCTCGACCTTTATCTTCGGGCTGGTGGAGCGCGCGTTGATCCCGCTCGGCCTGCACCACATCTGGTATCCCTCCTTCTGGTATTCGTTCGGGGATTACACCACCCAGGCGGGTCAGGTGATCCACGGCGACCAGACCATCTGGTTCAAGATGCTCGAAGAAGGGGTGAAATCCTTCAGCAGCGATACCTACCAGAACGCCGGGAAATTCATGCAGGGCGAGTTCCCGCTGATGCTGTTCGCGCTGCCTGCAGCGTGCCTTGCGATGTACCATGAAGCGCATACGAAGAATAAGAAAATTGCGGCCGGTATTCTCTTCTCCGCCGCCCTCACCTGCTTCCTGACGGGCATCACCGAGCCGGTAGAGTTCACCTTTATCTTCGTGGCGCCAATCCTTTACGTCTTCAACGCCATCATGGCGGGCCTGGCGTACATGACCATGTACCTGCTGCATGCGCACATCGCCAAGTCGTTCTCGGCGGGCTTTATCGACTACCTGTCGTTCGGGATCCTGCCGTCGTTTAACGGCTATCAGACCAACTTCCTGAGCGCCATTATCATCGGTATCCCTATGGCCCTGATTTACTACTTCACGTTCCGCTTCGTGATCCGCCGTTTCGACGTGAAAACGCCGGGCCGCACCGAAGTGACCGCCAGCGCGAATGACAAGTCCGATTCCGAACTTGCCACCGAAATCATCGGCCTGCTGGGCGGTGCGCAGAACATTGATTCTGTCGGCTCCTGCATCACGCGTCTGCGTCTGGAAGTGGCGAAGAGCGAAGCGGTGGACCGGGACGGGCTGAACGGGCTGGGCGCGCGCGGCGTGGTGTTTGTTGGCGACAACGGGATACAGGTGATTTTCGGGGCCAGAGCACAGTTTATCGCCCAGACCATGTCCACGATGATTGGCAAATAATAAGATGCCTGAAGGAGGCGTCTCCTGTACGCTGGGGTACGCCTCTTATCTGGCTGATAATCGGTAAATTTCAGGGAGCGGTTTTGAAGAAAGTCAGCATTATTGATGTTGCAAAGCATGCGGGCGTGTCGGTTTCTACCGTGTCGCTGGTGCTGCGCCAGAAAGGGAAAATCTCAGAGGCGACGATCGGGAAGGTCAATGCCGCCATCACAACGCTGGGCTATGTTCATAACGTCGCCGCTGCCAACCTTCGCGCCAACACCTCCAACTTAATCGGCCTGATCCTGCGGGACTTCAGCGACAGCTTTTCCATCAAAGTGATGGCGAGCATCGTTCAGGAGCTGGAGAAACAGGGTTATATGGTTTTTCTCGGTCAGCCGCTGAACGACGACGAACATCTTGAGCGTACCCTGCTCTCATTTAAGCAGCAGGGCGTGGCGGGCGTCATCTATCTGGCGTCGGACACCCGCGCCGCCTCTCTCCCGGAACACATTCGCCAATGCCCGCTGCCGCTTGTGGCGGTTTCGCAGTCGTTGCTGGAAGAGAAATGCAATCTGGTGATGCGCGATAACCGCCAGGCGGCGAACCTGGCCGCGCGTTATCTTATCGAGCGCGGGCACCGCACCATCGCCTACATGGGCGGGCGCGACGGGTGCCGTATTCGCGAGCAGCGCCTGCTCGGTTTTCGCAGCGCGATGACGCAGAACGGCCTGGTCTGGCGTGAGGAATATTCTCCCGCCTGCACCGATGATACGCAGGCGGCGGCCATGGCGACTCGCCAGCTGCTGGAGAAGAACAACACGATTACCGCCCTGCTCTGCCATTCGCCGGACGCGATGATCGGTTCGATCTCCGGCATTCACCAGGTGGGGCGCACGGTGGGCAAAGACGTGTTTTTAACCCAGCAGGTGGCGCTGATTGGCTTTGAAGATATGCTCCACGTAAACCTCACGTCGCCGTCACTGACTTACGTTTCGTCTGCCAGCGAAGAGACCGGCCGCCAGGCGGCAGGGCTGATGATCCGCAGGCTGAAGGAGCCGGATCTGCAAACGCAGCGTATTACCCTCTCCGGCCAGCTTATCGCGCGGGAATCGGCGTAAATTCAGAATTTAGCATGGGTCTTATAGCGCGTGATGACTGCTATATTTCCATGATTTGCCATGGATAAATGCAATGCCTACCGTTATCACCCACGCTGCCGTACCTCTGTGTCTGGGCTTAGGGCTCGGAACCAAAGTCATCCCACCCCGCCTGCTGTTTGCCGGGATCGTCCTCGCCATGCTGCCTGACGCTGACGTACTGGCGTTTAAATTCGGTGTCGCCTACGGGAATATTTTCGGCCACCGCGGTTTCACTCATTCGCTGCTGTTTGCCTTGGTAGTGCCCATACTTTGCGTGCTGGCTGGGCGTCGATGGTTCCGGGCCAGCCTGTCGCGCTGCTGGCTGTTTTTAACCGTGTCGCTGCTGTCGCACAGCCTGCTGGATTCGATTACCACCGGCGGGAAAGGCGTCGGCTGGCTGTGGCCCTGGACAGATGAGCGCTTCTTTGCACCGTGGCAGGTGATTAAGGTCGCGCCGTTTGCACTGTCGCGCTATACCACGCCGTACGGGCATCAGGTGATTATCTCGGAACTGCTGTGGGTGTGGCTGCCGGGAATCGTGCTGATGGGAGTATTATGGTGGAAGAAGAGAAGGTAAAAAAAACCGGGTGGCGGCTACGCCTTACCCGGCCTACTTTCACCTGTAGGCCCGGTAAGCGTAAGCGCCACCGGGCATTACGGACTTACTTACGACGCCAGGTGGTGCCCTGCGGGCCGTCTTCCAGAATAATACCCATCTCGGTCAGACGGTTACGCGCCGCATCCGCCGCCGCCCAGTCTTTCGCCTGACGCGCTTCCAGACGCGCTTTAATCAGTGCTTCAATTTCCGCTACTTCACCGTCGTCCGCCTGCGCGCCGCTTTGCAGGAACACGTCCGGCTCCTGCTCCAGCAGGCCGAGCACGGAAGAGAGCTTACGCAGATGCGACGCCAGCGCATTCGCCGCCGCCATATCTTCTGACTTCAGGCGATTCACCTCACGCGCCATGTCGAACAGCACGGAGTAGGCTTCCGGCGTGTTGAAGTCGTCGTTCATGACCTCAACGAAGCGGGCTTCGAACGCCTCGCCGCCAGCGGCCGGAACAGACCTGTCGGTGCCGCGCAGTGCGGTATACAGACGCTCCAGCGCAGCGCGCGCCTGCTTCAGGTTCTCTTCGCTGTAGTTCAGCTGGCTGCGATAGTGGCCGGACATCAGGAAGTAGCGCACGGTTTCCGCGTCGTAATACTTCAGCACGTCGCGCACGGTGAAAAAGTTACCCAGCGATTTCGACATCTTCTCGCGGTCAACCATCACCATCCCGGAGTGCATCCAGTAGTTCACGTACTCGCCGCCGTGAGCACAGGTGGACTGCGCGATTTCGTTTTCGTGGTGCGGGAACATCAGATCCGAACCGCCGCCGTGAATGTCGAAATGGTTGCCCAGCTGTTTGCAGTTCATCGCGGAACATTCAATGTGCCAGCCCGGACGCCCTTCGCCCCACGGGGATGGCCAGCTCGGTTCGCCCGCTTTGGACATCTTCCACAGCACGAAGTCCATCGGATTACGCTTCACGTCAACCACGTCCACGCGTGCACCGGCCTGGAGCTGGTCCAGATCCTGGCGGGAAAGCGCACCGTAGGTTGGGTCCGTCGGCACCGAGAACATCACGTCGCCGTTGTCCGCCACATAGGCGTGACCGCGCTCGATCAGCTTTTGGGTGATCTCAATGATTTCATGAATATGGTGGGTCGCACGCGGCTCGCTATCCGGGCGCAGAATATTCAAGGCATCAAAATCCTTGTGCATTTCGGCGATCATGCGATCCACCAGCGCGACAAAGCTTTCGCCATTTTCATTAGCACGTTTAATGATTTTGTCGTCGATGTCGGTGATGTTGCGCACATACTTCAGGTTATAGCCCAGGAAGCGCAGGTAGCGGGACACCACGTCGAACGCGACAAAGGTACGGCCATGGCCGATATGACAGAGATCGTAAACCGTAATACCACACACGTACATGCCGACTTCCCCGGCATGGATAGGTTTAAATTCCTCTTTTTGGCGCGTCATTGTATTAAAGATTTTTAACATCGAAGATTCCATGTAAACACGTGTGTGGATTGTTTGTTCCTTATAATACCCATAATTCGGAGCACGGTCAGCACACAATGCAAGGTGATCGTGTCCTGTGGTTATGCTATAACAAGCCCCTATATGTGACCCGAGCACGGGTTGACGCACCACAATAACGGAACAGGATGCAAAAATGGTTACTTTCCACACTAATCATGGCGATATCGTAATCAAAACCTTTGATGACAAAGCGCCTGAAACAGTTAAAAACTTCCTGGACTACTGCCGCGAAGGTTTCTACAACAACACTATTTTCCACCGTGTGATCAACGGCTTTATGATCCAGGGCGGCGGTTTCGAGCCTGGCATGCGCCAGAAAGAGACGAAAGAAGCGATCAAAAACGAAGCGAACAACGGCCTGAAAAACACCCGCGGTACGCTGGCAATGGCCCGTACTCAGGCCCCGCACTCTGCTACCGCACAGTTCTTCATTAACGTGGCGGACAACGACTTCCTGAACTTCTCTGGCGAAAGCCTGCAAGGCTGGGGCTACTGCGTATTCGCAGAAGTGGTTGAAGGCATGGACGTGGTCGACAAGATCAAAGCCGTTTCTACTGGCCGCAGCGGTATGCACCAGGACGTTCCTAAAGAAGACGTTGTGATCACAAGCGTGACCGTCAGCGAGTAATTCGTGGCGACACTCTTTATTGCGGATCTGCATCTGCAAACAGAAGAACCGGCGATAACCGCCGGTTTTCTGCGTTTTTTACGCGGTGAAGCGAAAAGCGCCGATGCGCTGTACATTCTGGGTGACCTGTTTGAGGCCTGGATAGGCGACGACGATCCGAACCCGCTGCACCGTGAGATGGCAGCGGCCATTAAAGCGCTGGTGGATTCCGGCGTCCCCTGCTATTTCATTCACGGCAACCGTGATTTCCTGATCGGCCAGCGCTACGCCCGCGAGAGCGGCATGACGCTGCTCCCGGAAGAGCAGGTGCTTGACCTCTATGGCCGCAATATTCTGATCATGCACGGCGACACGCTCTGCACTGACGATACCGGCTACCTGGCGTTTCGCGCCAAAGTTCACACCCCGTGGATCCAGAAAGTGTTCCTCGCCCTGCCGCTGTTTATTCGCAACCGCATCGCCGCCAGAATGCGCGCGGGCAGCAAGGCCGCCAACAGCAGCAAATCGATGACCATCATGGACGTCAACCCGCAGGCGGTGGTGAACGTGATGGAGAAGCATCGCGTTCAGTGGCTGATCCACGGCCATACCCATCGTCCCGATGTGCATTCCCTTATCGCCAACGGCGAGCCCGCCCATCGCGTGGTTTTAGGCGCCTGGCACAGCGAAGGATCGATGGTCAAAGTCACGCCGGAAGGTGTGGAACTGATCGCCTTCCCGTTTTAACCCTCCTCGTTTTTTCGCTCATTTCCCGACCACGCAACCGTTTTCCTTGCCGGTATTACATGCTATTCTCTGTGCCCTCGAAAGCAGTGTGTTCCGCACCACAGGAGTTTTAAGACGCATGTCTTCCCGCAATAATCCGGCGCGTGTCGCCATCGTGATGGGGTCCAAAAGCGACTGGGCTACCATGCAATTCGCCGCCGAAATCTTTGAAATCCTGAATGTTCCGCACCACGTCGAAGTGGTTTCCGCGCACCGTACGCCGGATAAACTTTTCAGCTTCGCCGAAAGCGCCGAAGAGAACGGTTACGAGGTGATCATTGCCGGTGCGGGCGGCGCAGCACATCTGCCGGGCATGATTGCCGCCAAAACCCTGGTGCCGGTACTGGGCGTGCCGGTACAGAGCGCCGCGTTAAGCGGGGTTGATAGCCTGTACTCTATCGTCCAGATGCCGCGCGGTATCCCTGTCGGTACGCTGGCGATTGGTAAGGCGGGTGCCGCAAATGCCGCCCTGCTGGCCGCGCAGATCCTCGCGACGCATGATAAAGACTTACATCAACGTCTGGCGGAGTGGCGTAAAGCCCAGACCGACGAGGTGCTGGATAACCCGGATCCGCGGGGTGCAGCATGAAGCAGGTTTGCGTTCTTGGTAATGGTCAGCTTGGCCGGATGCTACGTCAGGCCGGTGAGCCGCTGGGTATTGCCGTCTGGCCCGTCGGGCTGGACGCCGAGCCGGAAGCCGTGCCGTTCCATCAGAGCGTGATCACCGCCGAAATTGAACGCTGGCCGGAAACCGCCCTGACCCGCGAGCTGGCGCGCCATAACGCCTTTGTGAACCGCGACGTCTTCCCGATCATCGCCGACCGTCTGACGCAAAAGCAGCTGTTCGACAAGCTCGGCCTTGCGACCGCGCCGTGGCAGCTGTTGTGCGACAAAAGCGAGTGGAATGACGTCTTCGCCATGCTGGGCGATCTGGCGATCGTGAAGCGTCGTGTCGGCGGCTACGACGGTCGCGGGCAGTGGCGCCTGCGCGCGAACGACACCGCCGAGCTGCCGGACGACTGCTACGGCGAGTGCATCGTTGAGCAGGGCATAAACTTCAGCGGTGAAGTGTCGCTGGTGGGCGCGCGCGGGCATGACGGGCACACCGTTTTTTACCCGCTAACGCATAACCTGCATCAGGACGGGATTCTGCGCACCAGCGTCGCCTTCCCGCAGGCCAATGCTGACCAGCAGGCGCAGGCGGAAGAGATGCTCTCTGCCATCATGCATGAGCTGGGCTATGTGGGCGTAATGGCGATGGAGTGTTTCGTCACGCCATCGGGTCTGCTGATCAACGAACTTGCGCCGCGCGTGCACAACAGCGGCCACTGGACGCAAAACGGTGCCTCCATCAGCCAGTTCGAGCTGCACCTGCGCGCCATCACTGACCTGCCGCTGCCGCAGCCGGTGGTGACCAGCCCGTCGGTGATGATCAACCTGATCGGCACCGATCTGAACTACGACTGGCTGAAGCTGCCGCTGGTGCACCTGCACTGGTACGACAAAGCGGTGCGCCCGGGTCGTAAGGTCGGCCACCTGAACCTGAACGATACCGACACGGACCGCCTGAGCGCCACGCTGGAAGCGATTGTTCCCCTGCTGCCGCCAGAATACGCGAGCGGGATTGTCTGGGCGCAGTCAAAACTGAAGTAAGTAACCCCCGCCGGGGAGTTGACCTTCCCCTTCCCCGGCGTACAATTCCCGCCCATTGCTGCTTAGCTTTCTTCTGGAACCACCATGAACGATGGAACGGACTATCGCGCGATCCTCGCGTCCGATACCCCTTTAATCGACGTTCGCGCGCCGATCGAATTTGTCCAGGGTGCGATGCCCGCCGCACTCAACCTGCCCTTAATGAACGACGACGAGCGTGCCGCCGTCGGCACCTGCTATAAACGCCAGGGTCCGGACGCCGCACTGACGCTCGGCCATAGCCTGGTCAACGGCGAGACGCGAGAGGCGCGCATCAACGCCTGGCGCGAAGCCAGCCTGGCCCATCCTGAGGGCTACCTTTGCTGCGCGCGCGGTGGCCAGCGCTCACATATCTCCCAGGCCTGGCTTAAAGAGGCGGGAATCGATTATCCGCTGATCCGCGGCGGCTATAAGGCCCTGCGCCAGACGGCAATTCAGGTGACGATTGAGCAGTCACAAAAACCGATGGTGCTTATCGGTGGCTGTACCGGAAACGGCAAAACGCTGCTGGTGAAGCAGCATGCGCAGGGCATCGATCTGGAAGGGCTGGCGCACCATCGCGGCTCGTCATTTGGCCGCACGCTCACCCCGCAACTTTCTCAGGCGAGCTTCGAGAATCACCTTGCCGTCGAGCTGCTAAAAAAAGATGCCGCGCGCTGGGTGCTGGAGGATGAGGGCCGGATGATTGGCTCTAACCACCTGCCGGAGTGCCTGCGCGACCGCATGGCGGAAGCGCCTGTCGTGGTGGTCGAAGATCCGTTTGAGATCCGTCTTGAGCGCCTGCGCGAAGAGTATTTCGACCACATGTGGGCCGACTTTTTTGCCGCCTACGGTGAAGAAGCGGGCTGGAAAGCCTACAGCGAATACCTGCATCACGGCCTGTTCGCCATCCGCCGTCGTCTGGGGCTGCAACGATTCGCGGAATTTACCGCGCTATTAGATTCCGCGCTGCTGGAACAACAGCGCTCTGGAAGCACTGACGCGCACTTCAGCTGGCTTGTGCCGCTGCTGAAGGACTATTACGACCCGATGTACGGCTATCAGCTGGAGAAGAAAGCGGAGAAGATTGTTTTTCGCGGGACGTACAAAGAAATTGCCGAGTGGCTTGATCGCTGAAAAAAGCCGGGTGGCGAGGTAAAAGCAAAACGGCAACCTGGGTTGCCGTTTTTAATGTTTTTTCCCTCTCCCCGTGGGAGAGGGTCAGGGTGAGGGCATCAGGCCGCACCCTACATGACAACTTAGAAGTCGTAACGCAGACGCACCAGGTTCATGTCGCCCAGGTTGTCGGTGCTGGAGGTGAACACGTGTTCGTAATCCACGCGGAAACCGTAGTCCAGCTGGACGCTGATACCTACGCCGTTGTCGATGCGCTGGTAGTTACGGCCGTTCACGTACTCAATGCGGTCGCCCATGAAGTACGGCTGAATGGATTTCACCGCATACTGACCGACCGGGAATTTGTATCCTGCGAAGTATTCAATACCCCATGCATCACCGGCGAAGTAGTCGTTAACGGACACTTTTTTGGTGGTCATGAAGTTCTGATACCAGCCGCCGCCTGCGGAGAAGGTCCAGTTATCCGGCGTCCAGCTCAGTGCGGTGCCGAGAATGTTCTGGTCGTAGGATTTGCTGTCGCCGTTGTCCGGATTACGCATGTCCGCGCGGGTGTAGTTCCACGCTGCGCCCCAGGTCAGATCGGTGGTCAGGTGGTAATCGATACCCAGTGAACCGCCGCCTTTGCGCTTGTAGCGCAGGCCGTTGCCCGGCAGGTATTCGCTGTCTTCAAACAGGTAAGAGGCGTAGATGTCAGCATCGCCCACGGTTTTCTTGTACTTCAGCATCTGGCGTGAACGGTAAGAGCCGTCGTAGTCGCCGTTGATCCCGTTACCCGACGCCTGACCAATCATGTCGTAGTCCCAGATATCGGTTTTCGCGCCCACCACGTCATAGTACACGCTGTTCTGCTGGCCGAAGGTAAGCGTACCCCAGGTGTCGCTCTTCAGACCGGTGTAGAGCATACGGCGTGAGGTGTCGTGCGCGCCGTCGGCGTAGTGGTTATCCCAGTTAAACTGCGCCGGAATGTTCACACCCAGCTCGTAGTAGGTGATCCAGCTGATGTCATCGAACAGGTAGTAGTCTGCCGCGAAACGGAAACGGGTACCGCCGTCAAAACCGTTACGCTTGTAGCCGTTTTTGCCGTCATCACCGGTCATGTTCTGGAACTGAGGACGGATGCTGCCGCCAACGGTGAAGTTCAGACGGCTCAGCGGGTTACCCGCCTGCGGATCCTGTTTCAGAAGGGTGATTTCCGCCTGAGATGCGAAAGAAGCCAATGCCACTGCTGCGCCGATCGTTGTCGCCAGCGCTGTTTTTCTTATAGTCATTCTTTTTCCTTGATAGACACGCTGCTAAATATTTAGCTGGTGAATATTAACCGGAAAAATTCGGGATGTGTGGGCGGGTTTTTAATGTTTTGTGCTACTAAATACATGGGTATTAACGATTTGTGCTATTAAGTGATGACACACCAGCAGGAATGCCGGTGTGTCATCATCACGCAAGTAAACTAGCTGACAAACTGGCGGAACAGCGCTTTACCTTTCAACAGCCGCGTCCCGAGCCAGCCACCGCACAGGGACAGCAGCACCGCGCCGCAGACGGGCAACGTTAACCACAGCCGCCAGTCAGGCTCCCATGGAAAATCAAAGACTTTCGTCTGAAGCACCGCCAGTGCGGTTTCCGCCCCGATGGCCGCCACCAGGCCCGCCACCAGCCCGAGCAGGGCAAATTCGCTCCACAGCGTGGCGCGCAGTAGCCGTTTACTGGCCCCCAGCGTGCGGTAGACCACCAGCTCCTGATGACGCTGACGCATGCCGACCTGCACCTGCGCCAGCAGCAGCAATAGGCCGCAGACGGTCACCAGCACCACCATCACCTCCAGGGCGCGGCTCACCTGTTCCAGCACCTGCCCGACCTGTTTGAGGATCGCGCCGATATCCAGCAGGCTCACCGTCGGAAATTCCCGGTTCAGTTGCGTCAGCATGCCGTTGCCGTTTTCCCAGCGGAAGCTGGTCAGCCAGCTCTGGGGCTGTCCGTCCAGCGCGCCCGGCGGGAAGATGAAGAAGAAATTTGGCCGCAGGCTTTCCCAGTCCACTTTGCGCAGGCTGGTGACTTTGGCGGTGAAATCCTGGGTATCACCGGTAAAGGTCACGCTATCGCCGAGCTTCACGTTCAGGCGTGTCGCCAGCCCCTCCTCCATCGACACTTCCCCCGCTTTCGGCGGCCAGGTGCCGGCAACGATCGGGTTATGGTCCGGACGTTTCGCCTGCCAGGTCAGGTTGAGCTCGCGGTTGAGCGATTCATCCTTATTTCCCTCCGTGGACTGGCCGTTGATCTGCGTCAGGCGGGCGCGCACGATCGGATAGAACGATTCCGGAATAATGTGATGCTCAGACAGGAACCCCTTCAGCGGCGTCACCTGTTCGGGAGCAATGTTGATCAGGAAATAGTTCGGGCTTTCCGGCGGAAGCTGCTGCTGCCAGCGATCCAGCAGATCCCCGCGCAGCACCAGCAGAAGCGCCAGCAGCATAAACGACAGCGAAAATGCCGAGAGCTGGCTGAGGGTAGACCACGGCTGGTGCAGCAGTCGGTTAACCGCTAACCGTATGGGGAGTGATTTAACTGTCAGCTTACTCAGCACATTAAGCAGTACCCAGCCCACTACGCCGCACAGCAGCGCCAGCACCACCGCGCCCGCCAGCACCGCCCACAGCAGCGTACTGCCGCCCATCAGCCAGGCCAACAGCCCGACTGCCACCGCAATAATCACCGGCAGATAGAACTTCAGCGGCCAGACGCTGGCCACCACATCCCGGCGCAGCACGCGCAGCGGCTGGGTGGCGAGCAGCAGCCGGTAGGGGCGTAACCCCACCAGCAGGGAGATCGTCGTCATCGCGCCGATGGCCCACAGCCACGGCCAGAGGCTGGCAGGCGGCAGCGCAGCGGGCAGTACCGGTTTGAGCAGCACCATCAGCAGCTTTTCAAACAGCAGCCCTATCGCCCCGCCGGTCAGAGCCGACAGCGCCAGCACCATCAGCCACTGGCCGACAATCAGCTTGCGCAGCTGTGCCCGGCCCGCGCCGAGGGTTTTGAGTATCGCCACCAGATCGTAACGGCTGCGGCAGTAGTGCCCCATTGCCACGGCAACGGCCGCAATGGCCAGCAGCAGGGTTAACAGCGCCGACAGCAACAGAAACTGCTGAGAACGCTCGAGGGATTTGCCGAGCGCCCCGTCATCCTGCTCCAGCCCGTACCAGCGATGTTCCGGCCTGAGCTGAGGCAGGAGCCATTTTTCATACGCCTCCAGTTGAGCAGGCGTCCCGCCAAACTTATAGCGCCATGTGACGCGGCTACCCGGCTGGACGGCGTTGGTTTTCGCCACATCAGCGGTGTTCATCAGCAGGCGCGGCGCGAGCTGGAACGGATTAAATCCGGAGTCGGGTTCCTGCACCACTTCCCCGGCAATTTTGAGGGTCGCGTCGCCGACGTCGATACTGTCGCCGGGTTTCAGGTTCAGCAGCGCCATCAGACGCGAAGCCAGCAATACCGTACCGGAGGCCGGTTTTAGCCCCGGCGGACTGGTTTGTAAATCACCATACATCGGGTAGATGTCATCCACGGCTTTTACGCTGGCAAGCTGTGGCGTGTCGCCCGCAAAGGTCATGGTCTGGAAGGTGATTTGCTCTCCCACCTTCAGCCCCTCTTTGCGCGCTTCCTCAATCCAGCCCGGCGGCACGGGGCGAGAACTTTGCAGAGCCCGGTCCCCCGCCATAAATTCCCGACTCTGCTGGCTAAGCCCTTTCTCCATACGATCGCTGACGCTGCCGAGCGCCAGCACGCAGGCCACCGCCAGGCTCAACGCCAGCCAGACAATCAGCAGAGAGGGCGAGCGCCATTCGCGCCAGAACCAGCGGGCAATCATGCTTCCTCCTGAAGAACACCGTTCACCAGCCGCAGGCGGCGGTCGCAGCGGGCGGCCAGCTGCGGGTCGTGGGTAACCAGAATCAGCGTGGTGCCGTGTTCGCGGTTGAGTGAAAACAGCAGATCGGCAATTTTGTCCCCGGTTTTACGGTCGAGATTGCCCGTGGGCTCATCGGCAAACAGCACTTCCGGGCGCCCGTTAAACGCCCTGGCCAGCGCCACGCGCTGCTGCTCACCGCCGGAAAGCTGCGCCGGAAGGTGGTCGAGACGTTTTCCCAGCCCCAGCTGTTCCAGCAACGCTTTGGCGTGATCGCGGCTTTCGCGGGTATTTTCACCGCGCAGCAGGCCGGGCAGCTCAACGTTTTCCAGCGCGTTGAGGGTTGGGATCAGCATGAATGACTGAAAGACAAACCCGATATGCCGGGCACGCAGCGCGGCGCGCGCCTCTTCATCAAGCGCGTGGAGGGGCTGGCTGACCAGGTTCACTTCCCCGCTGCTGCCATCGTCCAGCCCGGCGAGAATGGCCAGCAGCGTGGACTTACCGGAACCGGATTCGCCAATCAGGGCGATGGTTTCGGCACGTTTGACAACGAGTTCAACTCCGGTGAGGATGGAAAGCTCGTGTTCTCCCTGACCGACGGACTTATTAAGACGATGAACTTCAACAATGTTTTCCGCTGGCATTTGCCCTTCCTGTTTTTGATGCTGATGACCTTCCGCGCGGCGGCTGCGGACACGTTATTGATTCTGGGCGATAGCCTGAGCGCGGGCTATCGTATGGCCGCCAGTGCGGCCTGGCCCGCCCTGCTCAATGATAAATGGCAGTCCCGGGCGTCTGTCGTTAACGGCAGCATCAGCGGCGATACGTCGCAGCAAGGCTTATCGCGCCTGCCTGCCCTGCTTAAGCAGCATCAACCGCGTTGGGTGCTGGTCGAACTGGGCGGTAATGATGGTTTGCGCGGCTTCCAGCCACAGCAAACGGAGCAAACGCTGCGGACTATTTTGCAGACCATTAAGGCCGCTAACGCCCAGCCGCTGCTGATGCAAATTCGCCTGCCCGCTAACTACGGCCGTCGGTATACTGAGGCGTTTAGCGCGATCTATCCTAAGCTTGCCAAAGAGTTTGATATTCCGCTGCTGCCATTTTTCATGGAAGAGGTCTATCTGAAACCCCAGTGGATGCAGGATGATGGCATTCACCCCAATCGCGATGCCCAGCCGTTCATTGCCGACTGGATGGCAACCCGGCTGGCTCCTTTAGTAAAACATGACTCGTCAAACAGCTGAGAACCTGACAGGTAAAGTTATGCAAAAATCGGTCTTAATAACAGGATGTTCCAGCGGAATTGGCCTTGAAAGCGCCCTTGAACTGAAACGTCAGGGGTTTTGGGTGCTGGCAGCCTGCCGCAAACCCGAGGATGTCGAACGCATGCGAGGGCTGGGATTTACCGGCATTCTGCTGGATCTCGATTCGCCAGAGAGCGTGGAGCAGGCCGCCGATGAGGTTATCGCCCTGACCAACTACCGGCTTTACGGCCTGTTCAACAATGCGGGCTATGGCGTATACGGCCCGCTACAGACCCTCTCACGGGAACAGCTGGAGCAGCAGTTCTCCGCAAACTTTTTTGGGGCGCATCAGCTCACCATGCGCCTTCTCCCCGCCATGCTGCCGCACGGCGAAGGGCGGATTGTCATGACCTCCTCGGTGATGGGCCTGATCTCCACGCCGGGACGCGGGGCTTACGCTGCCAGTAAATATGCGCTTGAAGCCTGGTCCGATGCGTTGCGCATGGAGCTGCGCCACAGCGGCATTAAGGTCAGCCTGATTGAACCGGGCCCCATCCGCACCCGCTTTACGGAAAACGTTAACCAGACGCAGGCGGACCAACCGGTCGAAAATCCCGGTATCGCGGCGCGTTTTACGCTTGGGCCAGAAGCCGTGGTTGCTAAAGTGCGCCACGCATTTGAGAGCGATACCCCTAAAATGCGCTATCCGGTGACGCTGGTGACCCATGCCGTCGGCTGGTTGAAACGCCTGCTGCCGGGGCGGATGATGGACAAAATTTTGCAGGGTTGAGTTGAAGCGACGACGCTTACCCCCATGTAAAGAGTAAACCGATAAAAGAGAATGCCGCATGTCCGTACAGAATATCGTCAACATAACTGAAGCTAACCTGCAACAGACACTCGAACAGTCAATGACTACACCGGTGCTGTTCTACTTCTGGTCTGAACGCAGCCAACACTGCCTGCAGCTGACGCCGGTCCTGGAAAGCCTTGCCGCGCAGTACAACGGTCAATTCATTCTGGCGAAGCTGGATTGTGACGCCGAACCGATGGTGGCTTCCCAGTTTGGCCTGCGTGCGATCCCAACCGTCTACCTGTTCCAGAACGGTCAGCCGGTGGATGGCTTCCAGGGGCCGCAGCCGGAAGAGGCGATCCGCGCCCTGCTGGATAAAGTCCTGCCGCGCGAAGAAGAGCTGAAAGCGCAGGAAGCCATGGCGCTGATGCAGGAAGGCAAGTACGACGAGGCGCTGCCGCTGTTAAAAGACGCGTGGCAGCTGTCGAACCAGAACAGCCAGATTGGTCTGCTGCTGGCAGAGACCCAGATTGCGCTGCACCGCCCCGAAGACGCGGAAGCCGTGCTGAAAACGGTGCCGATGCAGGATCAGGACACCCGCTATCAGGGCCTGGTGGCGCAGATTGACCTGCTGAAACAGGCGGCGGATACCCCTGAAATTCAGCAACTTCAGCAGCAGGTTGCGGACAACCCGGCGGATGCCGCGCTGGCAAGCCAGCTGGCGCTTCAGCTTCACCAGGTGGGGCGTAATGAAGAGGCGCTGGAGCTGCTGTTTAGCCACCTTCAGAAGGACCTGGGCGCCGCAGACGGTCAGGCGCGAAAGATGTTCCAGGAGATCCTGGCCGCGCTCGGCACCGGTGACGCGCTGGCGTCTAAGTATCGTCGTCAGCTGTACGCATTGCTTTACTAACAAAAATGCCCGGTGGCGCTAACGCTTGCCGGGCCTACAGAAGCCGATATTACCCCGTCTTTTTCAACTGCGTCACCACCAGCTGGTGGCGCGCGTTGTAAAACTTCCGATAGGTCAGATAGCAGGCAATAATCGTCGACAGGCTCGCGGTAGAGAGCAGCATAAACGTCACCATAATCTGGTATTTAATCGCTTTTACCGGATCGATACCGGCAAAAATTAGCCCCGACATCATGCCCGGCAGGCTCACCAGACCCACGGTTTTGGCGGAATCCACCGTTGGGATCAGCGAAGAACGAATGCTGTCGCGGATCAACCGCGCCGAGGCCACCTTCGGTGTCGCGCCCAGGCTTAGCTTCTCCTGAAGCTGTTGCTGTTCACTGCTGAAGCGTTGCCCCAGATTGTTGTAGCATAACCCGACCGCCACCATCGCATTGCCCGCAATCATCCCGGAAATGGGGATCACCTGCATTGGCGTAAACTCTATCGAGCCGGAGAGCACCAGTACCGCCAGCGTTAACGCGGTCCCGGTAGTGATGGCAATAAACGACGAGAGGAACGCATTATCGATGTATTTACTGCGTTTCTGCGCGTTCCATGCCGCGTTAAAGCAGATAAACAACACCATCAACAGGGTCAGCACGGCATGATTGACGTTGAAGATGTATTTCAGCACATAGCCGACGATGATGAGCTGAATGACCGCGCGAACGATACTCCACAGAATATCTTTTTCCAGCCCCAGCTTCTCCCGGTAGCTGACCACAATCGCCACCAGCACCAGGACCATCGACAGCGCCAGCGATTCGTTGGTTATGTTATGTTCACCCACGGTGAGCCTCCTCCATTTTCCCGCCCTGCGGCCTGAGCGTGATGACATCATCCGCATGGCTAATTTCATTTGAATCGTGCGTCACCCACAGCACGGCAATATCCTGTTCACGGACGTAGCGATGAATAATCTCATTGACGTTGCGCTTGTTAGCGTCATCCAGCGCGCTGGTGATTTCATCCAGCAAAAGCACCTTCGGCAGGAATTGCAGGTTACGGATCAGCGAGACGCGCTGCTTTTCCCCGCCTGACAGTTCGGCAGTCGATTTGGTCAGCGTCTCCGGCGGAAGCCCAAAACGGGTCAGATCGTCCGCAAACTTTTTCGGATCGGGTGTTTGGTTGCGGATGTGCCAGGGGAAAACCAGATTGTCGTACACCGTGTCGCCAAACAGGGATGGCGTTTGCACGCAGTATGACACCTGCTGGCGATAGCTTTCCGGTGTAAGCGTGGCGATATCTTTCCCTTCAAACAGGATGGTTCCCTCCGTTGGACTCAGTAGCGAAGCCACGATTTTCAGGAGGGTGCTTTTGCCGCAGCCGGAGGGGCCGGTTATGAGTTTAAATTCGCCCGGAGAGAGACAAAAATCGACGTGCTGAAGGATGGTGTTATCACCCACACGAAAGCCAACATCCCTGATATCCAGAAGATTTTTTTTATTATTCATTCCGATTCCGTTAACCGCTGTGATAAGAACAGCCTTTAGCATAATCCTTTCCGCTACGCTGCGCGAATAGCCTTAACCTATCGCAAGTGTTAAACTTTTTGTTCGGTAATTGTCACCTCTATAACTACAGGAAGTCAGCAACATGACACATATCTTTTATGAGTTCTCTTCCCTGAAGCCTGGTGTTCCAGATGTGGAAACATTAATGGAAGTCATCAATTCTTCTGAACTCACGCGTTTTGTCATGGGTGCAGAGGTGGTCGATTTTGTTAAGAAGGCGCTCATCGTTAACACCACAATCGGTAGCTTTAAAAACTGCTATTTTGCTTTCGATGATGGGGCTTACTTTCTCGAGTTTGACGGCAAGGGTAAATCCAGACGCTTTACTGAGGTGCCGGACTGGTTCGTTTCCCCCGCGGAATTTGCCCGCTCGCAATGGCTGATTAACCATGACCTGGCCGATGTGAAGGCGACGGCGTTTATTGACGTGCTAATGTCCTACCCGCTTAAAGAGCGCCGGGCGCACTGCAATCTGCTGTTTGGTCTGGATCTGCATAAGGTCAATGTGGTTCCGGCGCCTACAGCCCCTGCCGGAAAAATGGGCAATAAAAACGGAAAAACCACCAAGCCTCGCGTCACGGATCTCGGCTCTTTTGAGCTTTTTACCGCGTTCTTTGCACGCATGAAAACCGCCGTCAATGCAAATGAGTTCCCCACCTTACAGGTGCTGACAGGCCAGGAGGATCTTACAAAAGCGCCGCACAGCTTAAAGCAAGGGATCAGAACCTGGTTTAAGGGGATTACCGGCGATCTGCCGCCGAACAACAAACGTGTCGGAGCGGGCAATGCAGTACTGTTCTGCGCGCCCGTTCGCGAGCAGATCCAGCAGATAGAGGCCATCGGCCTGGAAAAATACTATCAGGGCTTATCGAAAGCCATCGCTGACGCCGGGGATGGGTTTATCACCGACTTCAGCTATACCTGGTCTGAAGAGTAACGCTATGCGCCCCGCTCTCCTGGCGGGGCGTTTTAATTTTACCAGTCCGGTTCCCACCTCTTTACAGGGGCGAAATCCCGCCCGTTAACCGATATACTTACGTTCAACAAATACGCAATTTTTCTCGTTACGGCATGCAAAACAGGAGGTTTTTATGCTCATCGTTGTTCCTGTCCTTATTTTCGTTGCGCTGGTTATCGTGGGCGCAGGCGTCAAAATTGTCCCGCAGGGTTACCAGTGGACCGTCGAACGTTTCGGTCGCTACACCAATACCCTTCAGCCGGGTTTAAGCCTGATCGTCCCCTTCATGGACAGAATTGGGCGTAAAATCAACATGATGGAGCAGGTGCTGGATATTCCTTCCCAGGAAGTCATCTCTAAGGATAACGCCAACGTCACCATCGATGCGGTGTGCTTTATTCAGGTGATTGATGCGCCGAAAGCGGCCTATGAGGTGAGCAACCTGGAGCTGGCGATCGTCAACCTGACGATGACCAACATCCGTACCGTGCTTGGCTCGATGGAGCTGGACGAAATGCTCTCCCAGCGCGACAGCATTAATACCCGCCTGCTGCACATTGTTGATGAAGCCACCAATCCGTGGGGGATCAAAGTGACCCGCATTGAGATCCGCGACGTGCGCCCACCGGCAGAGCTGATTGCTTCCATGAATGCGCAGATGAAGGCCGAGCGTACCAAACGCGCCTATATTCTTGAAGCCGAAGGGGTGCGTCAGGCCGAAATCCTGAAAGCGGAAGGGGAAAAACAGTCGCAGATCCTGAAAGCCGAGGGCGACCGTCAGTCTGCCTTCCTCCAGGCAGAAGCGCGTGAACGCTCGGCAGAAGCGGAAGCCCGCGCGACGCAAATGGTTTCCGAGGCGATTGCCGCCGGGGATATCCAGGCTGTGAACTACTTCGTCGCGCAAAAATATACCGATGCGCTGAAGGAGATCGGCTCTGCGAACAACAGCAAAGTGGTGATGATGCCGCTGGATGCCAGCAGTCTGATGGGATCTATCGCCGGAATTGCCGAGTTGATCAAAGACGGCGGAAACGAGCGTAAAAAATGATTGAGCTCATCGTTGCACATCCTCATGCGTTCTGGCTAAGCCTTGGCGGCTTGCTGCTGGCCGCCGAGATGCTTGGCGGCAACGGTTATCTGCTGTGGAGCGGTGTTGCCGCTGTGATTACCGGGCTGGTCGTCTGGCTGCTGCCTGTCGGCTGGGAGTGGCAGGGCGCGCTGTTTGCCGTGCTGACGCTGCTGGCCGCCTGGCTGTGGTGGCGCTGGCTGAACAAACGGGTGAAGGCGCAGAAGCCGGTCGACGCGCATCTCAATCAGCGTGGGCAGCAGATCGTGGGTAAACGTTTTACGCTTGATAACGCGCTGATCAACGGACGCGGTCATGTGCGTGTGGGGGACAGTTCATGGCCGGTGGTGGCCGATGATGACCTCAGCGCCGGCACGCGGGTTGAGGTCATTGCGGTAGAAGGCATTACCCTGCGGGTTAAAGCCTGTTAGGCGTGGGTTTTACGGTGGCAGCAGCCGGAAAGATTGTCGATAATCGGGCACTCGGCGCTGTCATCTCCCGGGCAGGATTCTGCCAGCTGTAGCAGTTGCTCACGCATCGCCTGTAATTCGATGATATGGCGTTCGATCTCCGCCACTTTTTCCAGCGTACGTTTTTTCACGTCGGCACTGTGGCGTTTCGGATCGTTAAACAGGTTAACCAGCTCGCCGCACTCTTCAAGGTTAAATCCTACCTGTCTTGCCTGGCGCAGTAACGTCAGTTCATCAAGATGCAGCTGCGTATAGCTGCGGTAGCCGTTCTCACTGCGCAACGGTGGCGTCACCAGCCCTTTTTCCTCATAAAAGCGAATCGCTTTGCTGGTTAAGCCGGTTTTTTTCGCAACATCGCTGATATTCACATTTCCCCCTTGACCTTCCCCTTGATGGAAGGTTTAACCTTCATAACAGTTAGCGAAAAGCAGAGTGAAGGTCAACAATTGACCAGAACATTATACGGGAGTTTTGTTATGTCTCACACTATTGACCTGACACTGGACGGCCTCTCCTGCGGCCACTGTGTCAAACGTGTTAAAGAAAGCCTGGAGCAGCGTCCTGATGTGGAAAGCGCTGAGGTGACTATCGATCATGCCGCCGTGACCGGCAGCGCCAGCGCCGACGCGCTGATTGATACCATTAAACAGGCCGGTTACGGGGCGGAGTTAAGCCACCCAAAGGCTAAACCGCTGGCAGAGTCATCATCCCCGTCGGAAGCACTGACAGCGGCCACTCCTGAGCTTCCGGTAGCTGATGATATTGATGACAGCCAACAGCTGCTGATCAACGGCATGAGCTGCGCCAGCTGTGTCTCCCGGGTACAAAACGCCTTACAGGCGGTACCGGGCGTCGCACAGGCACGGGTAAACCTGGCGGAGCGTACTGCGCTGGTGATGGGCAGTGCCTCCGCCGCAGATTTAGTGCAGGCCGTGGAGAAAGCGGGCTACGGGGCGGAGGCCATCGAAGATGATGCCGAGCGCCGCGAGCGCCAGCAGGAAACGGCTGTCGCCACCATGAAGCGCTTCCGCTGGCAGGCGATCGTCGCCCTGCTGGTCGGTATTCCGGTGATGGTGTGGGGCATGATGGGTGACAACATGATGGTCACCGCAGACAACCGCACCCTGTGGCTGGTGATTGGTCTGATTACCCTTGCGGTGATGGTGTTTGCAGGCGGACATTTCTATACCAGCGCCTGGAAGAGCCTGAAAAACCGCACCGCGACGATGGACACGCTGGTCGCGCTCGGGACGGGTGCGGCGTGGCTGTATTCGATGAGCGTTAACGTCTGGCCGCAGTGGTTCCCGATGGAGGCGCGCCATCTCTATTATGAAGCGAGCGCGATGATTATAGGTCTGATTAACTTAGGCCATATGCTCGAAGCCCGCGCGCGTCAGCGCTCGTCGAAAGCGCTGGAGAGATTACTCGATTTAACCCCGCCGACGGCCCGCGTGGTCACCGACGATGGGGAAAAAAGCGTTCCGCTCTCAGAGGTACAACCCGGTATGACGCTTCGTCTCACCACCGGTGACCGCGTGCCCGTCGACGGTGAAATCACCCAGGGCGATGCCTGGCTTGATGAAGCCATGCTGACCGGTGAGCCGATCCCCCAGCAGAAATCTCAGGGCGATGCGGTGCATGCGGGTACGGTGGTACAGGACGGCAGCGTGCTGTTCCGCGCCAGCGCCGTTGGCAGCCATACCACACTGTCACGCATCATTCGGATGGTCCGCCAGGCGCAGAGCAGTAAGCCGGAAATTGGTCAGCTTGCCGATAAAATCTCCGCCATTTTTGTGCCAGTGGTGGTCGGTATTGCCCTGCTGAGCGCGGCAATCTGGTATTTCTTCGGCCCGGCGCCGCAGATTGTCTACACCCTGGTGATCGCCACCACGGTACTGATCATCGCCTGCCCTTGTGCCCTTGGTCTGGCCACGCCGATGTCGATTATCTCTGGCGTCGGACGCGCCGCCGAATTTGGCGTACTGGTCCGTGATGCTGACGCCCTGCAACGGGCAAGCACGCTGGACACCCTCGTCTTTGACAAAACCGGCACGCTCACCGAGGGCAAACCGCAGGTAGTGGCCGTTAATACCATTGGCTGTACGGAGACGGATGCCCTGCGCCTGGCCGCCGCGCTGGAACAAGGCTCCAGTCACCCGCTGGCGCGCGCCATCCTTGAGAAAGCCGGTGATGCCCGTCTGCCGCAGGTAAGCAACTTCCGCACCCTGCGCGGTTTAGGGGTCAGCGGTGAAGCAGAAGGCCATACGCTGCTGCTGGGTAACCAGGCACTGCTAACTGAACACGGTGTTGATACGTCCGTGCTGGACGCTGAGCTGAACGCGCAGGCCTCTCAGGGCGCGACGCCGGTTCTGCTGGCGAAAGATGGTCATGTGGCGGCGCTGCTGGCCGTGCGCGATCCGTTACGCCAGGACAGCGTGGATGCCTTGCAACGCCTGCACCATGCGGGCTATCGCCTGGTGATGTTAACCGGTGATAACCCGACTACCGCTAACGCCATCGCCAGAGAAGCCGGGATTGATGAGGTGATAGCCGGCGTGCTGCCAGATGGCAAAGCGGACGCCATCAGGAAATTGCAACGTGATGGTCGTCAGGTGGCGATGGTCGGCGACGGCATCAACGACGCCCCGGCGCTGGCGCAGGCTGACGTAGGTATTGCGATGGGCGGCGGGAGCGATGTCGCCATTGAAACCGCGGCAATCACCCTGATGCGCCACAGCCTGATGGGTGTGGCGGATGCGCTGGCGATTTCGAAAGCCACGTTGCGCAACATGAAGCAGAACCTGCTGGGGGCCTTCGTCTATAACTCGCTCGGCATTCCGATTGCCGCCGGGATTTTGTGGCCGCTGACCGGTACCCTGCTGAACCCGGTTGTTGCGGGTGCGGCGATGGCGCTCTCGTCAATTACCGTGGTGAGCAACGCTAACCGTCTGCTGCGGTTTAAACCGAAAGCGTAGAATCCCGGAAGCAGGCCGGGTAAGCGCAGCGCCGCCCGGCTTTCGCCTATTGCGCCCCCCTTCCCCACGCGCTAGCATGAACCTTTCCGTTTATGGAGCGCGTATGGGTCTGTTTAATCGTATAAAAACATCGTTTCGCGCCCTTTTTCCCCGCCGTTATGCCTGGCCCGGTATGGATATTTCGCTTCCGGGTGGGCAGCAACTGCACATGGTGGGAAGCATTCATATGGGCACGCAGGATATGTCCCCCCTGCCCTCCGGCCTGATTAAACTACTGAAGCGCGCCGACGCGCTGATCGTCGAAGCCGACATCTCCGGCCATGAATCGCCGTTTGCCGGGCTGGAAAGCGACCGCCCCCTGGCTGAACGTCTTAACGAGACGCAGCTGGCTGAGCTTACCCGTCTTGCGGATGAGTCCGGCGTCTCGCTCTCAATGCTCGACACCCTGCCCCTGTGGCAAATTGCCATGGTGCTACAGGCAACCCAGGCGCAGCGCCTGGGGCTGCGCGGCGATTACGGTATCGATTATCAACTGCTGAATGCGGCAAGGGCGTGCAACCTGTCCGTCATTGAACTGGAAGGCACGGACAGCCAGATTGCGCTTCTTCGCCAGCTTCCTGATGACGGCAAGATGCTGCTGGATGATACCCTGACCCACTGGCACACCAACGCGCGTCTGCTGCAAACGATGATTGGCTGGTGGCTGGATGCGCCGCCCGCAGACGGTAAGCTGGCGTTACCGTCGACGTTCAGTGAATCGTTGTATGATGTGCTGATGAACGCGCGCAACCAGGCGTGGCGGGAGACGCTGTATGCCCTGCCTGCCGGTCGTTATGTTGTCGCGGTTGGCGCGTTGCATTTGTACGGAGAAGGGAATTTGCCGTCGCTGCTGAAATAAAAAAATGGCCAATATTTCTATTGGCCCGTCAAAGAGGAATTTCATCGTTTTTATTATACCGAAGTGACCTTCGGCTACGCCGATTGTCGCTCAAAGTAACCATCACTGCCAATACTATTGCGCAAGATGGTGCTATTTTTTAGACAAACGTCAGGCGTATGCTGCTGGCATGAACCGTCTGTCGTAAGAAGGATAGCCATGACTCCCGCCGTTAAATTACTCGAAAAAAACAAAATTTCTTTCCGGATCCACACCTACGATCACGATCCGAACGAAACCAACTTTGGTGATGAAGTGGTGCGCAAGCTGGGGCTGAACGCGGACCAGGTTTACAAAACGCTGCTGGTCGCGGTGAATGGCGATATGAAGCACCTCGCCGTGGCAGTGACGCCCGTCGCCGGACAGCTTGATCTGAAGAAAGTGGCCAAAGCGCTGGGAGCGAAAAAGGTCGATATGGCAGACCCGATGGTTGCGCAACGCACTACGGGTTATCTGGTCGGCGGGATCAGCCCGCTCGGCCAGAAAAAGCGTCTGCCGACCCTGATCGATGCGCCTTCGCAGGAATTTGAGACGATCTATATTTCTGGCGGCAAACGCGGGCTGGATATCGAACTGGCCGCAGGCGATCTGGCGAAAATGCTGGACGCGAAATTTGCGGATATTGCGCGCAGGGATTGAGAAAATTGCCCGGTGGCGCTGCGAGGTAAAAGCAAAACGGTAACAGGCGTTACCGTTTTTTGTGTTCGCGCCCTCTCCCGGTGGGAGAGGGTTTGGGGTGAGGGCATCAGGCCGCACAACACTACTGCCAGCTCACCTCGCCCTTCGGCTCATACGCGTTCACGTCAATCGGTGAATTTTGCTGGATAAACTGCTTCAACACTTCCGCATCAATAAACCCGGTATTTACATAGCCCGGTTTGTTATCGATATGCGGATAGCCGTCGCCGCCGGTGGCGTTAAAGCTTAACGTTGCCAGGCGGTAGGTTTTCGCCGGATCAACAGGTTCGCCTTTGATTTTGAGATCGTTGAGCTTACCGTCCTTCGCGACGAAGCTGACGTTAGCAAACTGCGGATACGCTCCGGAGTCCGGCTTCATCTGCGCCACGGCGGTCAGGTAGTCAATCACCTCTTTCCCGCTCATGTCCGCGTACACCACCACGTTGCCAAACGGCTGCACTTTGAGCACGTCTTTATAGGTGATGTTTCCGCCTTCGATGGAATCACGAATACCGCCGCCGCTCATCACGCCGAAATCCGCATTCGTGCGCGCCATCTGCGCGGCCAGCACCAGACGCCCCATGTTGGTTTGTACGAAGCGGACTTTGCTGCGGTCCCCTTCCAGTCGTCCGTTAAGCGTGCCAATCTTCACGTCCAACTGCGCTTTCCCTTTGCTCTGGAACGGCGTCAGCAGGGAGAGCATCTGCTGGTTTTCAGCGATCTCTGGCGTGTAGAGTACCCGCTCGCTTTTGCCGTCCGGGTAGGTTACTTTCTTCTTCAGGTTGACCGGGATGAGCTGATAGTGCACCAGCTTCATCTCGCCGTTACGGAATTCGAAATCCGCACGGCCTACGTATTTACCCCACTCGTGGGCCTGTACAATCCAGATCCCGTTCTGACGATCCGGCGCGCACGGCGTGCCGGGCACATAATCTACCTGCTTTTTATTCTCAGAAGCCATGCAGACCGGATCCTGTGAGTGACCGCCCACAATCATCGCCAGCGAGCCCGCAGGAAGGCTGCGCGCCATCTCCACGTCGCCCGGCGCGTTAGAGCCGTGCTGACCGTTGTCGTAATGCCCCATGTGGGTGGTAGCGATAATCACATCCGGTTTTTCATTCTGCTGCAACTCCTGGATCACCAGCTTCGCTTCGTCCGCCGGTTTACGGAATTCGATGTCGGTGAAAAATTCAGGGTTGCCAATTTTGGCCGTATCGTCGGTGGTTAAGCCGATGACCGCGATCTTCAGATCCTGACGCTTAAACAGCGCCCACGGTTTAAACAGGCGCTCGCCGGTGCTTTTCTGATAAATATTGGCGGAAAGGAACGGAAATTTGGACCACTTTTCCTGCTGGCGCAATACGCTCAGCGGGTTATCAAACTCGTGGTTTCCGACCGCCATCGCGTCGTAACCAATTAAATTCATGCCGCGGAAATCAGGCTCGGCATCCTGCAAATCAGATTCCGGTACGCCGGTATTAATATCCCCGCCCGACAGCAACAGCACGCTGCCGCCCTGAGCCGAGACCTCTTTACGAATGCCGTCCACCAGCGTTTTTTGCGCCGCCAGGCCATATTCACCGTATTCGCTGCGCCAGAAATGGCCGTGATGATCGTTAGTATGCAGAATGGTAATTTTATAGGTTTTATCTTTTTCATACGCCTGCGCGGGCAGGCTTGTCAGCCCCCATGCGGCGATGAGCGCCAGCGCGACGCCACGCTTTATTAACTTCATCTTCTCTCTCCCTGACCCATAGACAAACGCAAAAATTACAGTGACTCACAAGAATAGACAAATAAGTTTTCAGAATTGCGACTTTCTTCAAATGTCACGGACGGGTATGTTAGTCGGATAATAATTACTCCCTGCATCTCTAATTACAAATTGACGTGGTATTTATGGCAATCAGTGAATCAACCCAGCCTGTTCAGGGCGTTCCGGCGTCGCCGCCGAAATCGCGCACTTCCTTCAAAGTATTAGGCGCAATCAGTCTCTCTCATCTGCTCAACGACATGATCCAGTCGCTGATTCTGGCGATCTACCCGCTGTTGCAGTCTGAGTTCTCATTAACCTTCGTGCAGATCGGGATGATCACCCTGACCTTCCAGCTGGCCTCTTCGCTGCTACAGCCGGTGGTGGGCTACTGGACGGACAAATACCCGATGCCATGGTCGCTGCCCATTGGGATGTGCTTCACCCTGAGCGGGCTGGTGCTGCTGGCCATGGCGGGCAGCTTTGAGGCGGTACTGGTTGCCGCGGCGCTGGTGGGAACCGGTTCATCGGTGTTCCATCCGGAATCGTCCCGCGTGGCGCGTATGGCCTCCGGCGGACGCCACGGGCTGGCGCAGTCTCTGTTCCAGGTGGGGGGGAATTTTGGTAGCTCCCTCGGTCCTCTGCTGGCGGCGGTAATTATCGCGCCTTACGGCAAAGGCAACGTGGCGTGGTTTGTGCTGGCCGCGCTGCTGGCGATTGTCGTCCTGGCGCAAATCAGCCGCTGGTATGCCGCGCAGCATCGCGTAAATAAGGGAAAACCTGTCGCAAAGATAACCAATCCCCTTCCGCGTAATAAGGTGATCCTTGCCGTCAGCGTGCTGCTGGTGCTGATTTTCTCGAAATATTTCTATATGGCGAGCATTAGCAGCTATTACACCTTCTATCTGATGCAAAAATTCGGATTATCGGTACAAAACGCCCAGTTCCATCTCTTTGCCTTCCTGTTTGCGGTGGCGGCAGGCACGGTGATTGGCGGGCCTGTGGGAGATAAAATCGGACGTAAATATGTGATTTGGGGCTCTATCCTCGGCGTTGCGCCGTTTACGCTTGTTTTACCGTACGCAACGCTGGAATGGACCGGAATATTGACAGTGATTATAGGTTTTATTCTCGCGTCGGCGTTTTCAGCCATTCTGGTCTATGCGCAGGAGCTGCTGCCGGGACGTATCGGTATGGTTTCCGGTCTCTTTTTCGGTTTTGCCTTTGGCATGGGCGGCCTTGGCGCCGCCGTGTTAGGGATGGTTGCAGACCACACCAGCATCTTCCTGGTCTATAAAATCTGCGCTTTCCTGCCACTTCTGGGGATGTTGACCATATTCCTGCCTGACAACCGTCATAAAGCGTAACTTCATGGCTGCCAAAGTTAAACTTTGGCAGCCGGATAACCTGATGCCATAAGGCTTTCCTCTCCCTCCCCTCAGCAAATTTATCAAAATCTGCCTTTTTTCGCGCTTATTGCCTTTTTATTGTGATTTCAACAATTATTCATAAACATAAGCGTAAAAATTGTCATAAACTATTAATCGGCTTTTTGGTATTTGCACCAAAAATGGATCACCCATCGCGAAAGGAGACGGAATGCACCACGCCACACCGCTTATCACCACCATTGTTGGTGGACTTGTGCTCGCTTTTATCCTCGGCATGATTGCCAACAAACTGCGTATTTCGCCCCTGGTAGGCTATTTGTTAGCGGGCGTGCTGGCAGGACCCTTTACGCCGGGTTTTGTCGCAGATACCAAACTTGCACCGGAGCTGGCGGAACTGGGCGTTATCCTGCTGATGTTTGGCGTCGGACTGCATTTTTCCCTGAAGGATCTGATGGCGGTAAAGTCGATCGCCATACCGGGAGCGATCGCCCAGATAGGGGTGGCGACGCTGCTGGGCATGGCGCTTTCGGCGGTGCTGGGCTGGTCAATCATGACCGGTATCGTATTTGGGCTGTGTCTTTCAACCGCCAGTACCGTGGTGCTGCTGCGCGCGCTTGAAGAGAGGCAGCTGATAGACAGCCAGCGCGGGCAAATCGCGATTGGCTGGCTGATAGTTGAAGATCTGGTGATGGTGTTGACGCTGGTACTGCTGCCCGCCGTCGCCGGGATGATGGAAAAAGAGAATATCGGCTTCGCTTCGCTGGCGCTGGATATGAGCATTACCATCGGTAAGGTTGTGGCGTTTATTGCCATCATGATGCTGGTGGGCCGCCGTCTGGTGCCGTGGATCATGTCCCGCAGCGCCGCCACCGGCTCGCGTGAACTGTTCACGCTTTCGGTCCTTGCGCTGGCGCTGGGCATTGCCTTTGGCGCTGTCGAGCTGTTTGACGTCTCCTTTGCGCTGGGCGCGTTCTTCGCCGGGATGGTGCTGAACGAGTCCGAGCTGAGCCACCGTGCCGCGCACGATACTCTGCCACTACGTGATGCGTTCGCGGTGCTGTTCTTTGTCTCCGTCGGGATGCTGTTCGACCCGATGATCCTCATCCAGCAGCCGCTGGCCGTGCTGGGTACGCTGGCAATTATCATCTTTGGTAAGTCCGTTGCCGCCTTCTTCCTGGTGCGGATGTTCGGTCACTCGCCGCGCACGGCGCTGACCATCGCCGCCAGCCTGGCGCAGATTGGCGAGTTCGCCTTTATTCTGGCTGGTCTGGGAATGGCCCTGAATCTGCTGCCACAGGCTGGGCAAAATCTGGTGCTGGCGGGGGCGATCCTCTCCATCATGTTGAACCCGGTATTGTTTGCCCTGCTGGAGAAATATCTCGAGAAGACCGAAACCCTCGAAGAGCTGACGCTGGAAGAGGCGACAGAAGAAGAGAAACAGATCCCGGTGGATATCTGCAACCACGCGCTGCTGGTCGGTTTTGGCCGCGTCGGCAGCCTGCTGGGTGAAAAACTGATGGCTCAGGGCATTCCACTTGTAGTGATTGAAACGTCACGCACTCGCGTCGACGAGCTTCGCGAGCGCGGCATCCGCGCGGTGCTGGGCAACGCTGCTAACGAAGAGATTATGAATCTGGCGCATCTGGACTGCGCTCGCTGGCTGCTGCTCACTATCCCGAACGGTTACGAGGCTGGCGAGATTGTCGCCACAGCCCGTGAAAAATGCCCGCATATCGAAATCATAGCCCGCGCCCATTATGATGACGAAGTGGAGTACATTACCGAGCGCGGCGCGAATCAGGTGGTGATGGGTGAGCGTGAGATTGCGAATACGATGCTGACAATGCTGACGAAGCCGCCGGTTGAAGAGGCGGTGACGGGGTAAATTTTGTGCGGCCTGGTCCCCTCACCCCAGCCCTCTCCCCAAAGGGGAGAGGGTGTTCAAGTTCCCTCTCACCTTTGGGGAGAGGGCCAGGGTGAGGGGTCTTCTTTTACCTGTCCCAATACGCCTCTTCGAGGCTGTCTTCCCGTTCCGGCAGCCCACGCGTTAAGCGCGGTGAATGCTGGTTCAGCACCTGATAACTCACGCGGTTCGCGTACTTGCACACCTGCGCCAGCGAGGAATAGGTCAGCCAGTTGAAGGTGTGTTTGCTGGAATTCGGCACATTGGTTTTGTGGTAGGCGTTAGCGGTGATGTCGTGCAGCAGCGCGGCCAGCGCGCCGTCGCCCGCGCCGTTGGTGTTCATGATCTTCTCGGGGCCACCCATATACGGTGCAATGTGGGAGAAGATACGCAGCGGGTTGATGCAGTCTTTATGACGCATGGCGCGGCTGAACTCGTACTGGTTAAATTCGGCGATAGCGCCCGGCAGCAGCGGGTGCTGGGTTTTCCGCTTGCTCTCTTCTTCCGTGAAGCCCGCCATGTACAGCCCGACCGGCCCGGCGGTGCAGAGCACCAGATCCACCCAGTCCAGCGCCTTATCAGACGCCAGCAGCGGATCGCTTTCGCCGGTCAGCGCTTCGGCTTCTTCTTCATTCATCGCCAGAATCGAGACGTGTTCTTTCAGGAAGGCCTGCCACCACTCCGGGTTGTCGGCAATCACGAATTTGGTGCCCAGCGTCAGAACCACAGGCACGTTGTATTTCTTCGCATACTCAATTGCCTTCATGGTTGCGTCCGGCATTGGTTCGCCCGGCTTGCAGCGCACCAGATAAGACGTCAACACCAGCGCAGACGCGCCCGCGATCACCTCTTCCGGGATACTTTCAGCGCGTAGCTTGTTCATATGGCCGGGGCTGATGGCAAAGGTACGCTCGCCGGAATCGCTTATCAGCGTAAAGCAACGACCAATCGGCCCGTCAACGCCCTGCAAATAGTTCAGATCGGTGCGGCTGGAGGTATTGCACAGGTAGCGGTAGGCGTAGCCACCGATTTCGATATTGCTGCACATCACGCCAAGCAGTACCGAGCGGTCGTCTGCCAGAACGGAGTAGTTGTGCATGGTGTTACCGATGGTGCCGCCAGCAAACTGGTGGGTGATAAGATTTTCGCGCATCAGTTCCTGATACAGCGCTTCGGCAAGGTCATCCTCAATCACCAGCGAGTGCCCGGCGCTCAGACCGTAACGTGCGACAAACGCATCATCCACTTTGGCTTCAATGTCCACCAGCGTCTGATCGATACCGACCACCCAGGCAGCGCTGGTTTCGCTTTCCTGCTGAATTTGCTGTAACAGCGGATCGCGGGCATCGACGGGGAAATAGTGTTTGGACTTACGTTTACCGGGAAATTTCATGGTCTGAACTGTGCAAAGAATACGGGCCGGGAATGGTAGCACAAACCCGGCCCGTAACGCGATCAGCGGCGGGTGGTGACCAGTGACACCATCATATCGATGTGTTCAGGGGAGTCGTTAAGCGCAGGAATGTATTCGTATTTCGTTCCGCCGGCCTCCATGAAGAACTCTTTGTTCTGGACGGCAATCTCTTCCAGCGTTTCCAGACAATCCGCCGAGAAGCCCGGCGACATAACCTGAATGTGCTTCACGCCCTTCTCGCCCAGCATTTTTAGCGTTTCATCAGTATACGGGGTCAACCACGGTTCACGGCCGAAGCGCGACTGGAAGGTCATCATCACCTTCTCAGGCGGCAGGCCGAGGGCGGAGACCAGTTCACGGGTGGTATCGCGGCAACGCTGGGGGTAATCGTCCCCTTCGTTCGCGAAACGCTGCGGAATACCGTGATAGGAGAGCAGCAGCAGATCCGGCTCGCCGTGTTTTTCAAACGACGCGCGCGCGCTGCTGGCAAGCGCCTGAATGTACAGCTCGTTATCGGCGTAGTCGCGGATAAAGGTGATGCCCGGTATACGGCGGCGGGTCGCCAGAATGCGTGCCAGTTCGTCCCAGACGGCAGCCACCGTGGAGCACGAATACTGCGGATAAAGGGCCAGCACCACAATGTGTTCAACGCCCTGCGCCAGAAGAGAGTCGACGGCGCTTTCCAGGGATGGCTTACCGTAGCTCATACCGAGCGCAACGGGCATGTCCGGCAGACGGGCGGCCAGCGCCTTCTCCTGACGACGGCTGTAGACCATCAGCGGCGAGCCTTCTTCCATCCACACGGACTGATAGAGCTTTGCTACACGCGGAGAACGAATCGGCAGAATGACACCACGCAGCAGTGGCCACCACAGCAGTCTTGGGGTATCCACGACGCGCGTGTCGCTTAAAAATTGTCGCAGGTAGCGTTTTACCGCCGCTGGAGTAGGTGCTTCTGGGGTGCCCAGATTGGCAAGCAGGATGCCGGTTTTCGCCTGACTCATTCACGCCTCTTAACCATTTGATAGGCTGTCAATTGTAGCGGAAATGCGTTTAAACGAAACCCATTGCTGTAATAGGTAAGATGAGAATTTTTCTCACCCGGGGCTCCGGGTGAGAGAGGTGCGCTTAGCCGAGGATTTTTTCCAGCTCTGCACGTACGTCAGCCACGGCTTTGGTGCCGTCAACTTTCGCGTATTTGGTGTTACCCGCCTGCGCCTCTTTGGAGTAGTAGCCGATCAGCGGTGCGGTCATCTGATGGTATTCCACCAGGCGTTTACGCACGGTTTCTTCCTGGTCGTCTTTACGGGTGGTCAGCTCTTCGCCGGTCACGTCGTCTTTGCCTTCAACCTTAGGTGGGTTGAATTTGATGTGGTAAACGCGGCCAGAGGCAGCGTGCACGCGACGGCCAACGATACGGTCAACGATCAGTTCGTCCGGTACATCGAACTCCAGCACGTAATCCACGTTGATGCCCGCTTCTTTCATGGCGTCAGCCTGAGGAATGGTGCGCGGGAAGCCGTCCAGCAGGAAACCATTGCGGCAGTCTTCCTGAGCAATGCGCTCTTTTACCAGCGCGATAACCAGTTCGTCGGTCACCAGCTTGCCTGCGTCCATGATGTCTTTAGCTTGTTTGCCCAGCTCGGAGCCAGATTTAACAGCGGCACGCAGCATGTCACCAGTAGAGATTTGCGGAATACCGTATTTCTCCATGATGAACTGAGCCTGAGTTCCCTTACCCGCGCCCGGAGCGCCAAGCAGAATAATACGCATTGCGAAAATCCCCTCAAATGTCGATTCAATTTTTCAAAAGCGCTAAACAATACCACCAGAACGGGTATCGCTCAAGGAAGGCGGGGAGGCTGAAACGGTTAACGGGGGGAGATTATTTGGGTTAGTGCGAGAATGCCCCCTCACCCTAACCCTCTCCCCAAAGGGGAGAGGGGACGATTAAACCCTCTCCCCTTTGGGGAGAGGGCCAGGGTGAGGGGTAGGTTTTGTATTACGCCAGCAGCAGCGCATTCACACGTTTAATGAACAGGTTAGGATCTTCCAGGGTGCCGCGCTCGGCCAGCAGGGACTGATCCAGCAGCAGTTCAACCCACTCCGCAAAGCGGGCGTCGTCCTGGGTATCCGCCGCGCGTTTCACCAGCGGATGATCCGGATTAAGCTCAAAGATATATTTCACTTCCGGCACGGCCTGGCCCGCCGCCGCGAACAGTTTCGCCATCTGGGTGCTCATTTCGTCCGCATCGGTGGTGACAATGGCTGGCGTATCGGTCAGACGGTGCGTGAAGCGCACCTCTTTCACGCGGTCGCCCAGCAGGGTTTTCACGCGCTCAACGAACGGCTCCAGCGCCTTCTCGGCTTCCTTCGCGCTGTCGTCCACTTCATCCGCCAGCTTATCGATAGACTCGTCGGCTTTAGCAACGGACTGGAAGGATTTACCGTCGAACTCGGTCAGGTAGTTCATCATCCACTCGTCGATGCGGTCAGACAGCAGCAGCACTTCGATGCCTTTCTTACGCAGCAGCTCCAGATGCGGGCTGCTCTTCGCTGCCGCATAGCTGTCGGCGGTGATGTAGTAGATCTTCTCCTGCCCTTCTTTCATGCGGGAGACGTACTCTTCCAGCGATACGGTCTGGGCGGAGGAGTCGTTGTGCGTAGAGGCGAAGCGCAGCAGTTTAGCGATAGCTTCCACGTTCGCGGTGTCTTCCGCCGGGCCTTCTTTCAGCACCAGGCCGAACTGTTTCCAGAAGGTCTGGTATTTTTCCGCATCGTCTTTCGCCAGTTTTTCCAGCATCTGCAACGCTCGCTTGGTCAGGGCGTTACGCAGGTTACGGGTGACGGTGCTGTCCTGGAGAATTTCACGGGAGACGTTCAGCGGCAGATCGTTGGAATCTATCAGGCCACGCACAAAGCGCAGGTAGTTCGGCATGAACTGCTCGGCGTCGTCCATGATGAAGACGCGCTGCACGTACAGCTTCAGGCCGTGCTTGTGATCGCGGTTCCACATGTCCCACGGCGCCTGCGCCGGAATGTACAGCAGGCTGGTGTACTCCTGCTTCCCTTCCACACGGTTGTGGCTCCAGGTCAGCGGGTCGGTAAAGTCGTGGGCGATGTGCTTGTAAAACTCGTTGTACTCGTCGTCTTTAATTTCAGCTTTGTTGCGCGTCCACAGCGCCTGCGCCTTGTTGATTTTCTCCCAGGAAACCACGGTTTCGCCGTCTTTCTCTTCCTGTTTTTCAATCTCAACCGGCAGCGCGATGTGGTCAGAATATTTGCTGATGATGGAGCGTACGCGCCAGTCGTTCAGGAAATCGTCTTCGCCTTCGCGCAGGTGCAGAGTGATTTCGGTGCCGCGATCCGCTTTGGTGATATCATCAACGGTGTATTCGCCTTCCCCTTTGGATTCCCACAGCACGCCGTTTTCGGCGCTGTCGCCCGCGGCGCGGGTGCGCACGGTGACTTTATCCGCCACGATGAATGCCGAGTAGAAGCCTACGCCGAACTGACCGATCAGCTGGCTGTCTTTCGCCTGGTCAGAGCCCATGGACTCGAGGAACGCTTTGGTGCCGGATTTAGCGATGGTGCCGAGATGGTCGATCACCTCGTCGCGGTTCATCCCGATGCCATTATCGGCAATCGTCAGGGTGCGGTTCTCTTTATTAAAAGAGACGCGCACGCGCAGTTCGCCATCGCCTTCGTACAGATCCGGGTTGGACAGCGCGCGGAAGCGCAACTTGTCCGCCGCATCGGAGGCGTTGGAAATCAGCTCACGCAGGAAGATTTCTTTGTTGGAATACAGGGAATGGATCATCAGGTGCAGAAGCTGTTTTACTTCTGACTGGAAACCACGGGTTTCTTGTCCTTTCATCTAAGTCGACCTCAACAATGCCATTTAATGGGGTTGTAAAACGTTGAGTGAGAGATGGGGATAAGGGGGGGAATTTTCAAGCGGAGGCCGCGCACGCAGCCTCCGTTTGGTCAGAAAATAATCTTGTGTCGTCCGGCCAGCGAGTGCGACAGCGTGGTGCCGTCGACCATCTCCAGCTCACCGCCGACCGGCACGCCGTGGGCAATGCGGCTGGCGTCAACGCCGTACTGCGCGCACAGCTCGGCGATGTAGTTGGCGGTTGCCTCCCCTTCCACCGTCGGGTTGGTGGCGAGGATCACCTCTTTGATTGTCTCGGACTCAAGACGCTGTTCAAGACGATCGAGACCGATATCATCCGGACCGATGCCGTCCAGCGGGGAGAGATGCCCCATCAGCACGAAATAGCGGCCGGAAAACTGCCCGGTTTGTTCGATGGCGTAGATGTCCGCCGGACTCTCCACCACGCAAATCTGACCGTTTTCCTGACGACGCGGGTTCGTGCAGATGTTACAGACGTCCTGCTCGGTAAAGGTCCGGCAATCCGCACAGTGACCAATTTCTGACATGGCGCGGGTCAGAGCCTGCGCCAGGCGCATCCCGCCGCTGCGGTCGCGCTGCAATAGCGTAAACGCCATACGCTGCGCCGACTTCGGGCCAACGCCCGGCAGGCAGCGCAGTGCTTCCATTAACTGCGTGAGCAGCGGACTGGTTTGCATCAGAATGGCATCTTAAAGCCCGGCGGCAGTTGCATACCGCTGGAAACAGAGGCCATTTTCTCTTTCTGGGTTTCGTCGATACGGCGAGCGGCATCGTTAAACGCGGCTGCAACCAGATCTTCCAGCATCTCTTTGTCGTCTTCGAGCAGGCTCGGGTCGATTTCAACGCGACGGCAGTTGTGCGCACCGTTGATGGTCACCTTGACCAGACCGGCACCCGATTCACCCGTGACTTCCAGCTGAGCGATCTCTTCCTGCATCTTCTGCATTTTTTCCTGCATCTGCTGCGCCTGCTTCATCAGGCCACCCAGACCGCCTTTTCCACCAAACATAGGCTTCTCTCTTCTTTCACGTTAAGGATTACAACCGTAAGTCAGACTCACGATCAAAGGGGGCGAATACTCTCTTCATCCAGATCGGCGTCGAAGAACCGGCGCAGGGTCTGGATGTTGTTATCCGCGATAATCGACTCGCGCGCCTGCGCGAGCTTCTCTTCATAAATCGCCTGTCGCCACTCGAGCGGCGTTTTCACCGCCGGATTATCATCTTCAATGATAGTCAATTCAACCGGCACACCCTGTAAGGCGGTAAGCGCCTCGGCCAGCGCCTTTTGCGCGCCAGGGGAGTTGAGGTGCCGCTGGCCAGGGCGCAGGTGCAGACGCACCTGATTGCCTTCCTGCTCTTTCCAGGCATTCAGCGCGACCTGCTCCACCAGCTTCGGCAGCTGAAGTTTGCTGACCTCAGCGGCCCAGGCGTCGCGCTCGATGGACTCTTCCGCGAGCTTCGCGGACAGCTCCGGCGTTTTTTCATGCTCAAGCGCCTTTTTCAGCGCTTTTGGCGTGGCGACCACTTCCTTGACCGTTTCAACAACGGTAGTCGCCTTCCAGCGGTATGCCTCTTCTTTCGCCGGGGCTTTTTGCTCGAGCGCGGACGGTGCCGGACGCGACTGCACGCGCTCCGTTACCGAGGCCAGTCGTTCAAGCGCGGCGTTGTTCACCGGCCGCGCTCTTGCAGGCGCTGCCGGTTCACTCTTTTTTGGTTTGGTTGCTCCCTGCGCACGTTGCAACTGGCTTCGTGCGGCAAGCACCGAACTGGTGGCATCTGACAGCGGCACGTTCTGCGGCGGCGGCGATGCCGGTTGCGGTGGCACCTGCTGCGGTGACATTACCGCGGTCGGCGCAACCGGCGCAAAGGACTGCCGGGGCGTTTCCGGCTCCGGCAATGGCTTGCGCGGATGGAAGGCCAGCGCGCGCAGCAGCGTCATTTCAACGCCCATCCGGCGATCCGGTGCAAACGGCAGCTCTTTGCGGCCAATCAGCAGCGTCTGATAATAAAGCTGAACATCAGCCGGCGGCACGGTGCGCGCAAGTTCACGCATCCGCTGTTCAATGGTCGCCATGTCCGCGCCAATGGCCGACGGAGACAATTGCAGCATCGCCACGCGATGCAGCAGGCTGAGCATCTCGACCAGCAGCGCTTCCCATTCAATGCCACGGGCGGCGGCATCGTTGACGAGGGTCATTACCCGCTCACCGTTGGCGGCAATCATCGCTTCGATAAGCGACAGCGCCTGATCGTCATCCAGCGTGCCGAGCATGGTGCTGACCGCGTCAGTGGAAAGCTTACCGTCACCGCTGGCAATTGCCTGGTCAGTCAGGCTCAGCGCATCACGCAGGCTGCCGTCCGCCGCGCGGGCCAGCAGCTGCAGGGCGCGCGGCTCGTGAACGATCTTCTCTTCATCAAGAATGTGTTCAAGCTGTGCGCGGATCTGCTCAACGTCCAGCGCCTTCAGATGGAATTGCAGGCAGCGCGACAGGATCGTGACCGGCAGCTTTTGCGGATCGGTGGTCGCCAGCAGGAATTTGACATGCGCAGGCGGCTCTTCCAGCGTTTTCAGCAGGGCGTTGAAGCTGTGGCGCGACAGCATGTGTACTTCATCGATCAGATAGACCTTGAAGCGGCCGCGCGCCGGGGCGTACTGCACGTTGTCGAGCAGATCGCGGGTGTCTTCCACCTTGGTGCGCGAGGCGGCGTCGATCTCGATCAGATCGACAAAACGCCCCTGCTCGATCTCCCGGCAGTTGTCACATACGCCGCACGGGGTGGCGGTGATCCCGGTTTCGCAGTTCAGACCTTTTGCCAGCAGACGGGCAATAGAGGTTTTACCGACGCCGCGGGTGCCGGAGAAAAGATAGGCGTGATGGATGCGACCTAGCGACAAGCCGTTCGCCAGGGCCGTCAGCACATGTTCCTGACCGACAACGTCAGCAAAGGTTTGTGGTCGCCATTTACGGGCTAACACCTGATAACTCATGGGCAGGCTCTGCAACGCTGGAAGGTGAATTAATGGAGGGGAATGCTATCACAACCTCACCCATTGAGCGAGGTTGTGAGATACGGGATTAATGTCCCGGGAAAGGCACCAGGCTGTAGCTGGTAATACCCTGTTTTTCCAGGCGCTGCTCGCCGCCAAGATCGAACAGGTTGATGATGAATGCCGCGTCGGTCACTTCCCCGCCCAGACGGCGGATCAGCTTCACGGTCGCTTCGATGGTGCCGCCGGTTGCCAGCAGATCGTCCACCACCAGCACTTTGTCGCCTGGCTTGATGGCATCAACGTGAATTTCCAGCTGATCGGTGCCGTATTCCAGCTCATAGCTCTCAGCAATGGTTTCACGCGGCAGTTTGCGCGGCTTACGCACCGGCACAAAACCCACGCCCATCGCCAGCGCAACCGGTGCGCCGAACAGGAAGCCACGGGCTTCGGTACCTACTACTTTGGTGATCCCGGCGTTTTTATAACGCTCAACCAGCAGTTCAATGCTGAGGGCGTACGCTTTCGGGTCTTCCAGCAAGCTGGTGACATCACGGAAAAGAATGCCAGGCTTTGGATAATCCTGGATACTTTTGATGCTATTTTTCAGATATTCAAGCTGCTGTGCAGTTGCGGTCATCGGTTTGTGCCTAAATGAAACAGTGTTACTCACGGCGCGCGACGAGTCGGTCAAAGTAACAGTTGTTTAACCTTTGACCAGGCGCACCTGTGCTCGAAAACGGTCGAATTTACTGGCTGTGCGCCATAATTGCAACCGCCATGATGAGGCTTCAGTGCTTTTGTTGCTTTTCATCAACCACGGGGATCCGCCACATGAAGATCAGCAGGCAGACCAGGATCGCCAGCAGCAGAATGCGCACCCACATCATTTTCACCAGCCATAACGAGACGGCGAAGGTGATCAGGATGAAGGCAATGGCGCGCGGCTTGGCCCCGGGCGGCATGGCCCGGTGTTTTTGCCAGTGCCGCAGGTAGCCGCCAAACCACGAACGGTACAGGAGCCAGTGGTGAAAACGCGGCGACGAGCGGGCGAAGCACCAGGCGGCCAACAGGATGAACGGGGTGGTCGGCAGCAGGGGCAATACGATGCCCAGCGTACCCAGCACTACCGCGAGCCAGCCAATGATGATTAAAATAGTACGCTGCATAATGCGAATCGTTATCAAACTGAACGGCTACTTTACCACTGGAGAGCGCATTGAAAACAGCACTGCTTCTTGAGAGGCTGCAAAATCAGCTGATCGCGCTGCGGGCGCAGGCCACACCGCTGATGGGACATGCTACGCTGAAACCGCGCTTTGACCGGCAGCTCTTCCGCACCCGCAGTACCGTCATTCAGGATTACCTTGCTGAAATGCAGACCAACCTCGACGAGCTTCGCCACGCGGTTGAGAGTGAACAGCAGGAACAGGTGGTGTGGCTTGCGGAGCATCTTACCGAGCAGATCACCGCCCTGCACCGCGAAATCGCCGCCTGGCCGCTACGGGCGTGGGACAGCGCCTCGCCTGGGCTCGGAAAATGGCAGCGCAAGCGGCTGGAGAACCAGGAGTTTGAGCGGCGTCTGTTTGAGATGAAGTGTGAGCGCGAAGCCCGCCTGACCACCAGCGAAACGCTGCAACAGCAGCAGTTATTAATGCGTGAAATCAGCGCGCTGGAAGGCCGCATCGTCCGCTGCCGTCAGGCGCTGGATGAGATTGAACGCGTCATTGAACGCCTGACCCGTTAAAAGGAGCCACTAATGTCACTGGAAAATGCCCCCGACGAGGTCAAGCTGGCCGTCGATTTAATTATGCTGCTGGAGAATCACGAGATCCCGGCGGAGACGGTGCTGAAAGCGCTGGAGATTGTGCGGCGGGATTTTGAGGGAAAGGTGAAGGCCGGTTGCCCTCACCCTCACCCTAGCCCTCTCCCTGGAGGGAGAGGGGACCGTTAGGTGCGGTTTGAAAGATCTGCCCTGATTCGCTTTTTACCCTCTCCCCTCTGGGGAGAGGGCAGGGTGAGGGGCGGAGTTTTCGTCACCCTTAATCTCGCGCTTCACTTCCGTATGTTCGTCACCTTTCTCGTTACGCAGGTGAACTTCAAGCTGGTTGAAGGCGATATTAATGTTGTTTTCACGGCACAGACGGTCAATGGTGCGGTTCAGCTCATCGACAGTGTAGCTGCGATCGCGTAGTTCGCGTACGTACAGGCGCAGCTCATGATCCAGCGTGCTTGGCCCGAAGGTGGTGAAGAACACGTCAGGCGCAGGATCGTGCATCACTTTAGGATGTGATTTCGCGGCTTCCAGCAGGACCTCTTTCACTTTATCCAGATCTGAACCATAGGCCACCCCGAGTCGGACCACCACGCGCGTCGTAGTATCCGAAAGCGACCAGTTGATCAGTCGCTCGGTCACGAAGGCTTTGTTCGGGATGATCACCTCTTTACGATCGAAGTCAGTGATGGTGGTCGCACGAATACGGATCTTGCTGACGGTCCCGGAGAAGGTGCCGATGGTGACGGTATCGCCGATACGCACCGGACGTTCGAACAGGATTATCAGGCCAGAAACAAAGTTACCGAAGATCTCCTGCAAGCCGAAGCCCAGACCTACCGACAGCGCCGCCGCCAGCCACTGGAGTTTATCCCACGAGACGCCCAGCGAGCCGAATACCGTCATCGCCCCGACAATAATAATGACGTAGTTCAGGATGGTGGTAATGGCATACGACGCCCCCTGACGCAGGTTCAGCCTTGAGAGCACCAGCACTTCCAGCAGACCAGGCAGGTTGCGGATCAACGCCCAGGCCACCACCGACGACACCAGCGCAAAGAGCAGGCTGCCCATGGTGACGCTTTTCATTACCGCAGCGCCCGCTTCGGTACCGTTGTATTGCCAGAGGGTGATACTGTCGAGGTAGGCGAAGACGGTAATTAAATCAGACCAGATGGCCCAGAACATCACCGCAAACAGCGCAATCATCACCAGCATGGTAATACGCATCGTTTGCTGGTTGACCTGCTCCAGGGCAATGGTCGGCTCTTCCTGCGGCTCAGCCCCTTCAGCCCCCTCTTTAACCTGATGCTGTCGACGGGCAACAGCGCGACGATACGCAATGCGGCGCGCCGCCACGCTCAAACCGCGCAGCACGGTCTGGAACAGCAGGTTCCACAGGATCACCAGATACACGGTTTCAATCCAGCGGCCTGACAGACGAAGCGTGGTATAGAAGTAACCCGTTGCCGTCAGCACCATCAGCGCCAGCGGAATGATCGCCAGCACCGTTACGGTAACCAGACGAAGATTGTGGGACTCTTTATCACGCCAGCTGTCGCGGCACATCGGCCACATCAGGACGGCTATCAGCAGCAGGTTCAGCATAATTACCAGCTGTCCCAGCACGTCATCCATCAGATGCAGCGGCGAAAGCTCGGCCACAACGGACCAGAAGTGCAGCGGCAACAGCGCGAGGCTGATACGTTCAATCTGGCGACGCCAGTGGCTGGTGAGTTTCTCCGGCATGTTGAAGTGTCGGACCGCGACGCCGTCTTTTTCCAGCACTTTCCAGCACAGACCAAACACCAGCCAGAACAGCGCCAGCTTTTTGCTGAACGCCCACAGCAGGTCGCTGATATTGAGCTGCATGGTCAACAGGATCAGGCCGACGGCGAGGATCAGCAGGCAGACCGGCAGAGCACGGATCAGATCGATCAGGATCGCTTTCGGTGTGTGCAGCTGGCTGTCGTTACGCAGTTGCCCCACTTCCGAGGCCAGCTTCGCCTGGTACTGCTTCAGCCATTTCAAACGCCAGCGTATTACTCCGGCGATGAGCAGCAAAGGCAGACCCGCAAGGAAGGCAATCATTACCGCAGGCCAGGCTTTCTCCCAGTTCACGGTAATTTTCATGCTTTTGATCTGGGATTTCAGCGTTTCAGGGAAAGATTTAAACCAGTCCCAGTCCATGGGTTTGTTGCTGTTCACCCAGAAAATCTGCTGGGTCAGGATCTCCTGGAGGCTTTTAGACACGCTCACCAGCTGCTGCTGGTTGATTTGCAGGTTAATCGCCATCATCAGCTGGTTGCCCAGCTGCTTATTAAGCTGATCGAGCAGTTCGCGGCGCATATCCACAACCTGCAACAGCGCGTCGTGAACTTCACCGTTTACTTCACTTGAATGGCCTTCTTCCACTTTGGCAACAAACGTATCGCTCTGGAACAGGGCATCGCGCTGCTGGTTAACGTCAAACTGTTCAAGACGCAAATCAGCAATGCGGTTGGTCATGTCTTCCAGCTCGTCGGCGGACGGCAGCGTCTGCTGCTGCTGGTAAAGAATGCGCGACAGCAGCAGGCTTCCCTTCAGGACGGCAATCTGCTCTTTGACATTGCGCTCAGCCTGCAAAGCGCGATCCAGCCAGTTTTTGACTTTAATATTCTGCTGCACCAGCGCGCTGCCGCTTTCAGTCGCCTGAATCAGGCGCTCGCTCAGCTGATGGTTAATTTCCAGCTCCTGCTTCACCAGCGGATTGGCCTGGATACGCGCCGTTTCGTCTGGCGAGACCGCTTCCTGCGCCGTTTTTTCGGTCAGCGTCAGGCGCTTGCTGTTCACCGCCTCCTGCAACAGCTGAAGCTGATGCTCGAGCCGGTTGATATTCGCGTTCACGTAGTCACGCTGTTTTTGCAGCGCATCCTGCAACACCGTGTTGCCTTCCAGACTCTTACGCTGCTGTTCAATCTCCGCGTTCAGCAGCGTCTGCTGGATGTTCAGCAGCGTTTGCTGGGTCGGTCGAAGCGCCCCTTCCCCCACGGTAATGCCATTCAGACGGTTACGTATCTGCTGTAGCTGTTGCGATGCAGAATACATGGCGTTCTGCACGCGCTCAGGCTGGGTTTGCAGCGAAACCAGCTGGCTGTTATAGGTCGAGAGATCGGACTGCGCCGTTTGCAGATCGTCCAGCAGCTGCGCCACGCGCGACTCAAGCTGGCGCAACGAAAGCGTGGCAAGCGTTTTTCGGGTTTCATCGTCGTTATCAACGTCGCTAAGCGCGTTCAGGGCCTCCGTTGCTTTACGCATGTTCTCCGGCGCCTGAGCGACCTTCTGCCGCAGCTGGGTCGTTTCGGCTTTGATGCGATCGATCTTATCCAGCGTATCCAGGGTTTCCGTCAGGTCCTGCTGAACGAGCTTTTCCTGGGCGGAGAGATCTTTTTGTTTATTCAGGGTGTCGAGTTGCGACTGAACCTCGGCACGCGTCGGGACGTCACTGCCGTTGTCTGCACGGGCCCAGGAATGCGGTGCGGCTGCAAAGAAAAACAGCAGGATCAAAAAAACGGCCAGAACAGAATGTGTCGAGCGATAGGTGTGCAGCATAGTCGTGAATGTGATCTGAGAAATGACCGAAAATAGTCGGGCGTGAAGAATATCACGCCGGGCTAAAGCAGAATAGCGGGAAGGTAATCCTCTAAGACATTTCCTGGAAAGATTCAGGCAGTAAGCGGCGCTCCCTCGCTGCGGAGGGTCGGGCAAAGCTGGCACATCTCCAGGAAAATCGCGACGTAGCTGCGCGCCTCTGATTTCAGATCGAACGACTGCGGGGCGAAAAGCCAGTTTTCCATCAGGCCGGAAATATAGCTGCGCATCAGGATCGCCGCCCGGCGCGTTAACAGCGTAGCGGGAAGCATGTCGGCCTGCATACATTCCTTAAGAACTTGCTCGATGCGATCGTAGCTTTCCAGACACAGGTCGCGCTGCGCCTGCTGAACCACCGCCATTTCGCCAACAAACTCACATTTATGGAAGATGATTTCCATCATCAGACGTCGGCGTTCTTCCACAACAGTCGCTTCAAGGATATATACTAATATTTCTCTTAATACTGAGAGTGGATCGTGAGGGAATTTTGCCCGATACTCACTCTCAAGATCGCTGATGCTGGACTCTGAAAGCTCCCAGATTTCACCAAACAGATCTGACTTGTCTTTAAAATGCCAGTAAATCGCTCCCCGCGTGACGCCCGCGGCCTGAGCAATCTGCGCCAGCGAGGTTGCCGAAACACCCTGCTGTGAGAACAAACGCATTGCCACATCCAGAATGTGTTGTCGGGTTTCCAGCGCTTGTTGTTTGGTTTTTCGTGCCATACGTTGATGAATTTACAGGAGTCAGATTTACATACATTTATGAATGTATGTACCATAGCATGACGATAATATAAACGCAGCAATGGGTTTTTAGACTCAGGACCCTTGATCAATTTGAAATCGGACACTCGAGGTTTACATATGAACAAAAACAGAGGGTTAACGCCTCTGGCGGTCGTTCTGATGCTCTCAGGCAGCTTAGCGCTTACAGGATGTGACGACAAAGAGGCTCAACAAGGAGCTCAGCAGGTGCCAGAAGTTGGCGTCGTGACGCTCAAATCCGAACCTCTCCAGATGACAACAGAACTACCGGGCCGCACCAGCGCCTATCGCATTGCAGAAGTACGTCCGCAGGTGAGCGGTATCATCCTGAAACGTAACTTCACCGAAGGCGGTGATGTGAAAGCAGGTGAGTCTCTTTATCAGATTGATCCAGCAACCTATCAGGCGTCTTATGAGAGCGCTAAAGGCGATCTGGCGAAAGCAGAAGCGGCAGCCAAAATTTCGCAACTGACGTTGAATCGTTACAAGAAACTGCTCGGCACGCAGTACATCAGTCAACAGGATTACGATTCTGCCCTGGCCGATGCACAGCAAGCCAATGCAGCCGTTGTGGCGGCGAAAGCGGCGGTAGAAACCGCGCGTATTAACCTCGCCTACACCAAAGTGACCTCCCCTATCAGCGGTCGTATTGGTAAATCAGCCGTCACCGAAGGTGCGCTGGTGCAGAACGGTCAAACCAACGCGCTGGCCACCGTGCAGCAGCTTGACCCGATCTACGTTGACGTTACACAGTCCAGCAACGATTTCCTGCGTCTCAAACAGGAGCTTGCCAGCGGACAACTGAAACAGGAAAACGGTAAAGCCAAAGTTGAACTGGTTACCAACGACGGTATCAAGTTCTCACAGACAGGCACACTGGAATTTTCTGATGTGACCGTCGATCAGACCACCGGCTCTATCACCATCCGGGCTATTTTCCCGAATCCGGATAAAACCCTGCTGCCGGGTATGTTCGTACGCGCCCGTCTTGAAGAAGGGACTAACCCAAGCGCCATTCTGGTTCCGCAGCAAGGTGTGACCCGTACGCCACGCGGCGATGCGAGCGCGCTGGTTGTGGGTGCCGATAACAAAGTCGAAACACGCAATATCACTGCAACGCAGGCGATTGGCGACAAGTGGCTGGTAACGGAAGGTCTGAAAGATGGCGATCGCGTGATTATTACTGGTTTGCAAAAAGTTCGTCCTGGCGCGCAGGTCAAAGCTCAGGAAGTGAAATCTGACGACAAACAACAAGCATCGGCCGCTGGCCAGTCAGAACAAACCAAGTCTTAACTTAAACAGGAGCCGTTAAGACATGCCTAATTTCTTTATCGATCGCCCCATATTTGCGTGGGTGATCGCCATTATCATCATGCTGGCCGGGGGACTTGCGATCCTTAAGCTGCCTGTTGCGCAATATCCAACGATTGCGCCGCCGGCAGTGACGATCTCCGCAACCTACCCGGGCGCTGATGCCAAAACGGTGCAGGACACCGTTACGCAGGTTATCGAACAGAACATGAACGGTATCGATAACCTGATGTACATGTCCTCAAACAGTGACTCAACCGGTACAGTTCAGATTACCCTGACCTTTGAATCCGGTACGGATGCGGACATTGCGCAGGTTCAGGTGCAGAACAAACTGCAGCTGGCGATGCCCCTGCTGCCGCAGGAAGTGCAACAACAGGGTGTGAGCGTCGAGAAATCGTCCAGTAGCTTCCTGATGGTTGTCGGCGTGATTAACACCGATGGCACCATGACGCAGGAAGATATTTCCGACTATGTGGGCGCCAACATGAAGGACGCCATCAGCCGTACGTCTGGTGTGGGTGACGTTCAGCTGTTCGGTTCACAGTACGCGATGCGTATCTGGATGGATCCGAATAAGCTGAACAACTTCCAGCTGACCCCGGTTGACGTGATCAGCGCAATTAAAGCGCAAAACGCCCAGGTTGCAGCCGGTCAGTTAGGCGGCACGCCGCCGGTGAAAGGCCAGCAGCTTAACGCGTCTATCATCGCGCAAACGCGTCTGACCTCGGCGGATGAGTTCAGTAAAATTCTGCTGAAGGTGAATCAGGACGGTTCGCAGGTTCGCCTGCGTGACGTGGCGAAAGTGGAGCTGGGTGGCGAGAACTACGACGTTATTGCGAAGTTCAACGGTAAACCGGCTTCCGGTTTAGGTATCAAACTGGCGACTGGGGCGAACGCCCTGGACACCGCGACGGCTATCCGTGCAGAACTGAAGAAGATGGAACCTTTCTTCCCGTCAGGTCTGAAAATTGTTTACCCGTATGACACCACGCCGTTCGTTAAAATTTCGATTCACGAAGTGGTAAAAACCCTGGTTGAGGCGATCATCCTCGTCTTCCTGGTAATGTACCTGTTCCTGCAAAACTTCCGCGCAACGCTGATCCCAACCATCGCCGTGCCGGTTGTACTGCTCGGCACCTTCGCGGTTCTGGCGATATTTGGCTATTCGATAAACACCCTGACGATGTTCGGGATGGTGCTCGCCATCGGCCTGCTGGTGGATGACGCCATCGTAGTGGTCGAAAACGTTGAGCGTGTGATGGCGGAAGAAGGCCTGCCGCCGAAGGAAGCAACCCGTAAATCAATGGGCCAGATCCAGGGCGCGCTGGTCGGTATCGCGATGGTTCTGTCTGCGGTATTTATCCCGATGGCCTTCTTCGGGGGTTCAACCGGTGCGATTTACCGTCAGTTCTCTATTACCATCGTTTCCGCGATGGCGCTGTCGGTGCTGGTAGCCCTGATCCTGACGCCAGCCCTGTGTGCGACCATGCTGAAGCCGATTAAGAAAGGTGGCCACGGCGAGCACAAAGGGTTCTTCGGCTGGTTTAACCGCATGTTTGATAAGAGTACGCATCACTACACCGACAGCGTGGGGAACATCCTGCGCAGCACCGGTCGTTATCTGCTGCTCTATATCATCATCGTGGTGGGCATGGCTTTCCTGTTTGTTCGTCTGCCAAGCTCGTTCCTGCCAGATGAAGACCAGGGCGTGTTCCTGAGCATGGCTCAGCTTCCGGCGGGTGCGACGCAAGAACGTACGCAAAAAGTGCTGGATGAGATGACCGACTACTTCCTGACCAAAGAGAAAGACAACGTCGAATCCGTGTTTGCGGTTAACGGCTTTGGCTTCGCGGGTCGTGGTCAGAACACCGGTATTGCCTTCGTTTCTCTGAAAGACTGGTCCGAACGTCCGGGTGATGAGAACAAAGTTGAAGCCATTACCAACCGGGCCATGGGTACCTTCTCACAGATTAAAGATGCGATGGTCTTCGCCTTTAACCTGCCAGCGATTGTTGAACTGGGTACGGCGACCGGCTTCGACTTCCAGCTGATTGACCAGGGCGGTCTGGGCCACGAAAAACTGACTCAGGCGCGTAACCAGCTATTTGGCGAGGTGGCTAAACACCCTGACCTGCTGGTGGGCGTGCGTCCTAACGGTCTGGAAGATACGCCGCAGTACAAGATCGATATCGACCAGGAAAAAGCACAGGCGCTGGGTGTGTCCATCAGTGACATCAATACCACGCTGGGTGCAGCCTGGGGTGGCAGCTACGTCAACGACTTCATCGACCGTGGTCGCGTGAAGAAAGTGTACGTCATGTCCGAAGCGCAATACCGTATGCTGCCGAACGATATCAACAACTGGTACGTTCGCGGCAGTGATGGCCAGATGGTGCCGTTCTCCGCCTTCTCAACTTCGCGCTGGGAATACGGTTCGCCGCGTCTGGAGCGTTATAACGGCTTGCCATCGATGGAGATCCTCGGTCAGGCGGCGCCGGGCCGAAGCACCGGTGAAGCCATGAACCTGATGGAAGAGTTGGCCAGCAAACTGCCTGCGGGTATTGGCTACGACTGGACCGGTATGTCCTATCAGGAACGTCTGTCCGGTAACCAGGCCCCTGCCCTGTACGCCATTTCACTGATTGTGGTGTTCCTGTGTCTGGCGGCATTGTATGAGAGCTGGTCGATTCCGTTCTCCGTTATGCTCGTGGTTCCGCTGGGGGTTATCGGTGCGCTGCTTGCCGCAACCTTCCGAGGGCTGACTAACGACGTTTACTTCCAGGTGGGCCTGCTGACAACCATTGGCTTGTCGGCGAAGAACGCGATACTTATCGTCGAATTCGCCAAAGATCTGATGGAGAAAGAAGGTAAAGGCCTGATTGAAGCAACGCTTGAAGCCGTTCGTATGCGTCTGCGTCCAATCCTGATGACGTCCCTGGCGTTTATCCTCGGCGTTATGCCGCTGGTTATCAGCTCAGGCGCAGGCTCCGGCGCACAGAACGCGGTAGGTACCGGTGTAATGGGTGGTATGGTCACTGCGACCGTTCTCGCCATCTTCTTTGTACCGGTGTTCTTCGTGGTGGTACGTCGCCGCTTTAGCCGCAAAAATGAAGATGTGGAGCACAATCATTCGGTAGAACATCACTGATACCGGTTTCACATGATAAAAAGGCCGCATTTGCGGCCTTTTTCATTTTCAGAAAAATTCATAAAATAGTCTTATTGTCGTTTTATTTATTTTCACCCGTCCTGATAAGACTTATCATAATAATCCGATAAGCTAATCGTAGAATTCAGCATTCTTTTAATATCAATTCATCGCCTAAAATATTCGGACAAATCCTAAATCATCGTAAATGCCGAAGACATCTGAATCCGGACTTCAAATGAAACATTGCGCTAACTCAATGAATCTTAAGGAACGGATTAAAAAAAGGGTTTCTCTCGATAAAAGTGTTCGCGTCAGAGGTCACATTTGCGTAAGCGCTCGCAAGGAAACGTTTTAATTGTAATTTTTCGTAATAGCGCGGTGAAATCCTGATCAGAGTGGCTTATAGTTAGAGTTATCAGGAACACAGCTCCCGTGTGGCTAAGCAAGTTGTATCCATCCCGACATGATGTTCGGTGAGTAAAAAATCACTCAGAAGGGGATGCGCTATGGACGAGTACTCGCCAAAAAGGCATGATATCGCGCAGTTGAAATTTCTCTGCGAATCCTTGTACCATGACTGCCTTGCCAATCTTGAAGAAAGTAACCATGGCTGGGTGAACGATCCAACGTCTGCTATCAATTTACAGCTTAATGAGCTGATCGAGCATATCGCAACCTTCGCACTTAATTATAAAATTAAGTACAATGAAGATAATAAGTTGATAGAGCAAATTGATGAATACCTGGACGACACCTTTATGTTGTTCAGCAGCTACGGCATTAACGCACAGGATTTGCAGAAATGGCGTAAATCAGGAAACCGTCTATTTCGCTGCTTCACGAATGTCAGCAGAGCTAATCCGGTTAGTCTTTCCTGTTAAAATTATTACAAATACTAAGGTGAATTTTATGTCTGATAAACCATTAACTAAAGTCGATTATTTGATGCGCCTGCGACGCTGTCAGTCAATTGACACGCTCGAACGAGTTATTGAGAAAAATAAATACGAGCTGTCTGATAATGAACTGGCGGTATTTTATTCAGCTGCCGACCATCGTCTTGCTGAACTGACCATGAATAAACTCTATGACAAGATCCCCTCTTCGGTATGGAAATTTGTTCGTTAGTCGTTGAAGAGAGACTTTAAGGCACTACGCCCTGAAGAGAGACTTTAAGGCACTACGCCCGTTGTTAAGCTGAATTTACCTTTCGTATTACGCTTCAAGTGCAAACGCCAGGTCCCCGTATAAAACGTATTTATACGCAAGAATGTTGTGACTCCCGTCACAGCCACTTTTAGGGAACGTTCCCTTTCTGGCTAATCCTCTTTACGCTACGTAAAACGATTCCAGAGAGGTTCCCATGAGTGAAGAAAAACAGAAGATGATTGCCGGTGAATATTATCGCCCCGGCGATGACACGCTGAGGGCTGACCGTTTACGCGCTCGTCATATTGTTCACCGCTATAACCATACCGCACCCGATGAGAAGGCCGAACGTCGCGCCTTATTATCTGACCTGCTGGGTCAAAGCGAAGGCGCTTATATTGAGCCGAGTTTCCGCTGCGACTACGGCTATAACATCTATCTGGGCAACAATTTTTACGCCAACTTCGACTGCGTCATGCTGGACGTCTGCCCTATCCGCATTGGCGATAACTGTATGCTCGCACCGGGGGTGCACATTTATACGGCCACGCATCCTCTGGACGCGACCGAACGTAACAGCGGGCTGGAGTACGGTAAATCGGTCACCATAGGCCATAACGTCTGGATCGGCGGACGCGCGGTGATTAATCCGGGCGTGACCATTGGCGATAATGCGGTTATCGCTTCCGGCGCGGTAGTGACCAAAGACGTGCCGGCCAATGCGGTAGTGGGCGGGAATCCGGCGAAAATCATTAAAATGATCTAAGCGCATCCTGAGTAACTGTTATGCTTTTTCCTGGCATAACTGTTACTTTCATCGCATAAACCCCTCTCATAAAATAGGCAGATCACCTGTATTTTTAACAATCATAAAGGCAAAAAATGACAGAGATACAGCGCCTGCTTACCGCCACCATCGACGAGCTCAATACCCGCGAAAAGCGCGACAATCGTCCGCGCTTTAGCATCAGCTTTATTCGCAAACATCCCGGATTGTTCGTCGCCATGTACGCCGCCTGGCTGGCAACGCTTATCGTCATGCTGAAGTCTGAAACGCTGGTCGATTCCGTCTGGCTGCTGGTTGTGCTGTTCGTGGTGTTTAACGCGTTTTTCTTTTTCGACGTCAATCCGCGTTACCGGTATGAAGATATCGACGTACTCGATTTCCGCGTCTGCTACAACGGGGAGTGGTACAACACGCGTTACGTGCCGAAGGAGCTGATCGACAGCATCCTGCACTCGCCGGCTGTTGAAGCCGGGCAAAAAGAGAAGTTGCAGAAAATGGTCATCACCAAGGGCCAGCTCTCTTTTTATGATGTCTTTACCCTTTCCCGCCCCGCTGCTGTGTAATGAGCGCCTGAAGACGTCGAATACCCGGCGCAAACTGCGAAGCAGAGGTATTGCCGTAACCTAAAACCAGACCGGTTTGCCCCTGCGTCGTCTCAAGGTAGTACCCGCTCAGTGCAGCGGGTGCCAGCTGAAACGCTCTTGCCTGCTCCACCAGCCGCTGGTCGTCGATACCGTCAATTGCCAGCGCCAGGTGCATCCCTCCTTCTCCGGCAAGAACACGGTGCGGCGTATGAAGCTCTGCGCTTAGCACCTCCCGCAGCTGGCGGTATCGCTTACGATAAAGTCGGCGCATGGCGGCAAGATGTCGCGCATAGTGGCCTTCCTCAATAAATAGCGCCAGGGTGCGCTGTTCAGCGCGATGCCCGCCGCGCAGCAGCGAGCCGATGGCCGGACGCGCCGCCTTCGCCAGCGCTGGCGGTAATACCATGAACCCCATTCTGAGCGACGGAAACAGCGTTTTGCTGAACGTCCCCAGATACACAACGGGCGCATTGTTGACCATTCCCAGCATCGCCGGTACTGGCTCACCGGCATAACGGAATTCGCTGTCGTAATCGTCCTCAATGATCCACGCGCTGTGCTGCCGGGCCAGTTCCAGCAGCGCCAGACGCCGCCGCGCGCTGAGCACGCTTCCGTAAGGGAACTGATGCGATGGCGAGGTAAAAATCAGCGTGGGTGAAGGCGCACACAACCCTTCCCAGCACATCCCCTCGTCATCAACCGGTATGCCGCTCATCGCCAGGCCGGTTTTGACGAAAGCGCTTTTAGCACCGCTATAGCCGGGATTTTCAACCCAGGCGACATCCCCCGGCTCGCTTAACAGCATCGTGCACAGATTGACGCCCTCCAGTGCCCCTTCGGTTATCACAATCTGGCTGGCATCGCAGTCAATGCCGCGGGAGAGCGCAAGATGGCGGGCAATGGCGGCCCGTAGCGTCGGCTCGCCGGCCGGGTCGCCATACCCTAACAGGGCGCTCCCCTCCTCGCGCAGGACGCGATCGTATAACCGCCGCCACAGCGGCAAGGGGAAATAGTTGATGGCAGGCGTTCCTGGCGTAAATGCCATCACCGGAGTGTCGCGCGGCACAGGCGCGGGCAGCAGGGCAACACGTTTTGTCAGCCTGACGTCCGGGTCCGGTAATGTCCGGGCAATCGTACGATGAGCGAATTGCCCCACCCGCGTACCCTGGCGGCTACGCAGCAAATAACCTTCGAGCGTGAGCTGGTCCAGCGCCGCATTAACGGTGTTTCGGGACACCGAGATCTGCTGCGCCAGCGTTCGCGAGCCGGGCAAATGACTGCCGGACCGAAGCCTTCCGCACAGTATGGCCTCCCGCAAAGCAAGGTAGAGCGCGCGCTGGAGCGTTTCTTCCCCACGTTTTTTCAGCGCAGCATGGAGCAGGGTGTATAGCTCATCACCCGGTATATTCATCTTTACCTCCTCGTGGTACCAGCAAAACATAGCCTGGTGGTTCTTTTTAAGGAACCAGTAATTCACTAATCTGGAGATCTTTTCAACATCGTGGTAATAAAGATGAGTATATTCAATGAGTTTGGACAACCTGTAGGGGAAAGCCTTGCCGACTGGCAGCCTCGCCCGCCCCCGTCCCGGGTGGTACTTCAGGGTCGCTATTGTCGGCTTGAGCCGCTGCGCGTGGAGCATGCCCACGCGTTGTTCTCTGCGTATTCCCTGGCCGGAGATACCCGAAGCTGGACGTGGCTGCTGCGTGAACCCGATGCCACCGCAGAGGAGTTTGCCGAATGGGTGGCGAGCGTGAGCAAATTATCCGATCCCATCCACTTTAGCGTTATCGATAACCAGACCCAATCTCCTGTCGGGACGCTGTCCCTTATGCGGATCGATCCTAAAAACGGCGTTGTAGAAGTGGGACATGTTCACTTCTCGTCACTGTTAAGCCGCACGCCCATGTCGACAGAAGCGCAGTATCTGCTGATGCGGTACGTGTTCGATACCCTGGGCTACCGACGTTATGAATGGAAGTGCAACAGCCTGAACGAACCCTCCCGCAAAGCGGCCCTGCGTCTTGGGTTTCAGTTTGAAGGGCGTTTTCGCCAGGCGCTGGTCATTAAAGGCCGAAACCGGGACACCGACTGGTTTTCAATTCTCGACAAAGAGTGGTCAGCGCTGGCGAGCGCGTTTGAAAGCTGGCTTGCCACCGACAATTTTACCGTCGATGGCAAACAGAAAAGATCCCTGGAAAGCTGGCGAGAAACGCGCGTCTAGCGTCTTTTTTTACGCCCCTGCACCGCCTTAAAGCGCGGGTTAGATTTGCAAATCACGTATAAGCGTCCCTTGCGTTTGACTATCTGGCAATCCGGGTGACGCTGTTTTGCACTGCGCAATGAGTTAAGCACCTGCATGATTAGCCTCGCTTCGCATCAAGAAAGCCACCAAAACGCTTGCGGAAGCGTGCCGCGCTGCCATCCGTCGAGAAGGTCTTCTGCTTCCCGGTATAAAACGGATGTGATTTAGAGGAGACATCAAGAGTAACGTAGGGATACGTTTTCCCCTCAAGTTCAATTTCACGGTCTGTCTTAATCGTTGAGCCAACTTTAAAATATTCATTAGCCGTGGTGTCGTGAAACACAACGGTGCGATAGGTTGGATGGATATTCGGTTTCATCTCTGGCCTTCATGTATTGTTATAACATAACAAAATACTATCTGAGCTTTGCTGCAAAAACAACCCCTGTGACGCACAGCCTGTTTTTGAAAGGTTTTCAAATACTGCGAGAGACTGTTACATGCTATAACTATATCATTTAGCGATAAAAAATTTTTCATCTGGCGCGCAAACTCCATGCCCTGGTCGGGCATATGGAAAGGATACAGCAGCATGCGAACCCGACATCTGGTCAGCCTGGTGACAGGCGTACTGATCTTCTCTGTGCTGGTCCCTGTGTGCCTCAGTATCTGGCTGGCGCATCGTCAGGCAGAGGCGAAATTTGTGGATGCACTGGACAGATATGCCTCGCGCGCCCTGATCCGTACCGACAGAGTCGTTGCGCAGGCAAAACAGGCGCTCACGCACCTACAGTTGTTCAACGCCCCGCCCTGCACTCCTCCGCACTTACGCGAAATGCGTCGTGTCGCGTTCTCATGGCGCTATATTCAGGAAGTGATGTATATCGATAACCTGAAGCCGCTCTGCTCCTCTCTGGAACAATCCAGTAATACGGCGATCTTACCGCCCCCGATGCGGATCACCGCAGACGGATATAGCGCGTGGCTCACCTCGCAAAACGACCTCGGCATTCACCGTTATATGGCCGTTCTGGGGAAAGGACATTATCTGGTAATGGTCGATCCGGAGTCGCTTGTGGATGTTGTCCCGTTCGGTGACATTTCGATGGATGCCGCCCTGGTGGGAAGCGAAACCCATCGGATATTTGCCAGAAGCAATATTCTCGACCCGTATATTCTTTCTGTCGTTAAGGAGCAGCAGGACGTTAAGCGCGTGCAATACAACGGCTCGATGTACGTGTTGAAACCGGTGCCAGAACTGGGGCTTACGGTTATTGCCTGGGCATCGTTAAAACCGCTCGCGGCATCCTGGCATCAGCAGCTGATCATCTGGCTACCGGCAGGCATACTGATAAGCCTGGTTGCAGCCCTTATTGTGCTTCGCATCCTCCGCCGTTTGCTTTCCCCGCGTAACCGGCTGATCGACGCGATCAACAACCGGGAGATCGAGGTTCACTATCAGCCCATTGTGGCGCTATGCAGTGGAAAACTGGTGGGTGCAGAAGCGCTGATGCGCTGGCCGCAGCCAGATGGCAGTGACCTGTCGCCTAATCTCTTTGTTCCCCTGGCGGAGCAGACGGGGCTTATTTCAACGCTGACACAGCTGGTGGTGAATAAGGTGTTTGAGGATTTAGGTGCCTGGCTGCATCATCACCCGGAACTGCACATTTCTGTCAACCTTTCGCCAGCCGATTTAACGTCCCCCGAGCTGCCTCGCCTGCTGAGTCAATTGCTCAACAAATGGGGCGTCCACCCGCGCCAGATCGCCCTTGAATTGACCGAGCGCGGCTTTGCCGATCCTGCCGTCAGCGCCCCTGCCATCGCTGCGTTTCGGCGCTCCGGGCATGCCATCTACATTGATGATTTTGGTACGGGTTACTCCAGCCTGAGCTATTTGCAGGATCTTGATGTCGATACCCTGAAGATTGATAAATCCTTTGTGGACGCGCTGGAGTATAAGAACGTGACTCCCCACATCATCGAAATGGCCAAATCGCTTAAGCTGGCGATGGTCGCAGAAGGCATTGAAACTGAAGGGCAGCTCGAATGGTTGCATCGCCACGGCGTGCAGTACGGACAGGGCTGGTATTTCAGCAAGGCGCTGCCTAAAGAAGATTTCATTCGCTGGGCCGAGCACAACCTCAGGAAATAAACCCATTACGCGGTGTTACGTGCGGCCACGGCAGTGGCCGCACGTATCGGCTCAGCCGTTCTGCTGCCAGCAAAACGTGTAGCGCAGCCGACGGTTTTGCAGAATGAAGGCGGGAGCTACGCTCGGGCTCCATGAGTCGTCCCCCCCCACGCCCATGTGGAAGGCATCAAGATTCAACCAGCAGCCAGCCTCTTCCCGCAGCAAGTGCTGATGCGTTGTCGTATGCAGTTGCTGCTGGCTGTAACGGCTCAGGGAGAAATGGAACTGTCCCTGGAAGTGATGTGAGCCAAACGTCAGCTCACGGGTGTCGCAGCGTAAACCGTTCTCCGTCGGGAAGATATACGGCGTCTGCATGGCGTCCAGCGGTAACGCCCAGCGCCCCTGCTGCGCCGCCAGTTTTCTGTCCGGATAATTCTCCAGCGGGCCCAGCCCCAGCCAGCGCACCGTTTGCGGGATATCCGCCAGCATAACGCTCAGGCCCACGCGAGCGGGCTCAGGAATGTCAGACGCCACCGTCACCTGCACATCACCGTGCAGTAACCCGTGGTCATCAATCCGCCAGACCTTGTAGCTGATAAACAGCGCTTTACCCTGATGCTCCCAGACGTGCTGCGTGGTCACCACCACCTCACGGGCATGCTGTTCCGCTTCACACTGGATAAGGCGCGAGGATATCTCATACATCCCTGCCGCTTTCCAGCGTTCCACCCACGCGTTCGGATCGATGCGGGTCGCCTCGCTGACGCCAATGTCATTATCCAGCGGCGCGCGGGTAAAGTTATCCGTTAGCGGGGAACGGAGCGTTTCAGCGCCCGCGTTCCACCACTGGGTCAGGTTGCCGGTGAGACGGCTAAACTGCCAGCGCTGCTGCTGATGAGTGATGTCCAGCACCTCTTCCTGCACCGTTAACTGTGGTGGGGTTCCGTCTGCTTTCGGTGGCGTAAGGTACAGCGGAGCCGGGAGCGGCCACTGATCCCAGGCACAACGGTGGCCGGACGGCGACCACGGCGTGGCCTGCGGCTGAACGATCTCCACGTTGAGCCAGACCTCGCACGGTTCAGCGCCGAATTCAGTCTGCGGGATCTCAACGCGCTGTGTTCCCTGGGGCGCAACAGAAAGGGTTATTTCGCCGGAAGCCAACACCGCACCGTCACGCGCCACCGACCATAGCAGACTCTCGTTGTCAGTATGACGGAACAGATAATCGCTCTGGATATCGACGACCAGCGGAGCGGTGCTCACCAGCGTAAAGGTAAAGAACTGCTGGGCACGCTGTGCCTCGTAAAGGGCGGGATGCGGGGTGCGATCGGGAAACACCAGCCCGTTGAGGCAGAACTGACGATCGTTGGGCTTATCGCCAAAATCGCCGCCGTAGGCCCAGAATGCCGTGCCGTCTTCCGCTTTTTTCGTCAGTGCCTGATCGACCCAGTCCCAGACAAAGCCGCCCTGCAACCGGGGATGGCTGCGGAATGCCTGCCAGTAGCTGGCAAAGCCGCCAAAGCTGTTACCCATCGCGTGGGCATACTCGCACAGGATCAGCGGACGGGTTTCGTCCGGCATACCAATCCATTTTTTAATCGACCACTTTGGCACCGCCGGGAACGGCTGATCCTGATCGACGCGGGCATACATCGGGCAAATAATATCGGTTGCCGCCGTACTGGCCCCCCCGCCTTCGTACTGCACCGGCCGCGTGGGATCGGTGGTTTTCAGCCAGCGGTACAGCGCATCGTGATTCGCCCCATGCCCGGACTCATTCCCCAGGGACCAGATGATGATGGACGGATGATTCCGGTCCCGCTGCACCATACGCGTTACGCGTTCGCTCATGGCAGGCAGCCAGCGCGGATCGTCCGCCAGGCGGCTCATCGGCACCATGCCATGGGTTTCAATATTCGCCTCATCGACCACGTACAGGCCGTAGCGATCGCAAAGCGTGTACCACAGAGGGTGATTCGGATAATGCGAGCAGCGCACGGCATTGAAGTTATGCTGCTTCATCAGTTGGATGTCGAGGCGCATGGTCGCCTCATCCATCACCTGCCCCTTCTCAGGATGATGTTCATGACGGTTCACGCCGCGGATCAGCAGCGGTTTGCCGTTAAGCTTCAGCAGGCCGTTGCTGATTTCGACGCGTCTGAAACCGACATCGCAGGCTTCAGTCTCCAGCATGTTGCCCTGCACATCCCGAAGCGACATGGTCAAACGATAGCGTTCCGGTGTTTCAGCGCTCCACAGCGCGGGATTGTTCACGGGTATCGCCACCGTGAGCCGCTCCGCCCAACTGCCGCGTTCGTCCACGATGGCCGATCCGGGCTGTTGCGTGATTTGCGCGCAGGCTTCGCCGTTACGCCACAGGGTAAACGCCACCTCGCATTCGGCATAGCGTAAGCCTTCCAGCGCAACGTCAACCCGGAGCAGCGCCCGATCGCATTCGGCATTCAGATCGGTCACGATCTGATAATCGGCAATCTGCGTTTCCGGCTTGTGCAGCAGCGAGACGTCACGGAAAATGCCGCTCATCCGCCACATGTCCTGATCTTCCAGGTAGCTTCCGTCGCACCAGCGTAACACCATCACCGCCAGGCGGTTCTGCCCCGGTCGCAGCACCGCGCTGAGGTCGAACTCCGCAGGCAGACGGCTGTCCTGGGAATAGCCCATCCACTGGCCGTTACACCACAGATGAAAAGCTGAATTCACCCCATCAAAGATAATGCGGGTTTGCCCGCTGAGCAGCCAGGCATCATCCATCTCAAATGTGAGCGAGTAACAACCGGTTGGGTTTTCAGCCGGTACATAGGGCGGGTTCACATTTATCGGATAGGTGACGTTGGTGTAGATGGGGGTATCGAATCCCTCCATCTGCCAGTTCGACGGCACGGGCATCTCAACGGCATCAGACAGATCGTCCGTTACCCATGCCTCGGGCACTTGCTCTGGTGCCGGGAAAAAGCTGAATCGCCAGATGCCGTTAAGCAGACGCTCGCTCAGCGAAGGCTTATCCTCCCGGGCGAGGGTTTCATCGCGCCAGCTATGAAAAGGCGCGTGTGCGGCCAGACGATTCCACTGCGTCACGCCCGGGTTTTCCCAGTCACGACGAGCCAGAATTGCGCTGAGGGTCAGCGGCAATGTGGAAGACATATCAACCTCTTTACGAAGCGCTCACAATTTTAGTCAACATGCCCTGGTAAACGGTGGCGGTAAAGACTTTGATCGTCACCAGGCGAGCACGATCACAAAAGTGCTAGCTGCGCGCCAGTTTCTCCGCCAGCAGCGCCAGCGTTCTTAGCTGTTGCGCCAGCTCTTCACGATCGGCCTGTTGTACGGCGCGCGGCGCGGTGGAATGACGAACGATCAACGTAACAGGAAGTTGTTGTTGCCAGGGTTCGGCGTGACGGGCAGTTGCCAGGAGCCACTCCACGCTGCGTTCACCGGCCTCGCGGAACGCCTGCCGAACGGTGGTCAGCGGAGGGGAAAACCACGCGCTGTCAGCCGTATCATCAAACCCAACAACCGAGATCTGCCCCGGTACCGCAACGCCTTTTTCCGCACAGGCGCGTAAAACGCCAAGCGCCATCTGATCGTTCGCCACAAGGATCGCCTCCGGCAGCTGCGCGCCCGCCAGGAGCTGATGCCCTTTCTCGTAGCCTGAAGCCGCGCTCCAGTCGCCCTGCGCCACCGCAAACGCCTCCACGCCAGCCTGAGCCAGCGTAGTTTTCCATCCCGCCAGGCGAGCCCGGGCAGAGACAGAACTTTCCGGCCCGGCGAGCAGCGCAATTCGCCGGTGCCCCAGCGAAAGCAGATGCTCCGCCCCCAGGCCAGCGCCCTGTTCAGCATTGAAAACGAGGCTGTTAACCCGAGCTGTGGGGGAAACATCAAGAAAAAGAACCGGGGTCGGCGAGGCCATTTCCAGAAGCATTTCTGCCTGAGCATCTTCCAGCGGAACGTTCACCAGCAGCGCCTCCACGCGCTGCGCCAGTAACTCCTGCAAAGCAGCCTGACACTGCGCGGGCTGCTCCACCATAGAGATGAGCACGCCAGCCCCCTGCTCCACTGCCCGGGATTTTACAGCTGAGGCGATTTGCGACGGCGCATGCAGCGCCAGATCGCTGGTCATCAGCCCCAGCGTGCGGGTGCGTTTTCCGGCCAGCTGCTGCGCGCCACGGTTAGGTACATAGTGTAGCGCCGCCATGGCCTGTCGGACCTTTTCCCGCGTACTGGCAGAAACGTGTTCCGCGTCGTTAATCACCCGGGAAACGGTCTGATAAGAAACGCCCGCTACGCGGGCAACGTCATAAAGAGTGATCGCTTTCATAGATTCTGGCGTCGTAAAAGGTAGTCACTATTCTGACACAGTTACGCCATTATAGCCTGTGAGCGCTTCGCAAAATTAAGCAATCCGCTCCGGCTGCGCGGCTTTCTGCATGCGCGGTCTCTGGCGAAACCACGGCAAACAAAGCTGGATCAGCGGGCCGATGGTTAACGCATATAGCACGGTTCCGACGCCAAACGCTCCCCCGAGGAGATAGCCGACGATCAACACGGTCACCTCGATTGCGGTACGCACACTGCGGATCGACCAGCCCAGCCGGGCGTGTATGCCGGTCATCAGACCGTCGCGCGGGCCTGCGCCAAAACCCGCGCCGATATACATTCCGGTGGCAAGGGCGTTAACCACAATGCCGGAAACCAGCAGGGTGATGCGCACGGGCAGCGAGGTGAGTTCCGGGATCAATGCCATTGACGCATCTGCCGCCAGGCCAATACAAATCACGTTACTGACCGTACCCAGCCCCGGAAGCTGACGCAGCGGGATCCATAGCAGCAGCACCGCAGCCCCGGTTAAAATCATCACCGTGCCGATGCTCACTCCGGCCTGGATGGCGACGCCAAGGTGAAAAACATTCCAGGGATCAACACCCAGATCCGAACGAATAAACATCGCGGTTGAAAGTCCGTAAAGGGCTAAACCGACATAAAGTTGTACCAGACGACGCACCATTTTCTCTTCTCCGAAGAACCAGCTTCCATCTTCGCTGAAAATGGCACTATGATTAATGTCCAGTTTTCAAATAGTGGACTGCACATGTCATCACGTCGTTTTGGAAGCCAGTCTCTGGTTCGCCTGTTAGGGCACTGGCAACAAACCTCTTCCCGCACCCCGCGGTGGCGCCAGCTGGCTGACGCGTTACGCCTGTTAATTCTGGATGGCAGGCTGGCGCTAAACACGCGCCTGCCCGGAGAGCGGGAACTGGCCGCCGCACTGGACGTCAGCCGCACCACCATCAGCAGCGCGCTGGCGCATCTGCGTGAAGAGGGTTTTCTGGAGAGCCGTCACGGCAGCGGTTCCCGGGCGATCCTGCCAGACAGCCGGGCCGTGCCCACGCTTTCCACTGCCAGCGCGGCGCTGGATCTCTCAACCGCCGCGCTCAACGCGGGGCCAGAGATCCATCAGGCCTACACCCACGCGCTGATGACCATTACGCCGAATCTGGCGCTGACCGGGTACGATCAGCTTGGGCTTCCAGCGCTGCGTGAAGCTATCGCCGCCCGCTACACCGCACGCGGTCTGCCCACCCGGGCAGACGAAGTGATGGTGGTGAACGGTGCCGTCAGCGGCTTCGCCCTGATCTTAAGAATGATGACCGGGCCCGGGGATCGCGTGGTGGTGGATCATCCCACCTACCCGCTGGCGATAGCCGCGATTCAGGGGGCGCAATGCCGGCCCGTGGGCGTCTCGCTGCCAGAAACGGGCTGGGATACCGATGGTTTTGCCGCAACGCTTGCCCAGACAGCCCCGCGTCTGGCCTATCTAATGCCGGATTTTCATAATCCGACCGGGCGCTGCATGGATGCCGCGACGCGTCAGACCATAACCGACATCGCCGCGCAAACCCGCACCACGCTGGTGGTGGATGAAACCATGGTCGATCTCTGGTTCGATGCTCTCCCGCCGCCGCCGCTGGCCGCCTTTAACCCGGAGGCCGCAGTGATTACGCTGGGTTCCGCAGGCAAAAGCTTCTGGGGTGGGCTTCGTCTCGGCTGGATCCGCGCCTCGTCCCGCACTATCGCCACGCTCGCACAGACGCGCGATACGCTGGATCTGGGCTCTCCGGTGCTGGAACAGCTGGCCACGCTGTGGCTTATCGAAAACAGTGAAACCTTCCTGCCTGCCCGGCGGCAAATGCTGGCAGAACGGCGTGACCGCTGCGGCCAGATGTTACGGGAGCATTTCCCCGAATGGCGGTTTCAGGAAGCGGAGGGAGGACTTTCATACTGGATTGAACTACCCGGCATGCTGGCGACTCAACTGGCGGCACGTGCGGAAACGACAGGCATCATTATGGGCACCGGCACGCGCTTTGGGCTTTCAGGCGCGTTTGACCGCTACCTGCGTATGCCCTTCTCACTCAATTCGCCAGAACTTGAAGAGGCATTACTGCGTATCAAACCGCTGTGGCTTGCCTTAAATAAAAGTACACCGCCAGTAAAACGGAGCCTAGTGTAAATTATTCGCCAGAAACAATAAAAACAGCTGACTGTAACGCATGCAGTCAGCTGTTTTCATGAAGAACAACTTAATGTTGAGGAGGAATCGGGAAGCCTTTCAGCGAAATAATGAAATTTTCACCTTCTTTCTTTATTTTCGCACCGGTATCACACCAGTCAGACGCAATTCGAAAGAACTCATCACTTCCTACATTCCAGCCAAGACGAACATGTTTCACATAGCCCGAACGTAACAGATTGCAGGCCTCGTTGTAATCGCTGGCTGTCGATAGTTGTTGTTTCATTTTCTCTTCTTCAGAAGTTTACGTAGTGCTTTGATTTCTTTAGGAGTAAATGGATTTACGCTCTCTTCTTCCGTATGCTGATTATCAACATCCTCTTCCGATACTCCCGCCTCTTCTACTGCTTCAAATGCCAGCAGCAGCAGTTTCTCTGTGGTCACGCTTAAATTCTCATTATTGTCTTCCGCATAGTGGCGGAGTCTTTCTTTTAGCGCTTCATCAATTTTAACGTTTAAAACCGCAGTTACCATGATTGTCACATCCTTTCGGAACACGTGTTTAATTTAATACACGAAGATAAGTTTGTTATCCAGATATATATTTTTTTACTTATGACAACAAAAAGACGCCCGATAATAAAATGACAGTCTATTATTACAGGTTTATGACATTATTATTTCAGTTCAATGAAGGATATATTGCACGAACAAAATAGGCACATAATTGAGAAGGTTTATATAGGGGGAAACTTCAGAGAAGAACACAAATGGGTGGGGGCCCTGCCAGCTACATCCCGGCACCCACGTCGTCTGCCCTGGCTGCTTCCTTCCGGACCTGACCTGGTGAACAGAGTAGCGTTGCGGGAGAACCAACAGAGCCCCCATTGAGAGCGTTGATAACCAACGCGCTGGCGCATTATCCCTGTGGAGCACCTCAATTGCAAGCCGCTGGCAACTGGATGCTGGAATATTGCGCAAACTGACCCGACAATCTTCTTTATCTTCGTATAACATTACCCTTCGCTGAATTCCCGCTGGAGAAACAATGGACGAACACGACTCTTTCCCACAGCGAGTGTGGCAAATCGTGGCCTCGATTCCGGAAGGCTGTGTTACGACCTATGGGGAAGTCGCCCGACTGGCGGGCTCTTCGCGCGCAGCGCGTCAGGTTGGCGGCGTGCTAAGAAGGCTTCCGGAGGGAAGTACGTTACCATGGCACCGGGTCGTTAATCGCCATGGTGCCATTTCCCTCACCGGGCCAGACTTGCAGCGCCAGCGTCAGGCATTACTCTCAGAAGGGGTGCAGGTGTCCGGGACGGGACAGATAGATATGCAGAAGTATCGCTGGGAATACTGACGCCCTCTCCCGTCAAGATGAAGAGGGCGAAAGAAAGTTACAACTGTGTTGGCGGTGTAGGCAAGGTCGGCTGATTGGTCTGCGTTGCCACAGGCACTTCAGTCTGCTGCACCGGGACCAGGGTCAGGTCGATTTTGGTGCCCCCTTTGTTGACCGCTTCCTGCACGGTATCGGTGATAAAGACCAGCTTATCGTTGATCGTTACCGCCGCGCTCAGGAGGATACGCGCGTTAGGCTGAACGTCAGACGGGTTGTACGGCAGCACGAAGCTGAACGGCGCCTGTTTACCCTCTGTACGAACTGCACGCTGTGCAAGGACTTTAGACGGTGCATCCGCCAGAGACGCATCGGATAACGTGACCGTTAAAACCGCGTCCGGCGGCAGAGCGACTTTCTGTTTGATCCAGATGGTACCGGACACGTTAGGCTGTCGAATAGCTTGCTGTGAAAGGGTGTTAATCCCGTTTGGGGTCGCCGTTGGTACCGCTACATCGGCACTCTTATCCGCACAGGCGGACAACGCCACCGCCATTGCAACACCGCTTAACATAGGCACGAGTTTCATTGAAGTCTCCTTATCATCAATGCACCGGCGGGATCGATCCCATCCGATGTCGTTTTATTCACATAACGTAAACAAGTGTGGCACAAATCACGGATTTATGCCTAATTTTGCCCAGGTATTAAGATAATTCTACCCATCGGACCACTATCGTTTCTGCGTTATACTCAGCGTATCTTTCGCCACGGCGTTTATTGAGGACCACTATGAGTCAGGCACTGAACAATCTGCTGACATTGCTGAACCTGGAAAAAATAGAAGAAGGGCTTTTTCGCGGACAGAGCGAAGATTTAGGCTTACGCCAGGTTTTTGGGGGCCAGGTCGTGGGGCAAGCGCTATATGCCGCTAAGGAGACCGTTCCGGCAGACCGTCTGGTGCACTCATTCCACAGCTACTTTTTACGCCCCGGTGACAGCGCTAAACCGATTGTGTACGACGTGGAAGTTCTGCGTGACGGCCAAAGCTTCAGCGCTCGCCGTGTGGCGGCCATCCAGCATGGGAAACCCATCTTCTACATGACCGCCTCCTTCCAGGCGCCAGAGCCGGGCTATGAGCATCAAAAACAGATGCCGTCTGCCCCATCGCCGGACGATCTGAAATCGGAAACCGAAATTGCCCGCGCACTCGCACATCTGCTGCCGCCGCAGGTAAAAGAGAAGTTTCTGTGCGATAAACCGCTGGAGATCCGCCCGGTCGAATTTCATAACCCAATGAAGGGGCATACTGCTGAGCCCACCCGCCAGGTGTGGATCCGCGCCAACGGCAGCGTACCGGCAGACTTGCGCGTGCATCAGTATCTGCTGGGTTATGCGTCGGATTTCAACTTCCTGCCGGTTGCGCTACAGCCGCACGGCGTGGGATTCCTGGAAAAAGGGATGCAGGTCGCCACGATTGACCATTCCATGTGGTTCCATCGTCCTTTCGATATGAACGAGTGGCTGCTTTACAGCGTAGAAAGTACCTCTGCGTCCAGCGCACGCGGTTTTGTTCGCGGGGAGTTTTACACCCAGGATGGTGTGCTGGTGGCTTCTACCGTGCAGGAAGGTGTGATGCGTAATCGCGGGTGAGGTAAAAAGCCCGGTCGCTACGCTTACCGGGCCTGCAAATTTCACTTTTTCAGGCCGGGTAAGGCGAAGCCACCACCCGGCAAGGCACTCAAATTATGCGTTGTACGCATTCTCGCCGTGGCTGTTGACGTCCAGACCTTCGCGCTCCTGCTCTTCCGGTACGCGCAGCCCCACGGTCATATCGGCCAGCTTGTAGCCGATAAAGGCTACAACGCCCGACCAGACAACCGTAATCGCGATACTTTCAAGCTGGACCAGCACCTGATGCATCATGGTCACGCCTTCAGCATAACCCACGCCGCCCAAAGATTGTGCAGCAAAGATACCGGTCATGATACAGCCGATAATGCCGCACACACCGTGTACGCCGAATACATCACACGGATCGTCAACGCGCAGAATACGTTTCAGTGCGGTAACGCCCCACAGCCCCGCCAGACCCGCGACGATACCGATCAGCAATGCGCCGCCCACGCCCACGTAACCGCATGCTGGCGTAATACCTACCAGACCGGCAATCGCCCCAGAACAGGCACCCAGCAGGGATGGCTTGCCGCGAACGGCCCACTCGCCAAATACCCATGAGAGGATGGCCCCGGCAGTTGCCACCACGGTATTCACGAAGGCCAGCGCGGCGATTTCGTTAGCGGCGCTGGCTGAACCTGCGTTGAAGCCGAACCAGCCAAAGTAGAGGATGGCGGTGCCGGTAAAGACCATCGGCAGGTTGTGCGGCTTAAATGCTTCTTTCCCGAAGCCCACGCGCTTGCCAATCAGGTATGCGCCTACCAGGCCGGCTACGGCGGCGTTGATGTGAACAACGGTGCCGCCCGCAAAGTCCAGAGCGCCATGGGAAGCCAACAGACCACCGCCCCAGACCATATGCGCAATCGGGACATAGGAGAGCGTCAGCCAGACCACCACGAAAATCAGTACCGCTGAGAAGCGGATACGCTCAGCCAGCGCGCCCACAATCAGCCCCACGGTGATGCACGCGAATGAGCCCTGGAACGCGACATGAATATACTGATAGAAGCTGCCCATTACCGCGGTCAGTTCGATATTTTTCAGCATCGCCCAGTTAACGTTGCCGAAGAAGGCGTTACCCTCCCCGAAGGCCAGCGAGTAACCGTAAACCACCCACAGCACGCACACCAGCGCGAACGTGACGGCAACCTGCGTCAGCATGGAGAGTACGTTCTTGCCGCGGATCAGGCCTCCGTAAAACAGCGCGATCCCCGGAATCGTCATGAACAGCACCAGCGCGGTGCAAATCATCATAAAGGCATTATCGGCTTTTTCTGCCACAGCAGGTGCAGCCATTGCCAGGCCCGGCAGCAGTGCCAGCGAACCCAGACCTGTTTTCATTGTTGCTTTCATCATTTTCTCGATCCCTATCACTGTGTGCCAGGAGTTACTTACAACGCCGCTTCGTCAGATTCGCCGGTACGGATGCGAATGACGCGCTGTAGTTCGGCAACGAAAATTTTGCCGTCGCCAATTTTTCCGGTGTAGGCCGCTTTGCTGACGACATCAATCACCTCATCAAGCTGATCGTCGGCAATCGCCACATCAATCTTCACTTTTGGCAGGAAGTTAACGCTGTATTCCGCCCCGCGATAAAGCTCGGCATGACCTTTCTGACGCCCAAAGCCTTTCACTTCGGTGACAGTCAGCCCCTGAATACCCATGGAAGACAGCGCTTCACGCACGTCTTCGAGTTTGAATGGTTTGATTACCACCGTAACCAGCTTCATATATCCCCTCCAGTCAGAATTCGGTAATGGCCGCAGCTAACACGAGAGGGATATTGCAAAGGGTGTGCCAGAAGTGAAATGTGAGGAGGAAAGCGCCGCGGCGCGCATGCGCCGCGAAGGGGTGAAAAAAAACGCACCATGGCAGTGCAGGGTGCGTTTCAGTTTTGCACCAACGGTTAAGACTGTTAGCGCATTGCCTTGTTATGGTGCATCAGGCGCTGAGCGACTCCTCCTCGCGCACGCTGGCGGCCAGCTCGTCGCCTGCCAGCTGCAACTGATACATCTGCCAGTAGCGTCCTTTCGCCTCGAGCAGCGCTTTGTGCGTACCCCGTTCAACGGCCTGGCCACGGTGCAGCACCAGAATGGTATCGGCATCGACGATCGTTGAGAGGCGGTGAGCGATCACCACCAGCGTAGTGCGATCCCGCACGGCAGCCAGCGCCAGCTGGATCGCCTGTTCGGTACCGGAGTCGATGCTTGCGGTCGCTTCATCCAGAATCAACACCTGCGGCGTCTCAATCAGCACGCGCGCCAGCGCCAGGAGCTGCTTTTGCCCGACAGAGAGGTTATTGCCTTGCTCGCCCAACCGGGTATTGATCCCCTCGCTTAACCCGCGCGCCAGATCTGCCAGCTGCACCGTTTCCAGCACCTCCCATACCTGCTCAGGCGTGAAAGATCGTCCCAGCGTCACGTTGGCATAAAAGGTATCCGCCAGCACTACCGGATCCTGCTGCACCATCGCGACGCCTTTACGCAACGCGTTGTGGCTAAGCGCGGAAAGAGGCCGTCCATCCAGACGGATCTCCCCCTGCGTCAACGGATAGTAGCCCATCAGCAAACTGGCGAGCGTGCTTTTGCCGCTGCCGGTATGCCCAACCAGTGCGACAAAACCGCGCGACGGTACCTCGAGGTTGATATCCTGCAAGACAAGCTGATCGTCGCGGTAGGCAAACGAGACATGATCAAACGCTATGGATCCACTTTCCAGCGGACGTTCATCATCGCCATAGGTCTGACGCGGCCTGTCCATCAGCTCAAACACACGCTCACCCGCGACTACCGCCTGTTGCAGCATCGATTGCTGCGTAGTGAGTTCAATCAGCGGTTCGTTAAGACGGCCAAGGTAACTGATAAACGCGTACAGCACTCCCACCTCAATGGTTCCACGCGTCGTCAGGCCAAACAGCATCAACATCCCGCACAGCACCAGCGCAGAGAAGAGGCTCAGCAGCGGGCGTAACAGGAAGCCGTCCAGACGTAACGTCTGCATCCGCGCCATATAGTGCGAACGGCTGGCTTCTCCCATCCGCTCGCCAAAACGCGCCTGCTGGCGAAACTGCTGGATAACGCTCATGCCGTTGATCACTTCGTTGAAGCCATCATTGATGTCTGCAAGGTAAGCGCGCACGCGACGAACAATCGGCGTGCTGTAGCGCTGGTAAATTACCATCACAATCAGCACCGCCGGGAAAATAGAGATCGCCACCAGCGCCATCCGCCAGTCCAGACTGAACATCGCCACCAGCATCGCGCCAATCAATGCGGCACTGCGCAGAACCGTTGCGACAACGGTCACATAAAGGTCGCGGATCACCTCGGTGTCATTGGTGACGCGCGAAATAACCTGCCCGACCGGCTGGGTATCAAACTCGCTCAGCGGCTGGCGCAGCGCGGCATCCATCACATCCGTGCGTAGCTGCTGGACCACGCCCACGGCGGCCCGGTTAAACAGCAGCGACTGCGCATAGTGCAGCCCCGCCGCCGTCAGCTGTAGCCCGACATACGCCACACCCAGCCCCGCCACCAGCCCCAGCGGCAGATAGCTTTTCGCCACCATGTTATCGATAAAATAGCTGATAAGCAGCGGACCGGTCACCTCCGCAATCGCGGCGATCCACAGTAACAGTACGGCGATGGAAAGCGGTTTGCGCCACGGTGAGCCATAGGCGAGCAGCCGTTTTAACGTCGGCCACATCTGTCCAAACTTACGCATCGGTGACCTCCTCATCCAGCGCAGCTTCAAGCTGTTGATAGCGGTACATATCCCGATACCAGCCGGCCTGCCCGGCAAGCTGCTCATGCTGACCACGCTGAGCAATATGCCCGTGCTGAAGCACCAGAATTTCACTGGCTTCGGTAAGGGCCGACAGACGGTGCGCGCTGATGATGACCGTGCGCCCCTCCCCCCACTGGCGAAGGTTATGCAGAATTTGATGCTCGGTACGTCCATCAACCGCGGACAGCGCATCATCCAGAATCAGGATCTCAGCGTCCAGCAGCAGCGCGCGGGCAATAGAGATACGCTGTTTTTGTCCACCGGAGAGCATAACGCCCCGCTCACCCACTTCTGTGTCGTAGCCCTGTGGCAGGCGCAGAATATCCTCATGGACGCTGGCTAAGCGCGCCACATGCTCGATCTGGTCCTGTGTCGCCGTCGGGCACCCGAGCGCGATATTGTTGGCTATGGTGTCTGAAAACAAAAACGGCGTCTGGCTGACGACCGCCAGGCGGCTGCGCCAGTCATCCAGCAGCAGACGTGGCAGGGGGACGTCATGGAAACGGATATCGCCTTCGCTCACGTCAAAATGGCGCTGAATCAGTGACAGAATGGTGCTTTTACCGGAGCCCGTCGGGCCGCAGATGCCCAGCATCTGACCAGGACGCAGCGTGAAACTGACGTTTTCAAGCACCGGATGTTCCGTTTGCGGGTAGATAAAGACGCGGATATCAGCCTTCAGAACACCCGGACCTTCCGGTACCGGCTCGCTGCCATCGTTCACTACCGGCACTTCCGCCAGCATGGCGCGGATACGGCTGTAGGCGGCGCTCCCACGTTCAACGATGTTAAACATCCAGGCCAGCGCCAGCATCGGCCAAATCATCAGCCCGAGGTACATCGCAAAGCTGGTTAACTGCCCGAGGGTCATGGTGCCTCGCACCACCATCCAGCTGCCGCCGCCCACCGCCAGCAGGTTCGCCATGCCAATCGCAATATAAATTGTCGGATCAAAGCGGGCGTCTATACGCGCCACGCGCATGTTTTTCGCACCGGTATCGGCGGCGTCGGCCGCAAACAGCGCGGACTGCCTGTCTTCCAGACCAAACGCTTTGATCATGCGGATGCTGGTCATGCTCTCCTGGGTGCGATCGTTTAACGACGAGAACGCCGCCTGCGCCAGCTTAAAGCGTTCATGGAGCTGCTCGCCGTAGCGGTTAATCGCCAGCGCCATCAGCGGCATCGGCAGCAACGCCAGCAGCGTGAGCTCCCAGCTAATTTGCGTAGACATCACAATCAGTACCGCACAGCCCATCACCAGGGAATCCACCAGCGTTAACACCCCTTCACCGGCGGCAAACACCACACGGTCCACATCGTTAGTGGCGCGGGCGATGAGATCCCCGGTACGGTGACGCAGATAAAACTCAGGGTGCTGGCGGCTCAGCTGGCGGTAAAAGTCCTCGCGCAGCTCAACGGCAAGCTGATAGGACGCGCCGAACAGCAGCACGCGCCAGACATAACGCAGCAGGTAAACCACCACGGCCGTCAACACCAGCGTACCGACCCACATCATCACCCGTGCGGCGGTGTAATGTTGTTCCGTAACACCATCCACGACGTATCCCACCACTTTGGGCGGGATCAGTTGCAAAATGGCAATGATAATAAGCAGGGCCACCGCGCCGAGGTAGCGTTGCCACTCCCGACGAAAGTACCAGCTTAATTGGGCAAATAATCGCACGCGGTCTTTTCCTGAAGATATTTTATGAAGTTATTCAATGGGTAACGCTGTGGTGTATTTAATCTGTTCCATGGCGAAACTGGAGGTGACATCGGACAAGCCCGGTACGCTATTGACCAGCCGCTTGTAAAAATCATCGTAGCGCTTCATGTCTGCCACCTGAACACGCATCAGATAGTCGTATTCCCCCGCCATGCGCCAGAAGCCGAGCACCTCGGGCATGTCGGAAACCTGGGTGACGAAGCGGCTGTACCATTCGCTGCTGTGATGCTGCGTTTTTATCAGGACGAAGGCGGTCAGTCCAAGCCCCAGTTTTTCGGGGTCCAGCAGCGCCACACGTCCCAGCAGAATGCCATCGTCTTCCAGCTTCTTGAGGCGCTTCCAGCACGGTGTGGTGGTCAGATTAACGGCATCTGCCAGCGCCTGCAAAGAGAGGGTGCAGTCGCTTTGCAGCAAAGAAAGCAGCTTGCGGTCAATTTTATCTAGCATATCCACCTCCCAGAGAAAATTATTCTCCTTACATTCTATTTTAAAGGCCAGATAGCAACAATTTTTTCTGTGCTTTTCGCTATGCTGGGCACAAAATGACAAACGGATAACTACGATGAATAGCACCTGGGTTAAACATGCCATCAGCGAAATAAATGCCGACTATCAGCGCTCGGCAGATACCCATTTGATCCGCCTGCCTTTGCCTGGATTTCCCGGCATTCAGCTTTACCTGAAGGATGAAAGTACCCATCCTACCGGCAGCCTGAAGCATCGCCTGGCGCGTTCACTCTTTTTATACGGTTTATGTAACGGCTGGATTAAAGAAGGCACCACGATTATTGAATCGTCGTCCGGATCAACTGCCGTCTCAGAGGCCTACTTTGCCCGCCTGCTGGGCCTGCCGTTTATCGCTGTGATGCCCTCCTGCACGGCGAAACGTAAAGTTGAACAGATCGAATTTTACGGCGGACGCTGCCACTTTGTGGAAAGCGCCTGCGAAATATATGCGGCCTCCGAAATGCTGGCCCGCGAACTAAATGGTCACTATATGGACCAGTTCACCTTCGCCGAGCGCGCCACCGACTGGCGCGGCAATAATAACATTGCGGACAGCATTTTCCGCCAGATGACCCACGAGCCACATCCCGTCCCCTCTTACATTGTCATGAGCGCGGGCACGGGCGGAACCTCCGCCACCATCGGACGTTATATCCGCTGTCAGGGTTATGATACGCAGCTGATGGTGGTTGACCCTCAGAACTCGGTGTTCCTTGATTACTGGCAATCTCGCGATGCCAGCCTGCGCAGCCCTGTGGGGAGCAAGATCGAAGGAATTGGTCGCCCGCGCGTCGAACCCTCGTTCATTCCGGACGTTGTGGATGAGATGCTCCGCGTGCCGGACGCCGCCAGCGTCGCGACGGCGCACTGGCTGGAGACACAGCTTGGCCGTAAGGTCGGAGCCTCTACCGGCACCAATATGTGGGGGGCGCTACAACTGGCCGCGAGAATGCGTGAAGAAGGCCTTAGCGGCTCTGTCGTCACGCTGCTGTGCGACAGCGGGGAGCGCTACCTGGACACCTATTACAACGCAGAATGGGTGCAGGCCAATATTGGCGATGTTGAGCCGTGGAAAGCGCAGATTTTGCATCTGGTGAAATAAAAAAAAGCCAGGCTTTAGCCTGGCTTGCTGGAAGGATCTCGCTATTCGGGGGAATATGGGAGGTTATTTTTGTCCAGCCAATGCGTCAAAAAATGGGACACCGCTTCGTTACGACAGTGTCCGATAACCGGTAAATGCGGGAGCGCGGCGATAAGTTGCGGCATCGCGTTCCCCATAATCAGACCACGGCCTACGCTGCTCAGCATCTCGTGGTCGTTCATGGCGTCACCAAAGGCCATACAGTCCTGCATCGTCAGCCCCAGACGATCGCTCAGCACCGCCAGCGCAGATCCTTTGTTACAGCCCACCGGCAGCACTTCAAGACAGTCCACCGCCGAGAAGGTCAGGTGCGCCCGGTCGCCCAGCGCCTCGTTAAGCTGAATACGCAGGCGGCAGAGATCGTCGTGATCGCCGCAGAAGCAGATCTTGGTTACCTTGTGTGCCGGAATGCGGCGCAAATCGATGAGCTGATATTTAAAGCCACTGTAAACGTGAGCGTGCAGCAAGGCCGGGATCTCACGCCCGGTAAACCAGCCTTCATCGTTAAAAACATGCACGCTGGCCTGCGTATCCCAGGTGCTGTGCAGGACGATGTCCGCCACTTCCGGATCAAGATCCTGACGGTGCAGCACATCGCCCTCGACGGAGTGAATGCGCGTCCCGTTGCCGGTGATCAGGAACGCATCGAGGGCAAATGTTCCCAGCAGATGGCGCATCTCCAGCACATGACGACCAGTGGCAAACGTCAGGGTGACTTCACGCTCGCGCAGGCGCTTAAGTGTGTTCAGGGTTTTCTCCCCTAAACGGTGATCCGGCATTAACAGCGTGCCGTCCATATCAAATGCAGCGAGCCGAGCCATAATTACTCCCGAAATGTGATGCGGTTAACTTGTGCATCAGTATTACGTGAGATATACGGAAGTAATAGTGAATAGATGATAATTATTGTTCCGGGTTTTTCATGCGCCAGCTTAACCGTCTTAACCAGTATCAGCGTCTGTGGCATCCCTCCGCCGGCGCAGCGCAGCAGGTGACCATCAGTGAACTTGCCAGCCGCTGCTTTTGCAGCGAGCGACATGTACGCACCCTGCTGCGCCAGGCGCAGGAGGCGGGCTGGCTAAGCTGGCACGCCCGCTCCGGACGAGGAAAGCGTGGGGAATTACGCTTTCACGTCACCCCGGATTCGTTGCGTAATACGATGATGGAAGAGGCCCTGAAAAGTGGACAGCAGCACAACGCGCTGGAGCTGGCCCAGCTCGCGCCTGAAGATTTGCGATCGCTGCTGCATCCGTTTATGGGCGGGCAATGGCAGAACGATACGCCGACGCTGCGTATTCCCTACTATCGCTCGCTGGAGCCGCTTCAGCCGGGGTTTCTCCCTGGCCGGGCGGAGCAGCATCTGGCGGGACAGGTATTCTCTGGTTTGACGCGTTTTAATGGTAACAGCAGTGAACCCACGGGCGATCTGGCGCATCACTGGGAAGTCTCTGCTGACGGCCTGCGTTGGCATTTCTACATACGCTCCACCCTGCACTGGCATAACGGCGATAAAATAGAGACGGCACAGCTCAGGCAAAGCCTGACGGCGCTGCTATCGCAGCCCGGCATGGACACGCTTTTCCGCAGCGTGTTACGTATCGAAACCACGCATCCGCAAAGCCTGACGTTTATTCTCCATCAACCTGACTATTGGCTGGCGCACAGGCTGGCAACCTACTGTAGCCGTCTGGCGCATCCTGATTACCCCGTGGTGGGCAGCGGTCCCTTTCGGCTGAGCGTTTTTGAGCCTGAACTGGTGCGTCTGGAAAGCCACGAGCAGTATCACCTTGGTCATCCGTTACTTAAGGCTATCGAGTACTGGATCACGCCCCAGCTTTTTGACTACAGTCTGGGCACCAGCTGTCGCCACCCGGTGCAAATCGCCATTGGCGAGGCCGACGAGCTGGCCAGCCTGCGGCTGGTGAGTAACAGCACCAGTCTGGGCTTCTGCTACCTCACGCTGAAACAAAGTCCGCGTCTGAGCGAACTTCAGGCAAAGCGGCTGATTAATATCATTCATCTCTCAACGCTGCTTCACACGCTTCCCCTGAACGAAGGGCTCATCACTCCTACCGAAGAACTGCTTCCCGGCTGGGCGATCCCCCAGTGGACTGATTTAACCGACGTTGTGCTGCCAGAGGCATTGACGCTTGTCTACCACCTGCCGGTTGAGCTTCACACCATGGCCAGTCAGTTAAAAGCATACCTTGCGCGACAGGGGTGTGAACTGACCGTCATCTTTCACGACGCCAAGACGTGGGACGGTTGCCAGCAGCTTGCCGATGCAGACATCATGATGGGAGACAGACTGATTGGCGAAGCGCCAGCGTACACCCTTGAGCAATGGCTCCGCTGCGATGCGCTCTGGCCGCATCTGCTGAGCGCACCGGCATACGCCCATTTGCAGGCCACGCTGGATGCGGTGCAGACGCAGGCCGACGAACGTGACCGACACGCAGGACTTCAGGCTATCTTCAGCCGATTAATGGAGACAGCCGTCCTGACACCGCTCTTTAACTACCAGTATCAAATCAGCGCGCCTCCGGGGGTCAACGGCATACGCCTTAACACTCGCGGCTGGTTTGACTTCACCGAAGCCTGGCTTCCTCCACCAAACGCGTGAAGAAGCTGGTCGCCGCTTTAGCCAGGCGTTAACATGACGCTTTTACCGTAACTGTCGAGATGATCTATGAAACGTGCCGTCGTCGTGTTCAGCGGAGGACAAGATTCCACAACCTGCCTGATTCAGGCACTTCACCAGTATGATGAAGTGCACTGCGTCACTTTTGATTATGGTCAGCGTCATCGCGCTGAAATCGATGTCGCTCGTGAACTGGCCCTCAAACTGGGCGCCCGCGCTCATAAAGTGCTGGACGTGACGCTGTTAAATGAACTGGCCGTCAGCAGCCTCACCCGCGACAGCATTCCGGTGCCTGATTACGAACCGGATGCCAGCGGCATTCCGAATACCTTCGTACCTGGGCGTAATATTCTCTTCCTGACCCTGACGGCAATCTATGCCTACCAGGTGAAAGCCAAAGCGGTGATCACGGGCGTGTGTGAGACCGACTTCTCTGGCTACCCGGACTGCCGGGATGAATTCGTGAAAGCGCTCAATCACGCCGTGGATCTGGGAATGGCAAAAGAGACCCGCTTCGAAACGCCGCTGATGTGGCTGGATAAAGCCGAAACCTGGGCGCTGGCCGACTACTGGGGCAAGCTGGATGTCGTTCGCAACGAGACCCTGACCTGCTACAACGGCATTAAAGGGGACGGCTGCGGGCAGTGTGCCGCCTGTAACCTGCGCGCGAACGGTCTGAATCATTATCTTGCGGATAAAGCGGGCGTGATGGCCGCGATGCAGAAAAAGACCGGTCTGAAATAAGGGCTAACTGTCCGCGCTGTCGTACAACAGGAGTCGACAGCGCGGGCATTCCTGAATATTACTTATGCGATCATCAGCTCCAGCTTTTCGCGCAACTCCCCTTCCAGCGGCAACGCTTTCTGGGTTTTGAGATCGATACAGACAAAGGTGATCAGCGCATCGGCCACCACCTGCCCTTCTGGCTCAAGCGTGACGACCTGGCTCAATACACCACTTTTGCCATTCAGTTGTTGGACCTCACTGGTCACGGTGAGCACATCCCCAAGCACAGCCGGGCGGCGGTAGTTAATGTTGATGTTGACGACCACAAACGCGATGTTGTGTGCGGTCAGCCACTGGAAGCTTTCGCTGTTCTCCAGGCCATCCCAGCGCGCCTCTTCAAGAAATTCAAGGTAGCGGGCGTTATTGACGTGCTGGTAAACATCGAGGTGATAACCACGGACTTTGATTTGTGTCTGCATAGCGCAATAGCCTTTCGTTGTTATAGGTTCAGAGGTCATAACTGGTATGACCTCTTTATCCTGGCAAATTTTTGCCGCAGTGCAAGTGATTACGCGATTACAGCGTCAGGTGTGCGAGATTGCGCTCAACCAGCGCGCTGCCCATACCCGGCACCTGCTTGAGATCGTCAAGGGTTTTGAAAGGACCGTACTCCTCGCGGTAGCTAACAATGGCCTGGGCTTTTTTAAGTCCCACACCGTTCATCACGCGCGCGAGCTCTTCTGCCGATGCCGAATTGATGCTGACTCGCGTACCGTCATCCTCTGCACTTTTACCGGCATCAGTCGCTTTTGATTGCGTATAAGCCTGCGCAGCTGAGTCTGTTTTGGTCTGTGCAGCCTGCGCTTTAGCCGAGGGCGACGCCGCCAGCGCGCCCGCACTCATCCCGGAAGTGGCAATAGCCAGTGTAATTAACAGTGCTTTGATTCCACATTTCATGCTGTTTTCTCCTTGTTTGTTGACAGCCACGCCACGATAGCCGTACGAGAAAACAGGGACAAACAGCAGATTGCAGAAATGGAAAAGGCCGCGAAAGCGGCCTTTAGTTTTTGCAGAGCGTTACGAAAATCTGCGAGCAGGTACGTAATTATTGCTCCTGGGTCACCACATCACCCAGCTTGATTTTGGCTTCTTTACGCAGGTTGCTCATCATCGCTTCGAAAGCAATCTGGGCATTATTCTGGGTAATTCCCTGAACCATGGCCTTCTTCTGCGCGTCTGGCAGCGTGCCGGCTTTGACTTCATCCAGCGCCAGAATCACCACGTTACCCTGCATATCGGTCGTGGTGCCAAAGACAGGTTTGTCTTTCGCCGGCAGGCTCAGACCAAACGCCGCCTGGCTGACAGGATCCTGACCGGTACGGCTCAGCGTTTTGGCTTCGCCAAAGTTCAGGCCAGCCGCTTTCAGTGCATCGTTCTTACCGGCTTTCAGATCGGCCAGAATTTTCTCTGCATCCAGTTTTGCCTGCTGTGCCGCTTTGTTGTGTTTGACCAGCGCCACCACCTGATCTTTCACTTCCGCCAGGGGCTTCACTGCCTCGGCTTTGTGCTCGCTGACGCGCAGTACGAACGCACGGTCACCGTCAACGGTAATGATGTCTGAGTTGCTGCCCGGCGTACCGTTCTCACCTACCAGACCACCATTGAAAATGGCATCTGAAACCGGTTTGAAGTTCAGTTCTTCCGGCAGATTTTCATGGCTGAACCAGCCCGTCTCAACCGCTTTCACGCCAGCAGCCTGCTCAGCGCCCGCCAGTGATTCGTTGTCGTTGCTTGCGGCATCGCTCACTTTCTGTTGCAGAGCATAGAAGGCGTCCAGCGCTTTCTCCTGCTTCACTTTCGCAGCGATATCATCACGAACGTCAGCCAGCGGCTTGGTTTTCGCCGCCACGACATCGTCCAGACGCGCCACCAGGAAGCCAACGGAGGATTTGATTACACCAGACAGTTGGCCTTTCTCTTTAAGACCCGCATTTTTCAGCTCGTCCGGGGTAGTGGAATCTTCCAGCCAGCCCATATCACCGCCGTTTTTGGCAGAAATAATGTCGGTGGATTTTGCTTTCGCCACGGTCGCGAAATCAGCGCCTTTGTTCAGCTCGTCCAGCACGGCTTTTGCTTCTGCTTCCGTTTTGGTCTGGATCACGCTGTAACGGTTACGCTGCGGCTGAGTGAACTGATCCTGATGCTGGTCGTAATAAGACTGGATCTCGGCGTCAGTCGCGTTTTTCTGCATCGCAGCTGCATCCAGCTTGATATAGCTTACGCGGAACTGTTCAGGAGAGATGAAGTTGTTCTTGTTTTGCTCATAGTAAGCATTAACTTCAGCGTCGCTAACCTGCTGTTTCGCCGCCAGTGCATTGACATCAATCGTCGCTTCACGCACCACGCGTTGCTGCGCCACCAGTGCCGCCAGCGCTTCAGTTTCGCCTTTCAGCATGAAATCGGTGCCCACCACCGCGTTGATCAGCTGTTGCGTGGTCAACTGGTTACGCAGCGCCTGTGCGTACTGGTCAGCCGTCATCCCCATCTGGTTAACAATGCTGTTGTAACGCGCGTTGTCGAACTTCCCATTAGACTGGAAAGCCTGCGTCGAGAAGATGGCTTTTTTAACCTGCTCATCGCTGATGCCCAGACCGAGGCTTTTCGCGTACTGGTCCAGCAGCGCTTCGTCGATAAGGCGGTTCAGCGTCTGCTGACGCAGGTTTTTCATATAGCCTTCGTTGGCTGCAAGTTCAGAGTATTGGTCGCCCAGCTGTTGCTGCATGCGGTTACGTTCACCAGCAAAAGCGTTCTCGAACTGCCCACGGCTAATTTCCTGGCCATTCACTTTTGCGGCGTAGTTCGCGCCACCGCCAATGAGGTAACTACTCACACCGGTCAATATGAACGACACGATAATGATACCGAAAATAATCTTGAGCACGAGACTGTTAGCAGCCGTGCGTAAGCTGTCCATCATGGTGTAACAACACTCCGCTGTAGGTGACTGGTTACCTGACGCTGACGGAAAATCCTGACCGTCGCGCGTAAAGGCGTATTGTGACAAGAAAACAGGGCAATTGTCAGCCCACAACTCGCATAAACTCGCACAAATCAGGTCTGGACAAACAAAAAAGGCACATCAAACGATGCGCCCTTGTACTTTTCAGCTTCCCTGGAGCGGGAAAGCAATCAATTTACTGCGTCTTTCAGCGCCTTACCTGCACGGAAACCCGGCACTTTAGCGGCAGCAATGGTGATCTCTTTACCGGTCTGCGGGTTGCGGCCAGTACGGGCAGCACGCTCTTTAACCGCAAAAGTACCGAAGCCTACCAGTGCAACGTCGTCCCCAGCTTGCAGAGATTCAGTAACAGAAGCAATTAAAGCATCTAAAGCACGTCCAGCTGCAGCTTTAGAAATATCAGCACCCGCAGCAATTTTGTCAATCAGTTGAGATTTATTCACTGTTCTCTTCCTCTCTTTATAATTTATATCGCACCTGAATCCTTCACAGCGCGACCGCGCAGCAGTTATATCAGTCCTGCTATGACCTTACAACACCCGTTGTTGATGGCTAACCCAATCAGCAATCTAAATTAGCTATACAAAAAAAGGCTGGCAAGTACGAAATGACTTACCAGCCTTGTTTTTATTAGCGCTCTTTGCGCGAGGTCACTATTTTGCGGTTACAACCTGCATTCCGGACGGTTCATTTTGCAGTGCGAGAGTCAGAACTTCCTCAATGCGTTTCACCGGATGGATCTGCAAATCGGCAATAACGTTGTCCGGAATCTCTTCCAGATCGCGTTTATTCTCGTAAGGAATCAATACGGTTTTGATCCCACCACGGTGTGCCGCCAGCAGTTTTTCTTTTAACCCGCCGATGGGCAGTACCTGACCACGCAGCGTAATTTCACCAGTCATGGCCACATCAGCACGGACCGGGTTCCCCGTCAGGCAGGAAACCAGCGCCGTACACATAGCAATACCCGCGCTTGGGCCATCTTTCGGCGTCGCCCCTTCCGGAACGTGAACGTGAATGTCGCGTTTTTCGTAGAAATCCGGGTTAATACCCAGTTTTTCCGCGCGCGCACGCACCACGGTCAACGCCGCCTGGATGGACTCCTGCATCACTTCACCGAGCGAGCCAGTGTAGGTCAGCTTGCCTTTACCCGGTACACAGGCGGTTTCAATGGTCAGCAGATCGCCACCCACTTCCGTCCACGCCAGTCCAGTCACCTGACCAACGCGGTTTTCGTTGTCCGCACGGCCATAGTCGAAGCGCTGAACGCCGAGGTAAGCATGCAGATTGTCGCCGTTAATCACGATGTGCTTCAGGCTCTTATCCAGCAGCAGCTGCTTAACCGCCTTACGGCACAGTTTAGAGATCTCACGCTCAAGGCTACGCACGCCCGCTTCACGGGTGTAGTAACGAATAATGCCGACAATAGCGCTGTCCTCAACGGTCAGCTCGTTAGCTTTCAGCGCGTTACGCTCAATCTGCTTCGGCAGCAGGTGCTGCTTAGCAATGTTCAGCTTCTCGTCTTCGGTATAACCGGACAGACGGATCACTTCCATACGGTCCAGAAGCGGTGCCGGAATGTTCATGGAATTCGACGTCGCCACGAACATCACATCGCTCAGGTCGTAGTCGACTTCCAGGTAGTGATCGCTGAACGCCACGTTCTGCTCTGGATCAAGCACTTCCAGCAGCGCCGACGCCGGATCGCCACGCATGTCCGAAGACATTTTGTCGATCTCGTCGAGGAGGAACAGCGGGTTTTTGACGCCCACTTTCGCCATCTTCTGGATCAGCTTGCCCGGCATAGAACCGATATAGGTACGGCGGTGACCGCGGATTTCCGCTTCATCACGCACGCCGCCCAGCGCCATACGGATGTACTTACGTCCGGTCGCTTTGGCGATGGACTGGCCCAGAGAGGTTTTACCCACCCCTGGAGGCCCTACCAGGCACAAGATTGGACCTTTGATTTTGTTCACACGGCTCTGTACCGCGAGGTACTCAAGAATGCGGTCTTTCACACGTTCCAGGCCATAGTGGTCGGTATCGAGGATTTCCTGTGCCTGACGCAGGTCTTTTTTGACCTTGCTGCGGGCATTCCATGGAACCTGAACCATCCACTCAATGTAGCCGCGTACAACGGTCGCTTCCGCCGACATCGGAGACATCATTTTCAGCTTCTGCAACTCAGCTTCGGCTTTCTCTTTCGCCTCTTTCGGCATCTTCGCCGCGTCGATCTTACGCTTCAGCGCTTCGTTTTCATCCGGCGCATCGTCCATCTCTCCGAGCTCTTTCTGAATGGCTTTCATTTGCTCGTTCAGATAGTACTCACGCTGCGATTTTTCCATCTGCTTTTTGACGCGGTTGCGAATGCGCTTCTCAACCTGGAGCAGATCGATCTCAGACTCCATCATCGCCATCAGGTATTCCAGACGTTCGTTAACGTCGGACATTTCCAGCACGGACTGTTTGTCAGCCAGCTTCAGCGGCATGTGCGCAGCGATGGTATCCGCCAGACGTGCAGGATCGTCGATGCTGTTCAGCGACGTCAGCACTTCAGGTGGGATTTTCTTGTTCAGCTTGATGTAGCCTTCAAACTGGCTGATCGCGGTGCGTACCAGCACTTCCTGCTCGCGCTCATCAAGTTCCGGTGAATCAAGGTACTCTGCCTTCGCAGAGAAGTGCTCGCCATCGTCTGACAGAGTGGTAATACGCGCGCGCTGTAAGCCTTCCACCAGCACCTTCACGGTGCCATCTGGCAGCTTCAGCATCTGCAAAATAGAGGCCACGGTCCCGACGGTGAAAAGATCGTTTACACCCGGCTCATCCGTTGATGCTTCCTTCTGCGCAACCAACATGATTTTTTTATCATGATCCATGGCGGCTTCGAGGCAACGGATAGATTTTTCCCGCCCTACAAATAAGGGTATGACCATGTGCGGATAAACCACCACATCGCGCAACGGCAATACGGGGATTTCAATGCGTTCAGAACGCTCAGGATTCATAGAGCTCTCTCTTAGTTTAGTGTCCGCCAGGTAAACTGGTCATGTAACTGTGCTTCACACAACCATTAACATGTAATCCAGTATATGGGGATGTTTCCCATACATTCAACGCCATGAATACGGAAAAAGTAAAGGGGAGATAAAATCCCCCCTTTTTGATTAACTGATTGTATGAAATGGTGAATTATTCGCCAGATGCCTGCTGCGCTTCCGGTTTACCGTAAATCAGTAACGGCTTGGTCTGGCCACCAATGACGGACTCGTCGATCACGACTTTTTCGACATCTTCCATAGAAGGGAGATCGTACATCGTGTCGAGCAATGCTGCTTCCACGATAGAACGCAGGCCACGGGCACCGGTTTTACGCGCCATCGCTTTCTTGGCAATTGCGTCCAGTGCTTCGTCACGGAATTCCAGCTCAACGCCTTCCAGATTAAACAGCGCCTGATACTGCTTGGTCAGCGCGTTTTTCGGCTCTTTCAGGATCTGAATCAGCGCGTCTTCGCTCAGTTCGTTCAGGGTCGCCACAACCGGCAGACGGCCGATAAATTCCGGAATCAAACCAAATTTGATCAGATCTTCCGGTTCAACCTGCGCCAGCAGCTGGCCTTCGTTTGGTTTTTCAGACGTAGCTTTCACCGTTGCGCCAAAACCAATGCCGGAGCCGGTTTCCACACGGTGTGAGATCACTTTATCCAGGCCTGCAAACGCACCACCACAGATAAACAGGATCTTGGAGGTATCAACCTGCAAGAATTCCTGCTGCGGATGTTTACGCCCACCCTGCGGTGGAACAGCCGCAACCGTACCTTCAATCAGCTTCAGGAGCGCCTGCTGCACGCCTTCGCCCGAGACGTCACGGGTGATGGATGGGTTGTCTGATTTACGGGAGATTTTGTCAATCTCATCGATATAGACGATCCCGCGCTGGGCTTTCTGTACGTCGTAATCGCACTTCTGGAGCAGCTTCTGGATAATATTTTCAACGTCTTCGCCCACATAACCGGCTTCGGTCAGGGTGGTGGCATCCGCCATGGTGAACGGAACATCCAGCAGGCGCGCCAGCGTTTCCGCCAGCAACGTTTTACCGGAACCCGTAGGCCCGATCAGCAGAATATTACTTTTGCCCAGTTCCACGCCATTGCTGGTATCGCCGTTACGCAGACGCTTGTAGTGGTTGTATACCGCCACCGCCAGCACTTTTTTCGCCTGCTCCTGACCAATGACATAGTCGTCCAGGTGGTGGCGAATCTCGTGTGGCGTTGGTAACGCGCTGCGCTCACGGTGCGGCGCGACTTCTTTAATCTCTTCGCGAATGATGTCGTTACATAAATCGACGCATTCGTCGCAGATATACACGGACGGCCCGGCAATCAGTTTACGCACTTCATGCTGGCTTTTGCCGCAAAAAGAGCAGTACAGCAGTTTGCCCGAACCATCTTTGCGTTTATCTGTCATGAGTCCAAACCTCTTTTTAAGTTCTATGTGCCGCACATGACGACGCAAATGCCATACTCAGACGCAAGCTGCTTACAGGCAACGTGCCGCCCTAAATTAGTATAGCGGCACACTCGCGTCGCAGGCATCAATTACGATGGGTCAAAATGGAGTCGACTAAGCCGTACTCAACTGCCTCTGGTGCAGACAGGAAGCGATCGCGCTCGGTATCGCGCTCGATCTGCTCGAGTGGTTGACCCGTATGCTGCGCCATAAGTTCATTCATGCGCGCTTTTACTTTCAGAATTTCTCGGGCGTGGATTTCAATATCCGTCGCCTGGCCCTGGTAACCACCCAGCGGCTGGTGAATCATCACGCGGGAGTTAGGCAGGCAGAAACGCTTACCTTTCGCCCCTGCGGTTAACAGGAAAGCCCCCATGGACGCCGCCTGTCCCATACAGATGGTGCTGACATCCGGCTTGATGAATTGCATGGTGTCATAAATAGACATGCCCGCCGTAATCACACCGCCCGGCGAGTTGATGTACAGGTAAATGTCTTTTTCCGGGTTTTCCGCTTCCAGGAACAGCATCTGCGCCACGATCAGGTTAGCCATATGGTCTTCCACCTGGCCGGTCAGAAAGATAACGCGTTCCTTGAGCAGACGGGAATAGATATCGAAAGATCGCTCACCGCGTGAGGTCTGTTCAATAACCATTGGCACCAGCGCCATATGGGGTGCAAAGTTATCTCGTTCGCCACTGTATGACATTTCCGTCTCCTGGTTCAAAATTGAAAACACCTGCTGTACTGATTGTAACCTTATGGACGGATTATCAGCCAGTCTCAATCATCGTGATTACATACTAATGGGGGTCGCCATGCCCTATTTCAAGCATAACAACGTTTTGTTGTAACGCTAACACTGAAAGGGCGTTTTAGCACCCTTCCAGGACTAAAGCTGTGATAAAAAAAACCCGTCGCCGGAGGGCAACGGGTTTTTTGTTCAAACTTTAAACCGTTGGGGCGAAATTACGCCTGCTGGTTCATCAGTTCGGTGAAAGAGGTCTCTTTTTCGGTTACTTTCGCTTTCGCCAGTACCGCTTCAACAGCCTGCTCTTCCAGTGCAACGTTGCGCATGTTGTCCATCAGCTCTTTGTTCTTACCGTAGAACTCGATCACTTCTGATGGATCTTCATATGCAGAAGCCATCTCTTCGATCAGGCCTTTCACACGCTCTTCGTCAGCTTTCAGCTCGTGGGTACGAATCACTTCACCCAGCAGCAGGCCAACAACAACGCGACGTTTCGCTTGCTCTTCGAACAGCTCGCGTGGCAGTTCCATCGCTTGCTGCTGGTTGCCACCGAAGCGCTGTGCAGCCTGACGGCGCAGAACGTCGATTTCGCTGTCGATCAGGGCAGCAGGAACGTCGATGTCGTTCGCTTTCACCAGACCTTCAATCGCCTGAGACTTCACGCGGTTACGTACAGCGCCGTTCAGCTCGCGCTCCATGTTTTTACGCACTTCAGCACGCAGACCCGCAACAGAACCATCTTCCACGCCGAAACGCTTGATGAATTCTTCAGTCAGTTCTGGCAGTTCGCGCTCTTCAACTTTCTTCAGGTTGATGACGAACTTCGCTGCTTTACCTTTCAGGTTTTCAGCGTGGTATTCTTCAGGGAAGGTCACGTCGATGGTGAACTCTTCGCCTGCTTTGTGGCCTTTGATACCGTCTTCGAAGCCTGGGATCATACGACCCTGGCCCATCGCCAGTACGAAATCAGACGCTTTACCGCCTTCGAACTCTTCGCCGTCTACTGAACCGGTGAAGTCGATGGTTACGCGGTCTTCCGCGTCAACAGCGCCTTCTTTCTCTTTCCAGTTCGCCTGCTGCTTACGCAGGGTATCCAGCATGCCGTCAACGTCTTCGTCAGTCACGGAAACGATCGGTTTTTCAACTTCGATTGATTCCAGACCTTTCAGCTCAACTTCCGGGTACACTTCGAACTCTACGGAATAGGTGAAGTCTTCGCCCTGCTTGTATTCACCTGGAACGTAGTTTGGCGCGCCGGCTGGATTGATTTTTTCTTTGATGATCGCGTCGATAAAGTTGCGGCTCATCAGTTCACCCAGCACATCCTGACGCACGGAAGCGCCATAACGCTGAGCAACAACATTCATTGGTACTTTGCCCTTGCGGAAGCCGTCAATACGTACTTTTTTTGCTACGTTGACCAGCTCGCTTTTCACAGCAGTTTCGATGCTGTCAGCAGCGATAGTAATCGTTACACGGCGGCCAAGGCCTTGAGTGGTTTCAACTGAAACTTGCATCTTGTTACCTCAAAAAAATCACAGTGCTCGGTCAACTCTGAATCTGTCTGTTATACCGGGATGCTCTCTTATGTGCAGATTCACATTCCCTGTCGCCAGAATCATCCCGAAGACATTCAATAAGACGCGGCATTATAGCGGCATCACTTAGGTGAGTCGAGAACGGTTGGAGCAGGTTGCTGCGGCTTTTTTCACACTTTAAGGCTATTTTTAGCCTTAAAAACGCGCCATCCGCTCAAAACTCAGACAAAACAAAACGGCCCGAAGGCCGTTTTGACGAAATCTGTAAGCAACATACTGGAAAAACTCCGGCGGTTGCAAATCCGATTTATCAGGCGATGGTGCCTGCACCCCGACAAGGCGGTGATGCGAATACCGTATCCTGCAGCCCTTCCCATTCCTTAATGGTGTAGGTATGCAGCGCCAGCGCATGTACGGTTGTGGAGAGTTCTTCCGTCAAGGTGCTGTAGATCAAGCGGTGTCGGTTCAGGAAACGTTCTCCCGTGAAGCGATCGCTGACCAGAACCACTTTGAAGTGGCTTTCAGAACCTGCCGGCACGTTATGACGATAGCTTTCGTCGACAACTTCGAGAAACACAGGGTTGAACGCTGCCCTTAATTTTTCTTCTATCTGTTCACGTATCATCATGAAATCACTCCTCCGACAACGCTAAGATGTCACCCATCCCTTTAAATATTAGCCGCTTTTACCGGTTCCATTACACCGTGACAACAAATATTTAGCTTTCGTCTGATTTTCTCATCCAAACGGATGAAGTTCACTATGAGGTTCATACGTTTTGTCACTTACAGGCAGAGAAAAGCGGAAAGATGGTCAGTTTTCGGACAAGGCGATGAATTTACATGCGTTGACCACTTCCCCTGGCCGTTGGCGATGTTATGATGGCGGCAATTTTTCTCTCTTTGCTTACGATTCGTTGAGAACCCGAAAATGTTAAAAAAAATCTTCTTTCCGTTGGTAGCACTCTTTATGCTCGCCGGTTGCGCAACCCCGCCGACGACCATTGACGTTTCACCAAAAATTACCCTGCCTCAGCAGGATCCAAGCCTGATGGGCGTGACGGTCAGCATTAATGGTGCCGATCAGCGTCAGGACCAGGCGCTGGCGAAAGTGACTCGCGACAACCAGCAGGTTACGCTGACCGCTTCCCGCGACCTGCGCTTCCTGTTGCAGGAAGTACTGGAAAAACAGATGACCTCCCGTGGCTACATGATTGGCCCAAGCGGCGCGGTTGATCTGCAAATCATCGTGAACAACCTGTACGCTGACGTCTCCCAGGGTAACGTTCGCTACAACATTGCGACCAAAGCCGATATCTCCATCATCGCTACCGCGAAGAACGGCAACAAGATGAACAAAAACTACCGTGCAAGCTATTCCGTTGAAGGCGCATTCCAGGCCTCCAACAAAAATATCGCTAACGCGGTTAACAGCGTGCTGACTGACACCATTGCCGACATGGCACAGGACACCAGCATTCACGACTTCATCAAGCAGAACGCACGTTAATCCTGCTGACTGACCCGGTGCTTCACCGGGTCAGTTCATAAGAACATGTCCAGTCACTACTTACGCATTTTCCAGCAACCGAAATCAGCTATTCTGCTGATCCTGGGTTTCGCCTCCGGTTTACCCCTTGCGCTCACCTCCGGCACGTTACAGGCGTGGATGACGGTTGAGAACATCGATCTTAAAACTATTGGTTTCTTCTCGCTCGTCGGCCAGGCTTACGTCTTTAAGTTCCTGTGGTCGCCAGTGATGGATCGCTATACCCCACCGTTCCTCGGGCGCCGTCGCGGCTGGTTAGTGATGACGCAGGTGCTGCTGTTGCTCGCCATTGCCGCAATGGGTTTCCTTGAACCTTCAACGCAGCTGCGCTGGATGGCCGCGCTTGCGGTGGTCATCGCCTTCTGCTCCGCCTCGCAGGACATTGTTTTTGACGCCTGGAAAACGGACGTCCTGCCAGCGGAAGAGCGTGGCGCCGGTGCGGCAATCAGCGTGCTCGGCTACCGCCTGGGTATGCTGGTTTCCGGCGGACTCGCACTGTGGCTTGCTGACCGCTATCTCGGCTGGCAGGGCATGTACTGGCTGATGGCCGCACTGCTGATCCCCTGCATTATTGCCACCCTGTTCGCGCCTGAACCGAGCGATGTGATCCCGGTTCCACGCTCGCTGGAGCAGGCCGTCGCCGCACCGCTGCGCGACTTCTTTGGTCGCAATAATGCCTGGCTGATCCTGCTGCTTATTGTCCTTTATAAGCTTGGCGACGCTTTCGCCATGAGTCTGACCACTACCTTCCTGATCCGCGGCGTCGGGTTTGATGCGGGCGAGGTCGGCGTGGTGAACAAAACCCTGGGGCTGTTTGCCACGATTGTCGGCGCGCTGTACGGCGGCGTATTGATGCAGCGCCTGACGCTGTTCCGCGCTCTGCTGATATTTGGCATCCTTCAGGGCGCATCGAATGCCGGTTACTGGCTGCTGTCGATCACCGACAAGAATATGATCAGTATGGGGACGGCGGTATTCTTTGAGAACCTGTGCGGCGGTATGGGCACTGCGGCATTTGTCGCCCTGCTGATGACGCTGTGCAATAAGTCATTTTCCGCTACCCAGTTTGCGCTGCTCTCTGCCCTTTCCGCCGTCGGGCGCGTATATGTTGGCCCCGTCGCGGGCTGGTTTGTTGAAGCCTACGGTTGGCCGACCTTTTATCTCTTCTCGGTGGTGGCGGCCGTGCCGGGGATTTTATTGCTGCTGGTCTGTCGCCAGACGCTGGAATATACCCAGCGGACGGAACACTTCATGCCGCGCACGGAATATCACGCTGCCTATCGGTTTGCCCTGCGTCTGCTAATGGCAGGTTGTCTTGCCCTGGTAGGGTGGCTCACGGTGCTCATCATGAATGCGACTACCGACTTGTCACTTCCTTTTGAAACCCTTCTGCTTGATGCAGGTGTGTTTCTCGCTCTGGCGGGGATCCTGACGGGTGGGATGCTGGATTTCATGTCATTACGAAAGACGCAGATGACATGAAGTAAAAAGCGAAAGGTTATTTCCCGTTGTAATAACAGCCCGAAATTATAACGGTGAAATAACCGCCATCGACAAAAAAAATATTTGTTGTTTTGTGCGGGATAGCATTCGGAAATTATTGGAGCTTATTTCGCTACGCTATTTTTCATTAAACGATTCAGCATTCGAAACATTGAATTTTCGTTTTTTAGTTGTCTTTTTATTGATAATTAATTGTTAACTAATTGTGTTTTTTCCGCAATGGTTATACCAATTGTCCCTTTTGCGGTATGCTGGGACACCCTTTCGTTATAACGCCCACTCCGTGCGGCTTCCGTCTGGAAACGCGACATAATTTGCAACACTTGTGACATGTGCGGCAGAACCCGGTAACACCTTCCTGACACAGGGCTAATGATGTTTACAGTAATGTAACCTTCCCGTAAAATGCCCCCACACTTTAAACGCCACCAGACTCCCGTGGAATTGAGGTCGTTAAATGAGACTCAGGAAATACAATAAAAGTTTGGGATGGTTGTCATTATTCGCAGGCACTGTATTACTCAGTGGCTGCGATTCTGCACTACTAGACCCCAAAGGACAGATTGGACTGGAACAACGTTCATTGATACTGACGGCTTTTGGCCTGATGTTGATTGTGGTTATTCCTGCCATCTTGATGGCTGTTGGTTTCGCCTGGAAGTATCGTGCGAGCAATAAAGATGCGAAGTATAGCCCTAACTGGTCACACTCCAATAAAGTGGAAGCTGTGGTCTGGACGGTACCTATTCTGATCATCCTGTTCCTTGCTGTACTGACCTGGAAAACCACTCACGCACTTGAGCCGAGCAAACCGCTGGTTCACGATGAAAAACCCATTACCATTGAAGTGGTCTCCATGGACTGGAAATGGTTCTTCATCTATCCAGAACAGGGCATTGCTACCGTGAATGAAATCGCCTTCCCGGCGAACACTCCGGTTCAGTTCAAAGTGACCTCCAACTCCGTAATGAACTCCTTCTTCATCCCACGTCTGGGCAGCCAGATTTACGCGATGGCCGGTATGCAGACTAACCTGCATCTGATTGCGAATGAAGCAGGCACCTACGACGGTATCTCCGCCAGCTATAGTGGCCCGGGCTTCTCGGGTATGAAGTTCAAAGCTATTGCTACGCCAGACCGCGCGACTTTCGACCAGTGGGTTGCAAAAGCGAAGCAGTCTCCAAACACCATGTCTGACATGGCGGCGTTCGAAAAAGTGGCTGCACCTAGCGAATACAACAAGGTGGAGTACTTCTCTAACGTGAAACCGAATCTGTTCAAAGATGTTATTGGCAAATTTATGGATCACGGCATGAGCATGGACATGACCCAGCCTGAAGGCGAGCACAACACGCACCAGGGTATGGAAGGCATGGACATGAGCCACGCGGAAACCGCTCACTAAGGGGCCGAGGAAGAAAATGTTCGGAAAATTGACATTGGATGCGGTGCCGTACCATGAACCCATTATCATGGTTACGATTGCTGCAATTATCATTGGTGGCGCGGCCTTAGTTGGCCTGATCACTTACTTCGGTAAGTGGAGCTACCTGTGGAACGAGTGGCTGACTTCGGTTGACCACAAAAAACTCGGCATCATGTACTGCATCGTCGGTATCGTCATGTTAATTCGTGGCTTTGCGGATGCAATCATGATGCGTAGCCAGCAGGCGCTTGCGTCTGCGGGCGAAGCCGGATTCCTGCCACCGCACCACTACGATCAGATCTTTACCGCTCACGGCGTTATCATGATCTTCTTCGTGGCGATGCCGCTGGTAATCGGTCTGATGAACGTTGTCGTTCCGCTGCAAATCGGCGCGCGCGACGTTGCGTTCCCGTTCCTGAACAACCTGAGCTTCTGGTTCACCGTTGTCGGCGTTATCCTGGTTAACCTGTCACTGGGTGTGGGCGAATTTGCTCAGACCGGCTGGCTGGCCTACCCGCCACTTTCGGGAATTGAGTACAGTCCGGGCGTGGGCGTTGACTACTGGATTTGGGCGCTTCAGCTCTCCGGTGTCGGTACCACCCTGACCGGTATTAACTTCTTCGTGACCATCCTGAAGATGCGTGCACCAGGTATGACGATGTTCAAGATGCCAGTATTTACCTGGGCATCTCTGTGCGCCAACGTCCTGATTATCGCGTCGTTCCCAATTCTGACCGTCACCATCGCGCTGCTGACCCTGGATCGCTATCTGGGTACCCATTTCTTCACGAATGATATGGGTGGCAACATGATGATGTACATCAACCTGATTTGGGCCTGGGGTCACCCGGAAGTGTACATCCTGGTTCTGCCGGTGTTCGGTGTGTTCTCCGAAATCGCGGCAACCTTCTCGCGTAAACGTCTGTTTGGTTACACCTCTCTGGTGTGGGCAACTGTGTGTATTACCGTCCTGTCGTTCATCGTCTGGCTGCACCACTTCTTCACCATGGGTGCGGGCGCCAACGTAAACGCCTTCTTTGGTATTACCACTATGATTATCGCGATCCCGACCGGGGTTAAGATCTTCAACTGGCTGTTCACCATGTACCAGGGCCGTATCCAGTTCCACTCAGCGATGCTGTGGACCATCGGCTTCATCGTGACCTTCTCCGTAGGTGGGATGACCGGCGTGCTGCTGGCGGTTCCGGGCGCTGACTTTGTCCTGCACAACAGTCTGTTCCTGATTGCGCACTTCCATAACGTTATCATCGGCGGCGTCGTCTTCGGCTGCTTCGCAGGTGTGACCTACTGGTGGCCAAAAGCGTTCGGTTTCACCCTGAACGAAAAATGGGGCAAACGCGCGTTCTGGTTCTGGATCATCGGCTTCTTCGTGGCGTTTATGCCGCTGTACGTGCTGGGCTTCATGGGGATGACTCGTCGTCTGAGCCAGCAGATCGATCCGCAGTTCCATCCGATGCTGATGATTGCAGCGGGCGGCGCCGCGCTGATTGCCTGCGGTATCCTGTGCCAGCTGATTCAGTACTACGTGTCTATCCGTGACCGTAACCTGAACCGCGACCTGACCGGTGACCCGTGGGGTGGCCGTACGCTGGAGTGGTCTACCTCTTCTCCACCTCCGTTCTATAACTTTGCCGTAGTGCCGCACATTCATGAGCGTGACGCATTCTGGGAAATGAAAGAAAAAGGTGAAGCGTACAAGCAACCTGAACATTACGAAGAGATCCATATGCCGAAAAACAGCGGTGCGGGCATCGTGATTGCCGCCTTCGCAACGGTATTTGGTTTCGCAATGATCTGGCACATCTGGTGGATGGCGATTGTTGGCTTCGCTGGCATCGTAATCAGCTGGATTGTGAAGAGCTTTGACGAGGACGTGGACTACTACGTACCAGTCCGTGAAGTTGAAAAGCTGGAAAACCAGCATTTTGACGAGATTTCTAAAGCGGGGCTGAAAAATGGCAACTGATACTCTGGCGCACTCGACTGCCCACGCGCATGAACATGCGCACCATGATACAGGACCGACGAAAGTCTTCGGTTTCTGGATCTACCTGATGAGCGACTGCATCCTGTTCTGCTGTCTGTTCGCAACCTATGCCGTTCTGGTGAACGGCACAGCGGGCGGCCCGACCGGTAAGGACATCTTTGAACTGCCGTTCGTTCTGGTTGAAACCGCACTGCTGTTATTCAGCTCCATCACCTACGGCATGGCGGCTATCGCCATGTACAAAAACAACAAAAGCCAGGTTGTTTCCTGGCTGGCGTTGACCTGGTTGTTTGGTGCTGGCTTTATCGGGATGGAAATCTATGAATTCCATCACCTGATTGCGGAAGGCTTTGGTCCGGATCGCAGTGGCTTCCTGTCAGCGTTCTTCGCGCTGGTCGGCACCCACGGTCTGCACGTGACCTCGGGTCTGATCTGGATGGCAGTGCTGATGTTCCAGATCTCCCGTCGCGGCCTGACCAGTACTAACCGTACCCGTATCATGTGCCTGAGCCTGTTCTGGCACTTCCTGGACGTGGTATGGATCTGTGTGTTCTCTGTTGTCTATCTGATGGGGGCGATGTAATGAGTCATTCTAACGATCATGGCGCTTCCCACGGCAGCGTAAAAACCTACATGACAGGTTTCATCCTGTCGATCATCCTGACGGTGATCCCGTTCTGGATGGTGATGAACGGTTCTGCATCTAAGCCGGTTATCCTGGGCGCAATCCTGGTGACCGCGGTGATTCAGATTCTGGTGCATCTGGTTTGCTTCCTGCACATGAACACCAAGTCCGATGAAGGCTGGAACATGACGGCCTTTATCTTTACCGTGATTATCATCGCTATCCTGGTAGTCGGTTCCATCTGGATTATGTGGAACCTTAACTACAACATGATGGTTCACTAAGAGCGGCGAGTATGTTTAAGCAATACCTGCAAGTCACGAAACCAGGCATCATCTTTGGCAACCTGATCTCCGTAATCGGAGGGTTCCTGCTGGCCTCTAAAGGCAGCATTGATTACACCCTCTTTATTTACACGCTGGTCGGTGTGTCACTGGTGGTTGCGTCCGGTTGTGTATTTAACAACTACATCGACATGGATATCGACAAGAAGATGGAAAGGACCAAAAATCGGGTGCTGGTTAAAGGCCTGATTGCTCCTTCCGTCTCGCTGGTGTACGCCACCTTGCTGGGTATTGCTGGCTTTATGCTGCTGTGGTTTGGTGCTAACCCGCTGGCCTGCTGGCTGGGGGTGATGGGGTTCGTGGTGTATGTAGGCGTCTACAGCCTGTATATGAAACGCCACTCCGTCTACGGCACGCTGATTGGTTCTCTCTCCGGCGCTGCGCCGCCGGTGATTGGCTACTGCGCCGTCACGAACGAGTTCGACAGCGGTGCGCTGATCCTGCTGGCTATCTTTAGCCTTTGGCAGATGCCGCACTCCTACGCCATCGCGATTTTCCGCTTTAAGGATTATCAGGCAGCGAACATTCCGGTTCTGCCGGTCGTGAAAGGCATCTCAGTTGCCAAAAACCACATCACGCTGTACATCATCGCTTTTGCCGTGGCAACGCTGATGCTCTCTCTGGGCGGTTACGCCGGATATAAATATCTGGTGGTGGCCGCTGCGGTGAGCGTCTGGTGGCTCGGCATGGCTCTGCGCGGTTACAAAGTGGAAGATGACAAGGTCTGGGCACGCAAGCTGTTTGTGTTCTCGATTGTCGCCATCACCTCCCTGTCCGTGATGATGTCCGTAGACTTCATGGTGCCAGATTCACAAAGCCTGCTGACGTACGTCTGGTAAGAAGACTGAAGTGAAAACGCCGGGTTTAACCCGGCGTTTTTTATTGGTACGGCGTAACCCCTTTCTTTAACAGTATATTGCCGTATTTCGCTGTCTCGCCTGTCACCACAATGGCGTACGCTTTCTGTGCCCGCGCATAAAACGCATAACGGTCAATACGCATAATCCCCTCCCCTTCCGCCTCACCAAAGAGTGCGTTGCGATAGCGTGCTTCTACCTGTATATCGAGCGTATCCCCGTCGACAGGGGCCATCATCACCAGCGGTGGCGCATAGCTGTCGAGTTCAAACAGCGGTATCACCGCGGCCAGCAAATCGCTGATGAGCAGGCCATCCGCGCGGATCGTCTTTGGCCCCAGGCTGTGCGCGGGAAAGTGAGCGTCTGCAAAAATAATCTCGTCACCATGGCCCATCTCTACCAGCGTTTTCAGCAGCTCGGGTGAAATCAGTGGGGATATCGTTTTAAGCACGGCTTTGCTCCTCAGGATAGAAATAACGGTAACGATAGTGGACCCGATCGCGAGCAGCCTCAGCGCTGGCCGTTTCTCCGACGCCCCACCATCCGTACAAAGACGCCCCCAGCACGGTCGTATCTGCATCTTCAAGAACCTTCACCGGGATCCCAAGCGCATTGGACTTGAGCTGATTCCACAGCATATTGCGGCTACCTCCCCCCACCAGCAGGAGTTCACGCGCCTTAAATTGCGCGATCGCCTCCAGCGCCTGGAGTTTTTCTTGCAGATGCACCGTGAGTCCTTCCAGGGCTGCGCGGTAAAAATGGGCTGGCGTGGTGGTGAGCGTAACGCCCTGCCAGCCAGCGAGCGGAGAATCGAGCAACTGGGTATTCATCGTGACGCCATCCGCCCCGTACGGAATTGCCGCCGCCTGAGCCAGAATAGTGTCCCAGTTGACATCAGGCGACCAGAACAGCGCGCGGATCCACTCCAGTACGCCAGACGCCAGATATTGCATTCCCGGATTATAGAGCCCCGTCCGGCTATCCAGTTCGCAGGTCGCGCCCGGGTATTGCCCCAGTAAAGCGGTATCAACCTGCGAGGTGCGCACCATTAAAATCTCCCAGGTTCCCGAAGAGAGAACCGGCTCATTAATTCCCGCACCGGCGCCAAAAAGGGCAAACTGCGTATCGTGCCCGGCAGAGATCACCGGCACACCGCAAGGCAATCCGAGTCTGGATGCAGCGTCGGGCTGCAGTTCACCCATCATCTCTCCGGGGGAAACCAGCGGCGGGAAAAGGGAATGAGGCACGCCGATCTTGCTTAAGATCGTTTCGCTGAAGCACCGCTGATGCAGATCGAACATCTGACTGGTACCGGCCATCGTGAGATCGGTCGTCATTTTTCCGGTCAGGCGATGGTTGATTAGCGAGGAGATAAAAAGCCAGGCGTGAGCACGCTGTAACAGATCGGGATGGTTGTCCTGAAGCCAGCCTAGCTTATACAACGTGTTGAAACTAAACTGCCCAACGCCGGTGATCTGCTGTAGTTCAGCCGGGGAGCATAAACGGGCAACCGCTTCCATCACCGGCACGGTTCGTGGACATTTCCAGCTGATGATCGGGTAAAGCAGTTCTCCGCGCTCATCTACCAGCGCGCCATCCACGCCAAAGGTCGTCACAATCATTCCGCACAGTTGATGCTTGCTCAGCACTGCGCTGATTTTCTGACAACAGACGGCAAAACGTTGCATGATGGCGTCGAGCGACCACTGGTGCCAGGCCGGATTTTCAGCGGCACTTTCGCTTTCGTTCGCCACCGAGGCTCGCGCCACAATATTCCCTTCAGGATCCAGCGCAATGGCGCGCACGTTCGTCGCGCCACAATCGAGAACCAGAAAACATTTTTTCATTGCGGTCCCCACAGGCTGCCAGTCCGCCGGAGCAGGCTGGCAAACCGGCTTATTGTTTGTATAACGGTCCGTAATTTTCACAGGCGCGGTAATCCTGCCCTTCCGGATCCATACCGTGAGCGCCCCAGGCCGTCGGCCGATAAATCAGCGCCTCCGGTACGTTATGCATGCACACGGGAATGCGCAGCATGGACGCCAGGGTGATGAAATCAGCACCGACGTGCCCGACGGTTAGCACCCCGTGGTTAGCCCCCCAGTTCGCCATCACTGAATAGACGTCGCTGAACGGGCCTTTACCGGTCAGACGTGGGGCAAACCAGGTGGTGGGCCAGGTTGAATCGGTGCGCTTATTCAGAATGTCATGTACTTGTTCCGGCAGCTCAACACTCCAGCCTTCCGCTATCTGTAATACCGGGCCCACCCCCTTGATGAGGTTTACGCGGGTCATGGTAAATGGCACGCCACCTCGGGTGAGGAAGTTTGATGAGAAACCGCCCCCGCGAAAGTATTCATGCACCGCCGGACACCAGTGGGTTGCGGCCAGGCACGCGTTGGCTTCCTGCTCAGTAATGTCCCAGTGTGGTTTCAGGGTCGGTTTCCCCTCGGCATCTTTCTGCTCCGCTGTACCGTCCAGTGCCGCCGAGCCGGAGTTGATCAGATGAATAATGCCCTGCTCAGCCCGTCCAGTGAGTTTCTGGCCGGTAACACGCTCAACCGACTCTGGCGACCAGTAGGTGCGCACGTCGGCAAAGATTTGCGCTGTACCGGTCATCAGATGTCCAAACAGCATTGCTACCCCGTTCAGGCTGTCATTTTCCGTCGCCACCACCAACGGCTGGCGAATACCGTTCCAGTCAAAGGAGCTGTTCAGCAGCGCCTCTGCGGTATCGCCATTTGGATACTGATCCGTCCAGTGGCGCTGTCCCTGGAACCCGGACGCGATGGCGTTATAGCCCAGAGATTCCTCCACGCGGCCCATCGCAGCGAGTTTTGGGTTACCCTGCATCATGTCGCGGATGCACATCGCCATCAGCAGACTCTCCCGCAGGATCGCGGCATTCTCCTGTTCATTGCGACGATACTGCTCCGCGTTTTTATCCTCGCCGAAACGGAAATGTGCTTGCGCCCAGTCCAGGGCCAGCTCAAGTTCTTGCTCGTCGTAAATCTTATGATCGATGCGGCGACGCAGTTCGGTCATATCCACCGCCTGCACCTTCATCCCCAGCCAGGATTCAAAGAAGTTGTGATCGACAATCGAGCCCGCAATCCCCATCGAGACGCCGCCCACCGACAAATAACTTTTCCCCTTCATGCTGGCGACCGCCAGGCCCGCGCGGGCGAAGCGCAACAATTTTTCCTCAACGTCTGCCGGGATGGTCTCGTCGCCCGCATCCTGTACATCGTGGCCATATATGGAAAACGCCGGGATCCCTTTCTGGTTATGCGCCGCCAGTGCCGCCGCGAGATACACTGCCCCCGGACGCTCGGTGCCGTTAAAGCCCCAGATCGCTTTCGGACGCAGCGGATCCATATCAATGGTTTCACTCCCGTAACACCAGCAGGGGGTGACGGTGATCGTCAGACCAACGTGGCACGTGCTGAACTTCTCTTCGCAAGCAGCGGCCTCCGCCATTCCGGCAATGCAGCTATCGGCAATTACGCACTCAACGGGCGTACCGCAGGGGTGGCGTAATTTTTCACTGAGTAGCGCCGCCGTGGCTTTCGCCATGTTCATGGTCTGCTCTTCCAGAGACTCGCGTACGCCCATTCGGCGGCCATCAATAACAGGTCGAATGCCAATACGGGGTAACGTTTTTATCGTTTTCATAGCCCTTCCTCACGTTGGTTAACCTATCCGTCTCAGGGGCATAGCCGTGAAAAAGCGCCCAGGCAGCGCCGTGAACGGAAAGTGGTGAAATTTGCTAACTCGAATTAGCTTAGGGTTCACACTAAAAATGAGACAAGATAAATGTGCAGGATCTGTGAGCAGTTTCACGATGAGAGGTCAAAATTCGATCAGCGTCAGGTATTACGATTCAGCAAAAATTAAACATATCGTTTAAATTCAATTAAATAACAAAATACCTTTGCACGACGTCACAATTTGAATACAAATGATTTGGCTAAATTATAACCCTAAAATAGCTTTTAAGGACGAAAGCTAAGTCGAGTTAGCTTATTAACTAAATCACTGTGGCTTGTGATTCATTGCCTTTCCAACACAGGAATTTTGCAATGTCAGAGACTCTTATTCAGATGACGTGCATTACCAAACGCTTTCCCGGCGTGCTGGCGCTGAATCAGGTTGAATTCGATTTACGCTGCGGCGAAGTTCATGCCCTCTTAGGTGAAAACGGTGCCGGCAAATCGACGCTGATGAAAATTTTATCCGGTGTTTACCAACCTGATGCCGGTGAAATTCGCTTTGAAGGGCAATCCGTATCATTCAGCGATCCGCTAAGTGCTCAGCATGCAGGTATTACGATTATCCATCAGGAATTTAATCTCTTCCCCGATTTAACCGTGGAAGAGAATATCTTTATTGGCCGTGAATTCTGCAAAAATAGTCGCTGGCAGTTAGATAAACGCGCCCAGCGACAGGCGGTTGAGAAAATACTGCACACGCTGAATTTAAAAATCGCCCCGGACGCCCGCGTCAGTGAATTAACCGTAGCCCAGCAGCAGATGGTGGAAATTGCCAAAGCGATTTCGGTCAATGCCAAAGTGCTAATCATGGATGAACCCACCGCCGCGCTGACCGAAAGTGAAATCGAGAGTTTGTTTGACGTCACGCGGATGCTCAAGGCTCAGGGCACGGGGATTGTCTACATCTCGCACCGTCTGGAAGAGCTGGCGCTGATCGCCGATCGCGCGACCGTCATGCGCGACGGACAATACATCGCCACCGTAGATTATGAAACGGTTCAGATCGGCGAGCTTATCGCCATGATGGTTGGCCGCAATCTCGATAACATCTACCCAAAACGCCCGCCGCATCAGCGCAGAGAAAAAGTGCTGGAGGTGAACGGCCTGACGCGTAATGGTGTACTGCATGACATCAACTTTACCCTCTGGCGCGGTGAGATCCTCGGTCTCGCTGGCTTAATGGGCGCAGGCCGAACTGAACTGGGCCGGGCCCTGTTTGGCGCCGATGCGATCGACGCTGGCACCCTGACGCTGAACGGCACCCCCACACGTATTAAAGACGTGGCTGATGCCATTGAGAAAGGCATCAGCTATTTAACAGAAGACCGCAAAAAAGAGGGACTCGCCCTCGGCCTTTCTGTTGAGATGAACATTATGCTCGGCAATTACCCGGACTACGCTGGCGCCGCGGGTAATGTTGATGAAAAACGCTGCCGGGAGTCCAGCCAGAAACTGGTGGATACGCTGCGAATAAAAACGCCACATCTGGAACAGGCGGCACTGAATTTAAGCGGCGGTAATCAACAGAAGATTATTATTGCCCGCTGGGTCTGCAAAGACACCGATATTTTAATTTTTGATGAGCCAACCCGGGGAATTGACGTTGGCGCCAAGCTGGAAATCTACGAATTAATGAATCGCCTTGTCGCTAAAGGTAAATCGATCATCATGATTTCATCCGAACTGCCGGAAGTATTAGGAATGTGCGACCGCATACTCGTGATGCGCAGCGGCCGCATTGCCGGCGAAATAGCGGCTGAGCACGCCACCCAGGAAAAAATCATGCAATACGCCACGCTGGAGGATTAATCATGTCCGTTACCGTTCCATCGCCGCAAAGCGGAAGTCATACGATGAAAATAAATAAAGCGCTCCTGATGCGTCTGGCGCCTCTTTTTAGCCTGGTATTGCTGGTTCTGTTTTTCAGCTTCAGCTCTCCGTTCTTCTTTAATACTGAAAATATCATGACTATCGCCCTGCAAACGGCGGTGATTGGCATCATGGCCATTGGCGTGACCTTTGTGATTATTACCGCCGGGATCGACCTGTCACTCGGATCGGTGGTGGCGTTCTCAGGGGTTGCGGTGGGCATCGCCGCCGGGTTTGGTATGCCGTTGCCGGTCTGTATTCTGGCAGGCGTGCTCGCAGGCGGACTTTGCGGCTATGTGAACGCGTTTCTGGTCACCAAAATGACCATACCACCGTTTATTGCCACCCTCGGCTTAATGATGTCGGTACGCGGCATCAATATGGTGATGACCGATGGCCGCGCGATTTATTTTTCTGACTACCCGCAGTTCAAGCTGCTAGCACAGGGTCGCCTGTTCGACGTTCTGCCTTATCCGGTGTTCTACCTGGTCATCGTGGCACTGATCGCCATGTGGATCCTGAAGAAAACGGTGATGGGCCGCTATATCTACGCTGTCGGCAGCAATGAAACGGCGGCACACCTTTCCGGGATCAAAGTCCAGCGAGTGAAAATTTTCGTTTACGCCTTCTGCGGCCTGTTAACCGGCGTGGCCGGGGTGATCCTCGCCTCTCGTCTCAACTCAGGCCAGCCAACCGTGGGCGTGGGTTATGAGCTGGAAGCCATCGCGGCGGTAGTGATCGGCGGTACCAGTCTGATGGGCGGCGTGGGCACGATTGGCGGCACCATCATAGGCGCGTTCATTATGAGCGTGCTGAAAAACGGCCTCAATCTCATGGGCGTGTCCCAGTTCTGGCAGATGGTGGCGATGGGCGTGGTCGTCGTTGCCGCCGTCTACCTGGACACGTTACGTAAAAGAATGCGTTAGGTTCTCGATACAACAAGCCCTGCCAACCCTACAACGGAGCAAAATAATGAAAACCAGCCATATCCTGAGCGCCCTGTCGCTCGTTGCCATCCTGTCCAGCAGCGCGCTGGCAAAAGATTTAAACCTGCCGGTGGTCAGTAAAGGTTACCAGCACGAATTCTGGCAGACGGTCAAAATGGGAACGGAAGCTGCCGCAAAAGAGTTGGGTGACAAAACCAGCTACGTTGGCCCTGCCGATGAAACGCAAATCGCCGAACAGATCCAGTTAGTCGAAAACACCATGGCACAAAAACCAAACGGCCTGTTGCTGGCCGCACTTGATGCAAACGCCCTTGCCCCGCTGGTCGAAACCGCCAACAGCCGGGGGATCAAAGTGGTGACCTTCGACTCGGGCGTGAACTCGGATATCCCGGCCAGCTTTGTCGCCACCAATAACCGTAAGGCGGGCGCACAGGCTGCGGATGCGCTGGCAGAGCAGGTAGGCCAGAAGGGGAAAGTGGGTATTATCGCCCACGTAGCCGGGACGACGTCCGCCATTGAGCGCTCTGAAGGGTTCAGCGAGCGGATGAAAGAGAAGTACCCGAATATTCAGGTACTGCCGGTGCAATACAGCGATGGCGACCCGCAAAAAGCGATGGATAAAACCATTGATATGGTTCAGGCCAACCCGGATATCGCCGGTATTTATGCCACCAACGAAGGCTCAACCCTGGGCGTTGCGAACGCTATCGACAGCCAGAATCTGAAGGGCAAAGTAAAAGTCATCGGTTTTGACAGCACCGAAGCCATCATTAACTTCCTTAAAAACGGTGTGATTCAGGGCTTCGTGGTGCAGGACGCCTATCAGATTGGTTATCAGGGCATAAAAGCGCTGAACGCGGTGATTTCCGGACAGACGGTGGCCAAAGAAATTGATATTCCAGTGAAATATGTCAATGCGCAGAATATCAACACGCCTGAAATTGATAAACTGCTGCATCCGTTTGGTAAAAAATAAGGAAGTTCATGATGAGTGACGGCTATTTCCTCGGGGTAGATGTAGGTTCAGCCAGCGTTCGTGCAGGGCTTTACTCTGCGCAAGGCGAGCGTTTGAGCTTCGCGACCCGTCCGATTTCGCAGTTTCACGCCAGCAACGCGCGCGTGGAACAATCCTCTGTGGAAATCTGGCAGCAGGTTTGTGCGGTGGTGCGGGAAGCCGTCGACTCCTCTGGGATTTCACCTGACGCCATTCGTTCGATTGGCTTCGACGCCACGTGCTCGCTGGTCGCGCTGGATGCTGACGGTAACGGCCTGAGCGTCTCCCCGGACAGTCCGGCATCGCAGGACATCATTATGTGGATGGATCATCGTGCTCACGAAGAAACCGTTCACATCAATGCCACACGCGATCCGGCCCTGTGCTACGTGGGCGGCGAGGTCAGCATCGAGATGGAGTTGCCAAAACTGCTGTGGTTGCAGCGGCATCATCCTGAAACCTGGAATCAGGCCTGGCGCTTTTACGACCTTGCCGATTTTCTGGTCTGGAAAGCGACGGGCCAGGACGTCGCCAGCCTGTGCACCCTCACCTGCAAATGGAACTACCTTGCGCATGAGGCGCAGTTCAGCGAATCGCTGCTCAGGGCGGTGGGGCTGGAAAACTTACTGACAAAAATTCCCGGCACTATTCTGGACGTCGCTGAATGCGTCGGAAAACTCAGCCCGCAGGCAGCGCAAGCTCTGGGTTTGTCTGAAGAAGTGGTTGTGGCAAGCGGCATGATCGATGCCCACGCGGGTGGCGTGGCGCTGACGGGCTCACACCCGGAAGGCACGCTGGCGCTCATCAGCGGAACCTCGAACTGCCATATGCTTGCCAGTCAGACGGAGATCCATACGCCCGGCGTCTGGGGACCTTACTGGAGCGCCATGCTGCCGGGCTACTGGCTGACGGAAGGCGGGCAAAGTGCTGCCGGGGCGCTGGTCGACTGGACGTTGCGCGAGCACGGAGTCAGCGCAGAGCTGTTTGCAAAAGCGGAAGCGGCGCAATGCCATCCGGTGGCATTACTCAACGACTGGGTAGCCGCACTTGAACAGGAAGAAAAATATCCCACCCGCAACCTGCACATTCTGGCCGATCACCACGGCAACCGCTCGCCGCGTTCGCGTCCTGATGCCCGGGGCAGCGTTGTCGGTCTGACATTAGAGACCGGTGAGCGCGCGCTGGCGAGGCTCTATCTGGCTACGCTACAGGCCATTGCCTACGGCACACGACACATTATGGATACTCTGAAACATCATGGGCACACCTTGTCGCGCATTGTCATTTGTGGTGGGGCTACTCATAACCGGCTCTGGCTGCGGGAGTATGCCGATGCCACAGGCTGCGATATTCACCTTTTAGCCGAAGAAGATGCGGTCACTCTCGGCGCGGCCATTTGCGGCGCTGTGGCGAGCGGTGCATGGGCAACGCTTACCGACGCCACCCGGGAAATGGTCAAAGCCGGCGATATCATCACCTGTCGGCCGGAAACCGCGGCCTTCCACCGGCAAAAATATGAGGCGTACCTGATGCTGTGGACCCAGCAACAGGCGCTTAATCTCCTGATGCAGCAGGAAATGTAATGGCAGGATGCGTATGCTTTATCAGCAGTTTTTACGTACGTTAAGGATTGAGGCGTAGCGATGGCCAAAACAGTTGAACAGATAGCGAAGGATCTGAATTTATCCGTCACCACCGTGCGGCTGGTACTGAGCGGGAAAGCCGAACAGTATCGGATCAGTGTGAAAACACAGTCCCGAATTAATGAACACGTCGAGCGCTTCGGCTATACCCTCAACCATTCGGCGCGCAGTCTGAAGTTAAACAAAACCGAGACGCTGGGGCTCATCGTGCCCAACATCTCAAACGTGTTCTTTGCAACGCTCGCCGAGAAACTCGAACTGCGCTGCCGCCGTTCGGGTTACCAGCTGATGATCAGCTGTACTTACAACGATGTGGATTACGAAAACAAGCTGGTAAAAGCTCTGATGGCGCGCAACGTGGACGGCTTATTTATCGTTCCCTCGACGCTGGAAAATCAGCAGCATCATTTGCGGCAGATCCAAAAGCCACTGGTGCTCCTTGACCGGGATTTTGGCTTTACTGACAACGCGCTGGTAGAGAGTCATAACGAGGCTGGGGGGGATGAACTGGCCCGCAATATGCTGGAAGAGTGCAAAACGCCGCTCTGGTTCCTTGTGGGCGATACCGCACTGCCCAGCATTACGGACCGTCTGAACGGCTATTTGCAGGCCTTGAAAACAGCCGGTATTCACCATCGCGAGTGGGTCATCGAAGGGCCGGACAATACGCCGGAGGGGGGATATGCCCTGATGGATTCGCTTATCGACAGCCAGGGTGTTCCGCAGGCGTTTATCGCCTCATCGTTACCCGTCCTGGAAGGGGCAATCGAAGCCCTGCGGACGCGTACCGGTACCGTGCCTCAACACATCAATATTGGTACCTTCGATGAGCACCCCATGCTGGGGTTCCTGCCTAACAGCGTCTGGTCCATGCAGCAGGATGAAGATACCTGGGCGGAAAAAGCGTTTGAACTGATGCAGCGAGCCATCGACGGCGAAGCGGTCAACGAGACGGCGAAAGTCGATATGAAGCTGGTCAAACGTTCCCGCCAGTAAAAATAAAACTGTACCCGGAGAATAAAAAATGGAACGAGCCCGATTAGCCAGAGACATTATCGACACCTGCCTTGAGATGACCCGCATGGGATTAAATCAGGGCACCGCCGGGAATATCAGCGTTCGCTATCGCGACGGTATGCTGATTACGCCGACCGGAATTCCCTACGAGCATCTGACCGAAGAGAGTATCGTCTATGTCGATGCACAGGGGCGACACGAAGAGGATAAACTGCCCTCCAGCGAATGGCGTTTTCATCAGGTTGTGTATCAGACCCGCCCGGATGCTAACGCCGTCGTCCATAACCATGCGGTTAACTGTACCGCCGTCTCGATACTCAACCGCCCCATTCCTGCTATTCACTATATGATTGCCGCCGCCGGGGGAAACTCCATTCCCTGCGCGCCTTACGCGACCTTCGGGACGCGCGCGCTGTCAGAGCATGTCGCGGTCGCGTTACGCGATCGCAAAGCGACGCTATTACAGCACCACGGCCTGATCACCTGCGAAGAAAATCTTGAGAAGGCACTGTGGCTGGCGCAGGAGGTAGAGGTGCTGGCAAAACTCTACCTGGCCACGCTGGCGATCGTGGATCCCGTTCCGGTACTCAGTGACGATGAAATTGCCATTGTTCTTGAGAAATTTAAAAGCTACGGGTTGCGCGTCGAGGCGTAATTTTTTATCCGGGGGTGCTTTTATCACACCCTCGTAATATCTCTTAAACAAACACCTATTTACCGCACTTATCACCCCGCCTAAACTATGGCCTGCTTTTTGGTAGAGGTGGTAATGAACGATTATAAAATGACGCCAGGTGAACTGCGTGCGACCTGGGGTTTAGGGACTGTTTTCTCGCTGCGGATGCTTGGCATGTTTATGGTCCTGCCCGTTCTGACCACATATGGCATGGCGTTACAGGGTGCCAGCGAAGCGCTGATTGGTCTGGCTATCGGTATCTACGGCCTGGCGCAGGCGATATTCCAGATCCCCTTTGGCCTGCTCTCCGACCGCGTGGGTCGCAAACCGCTGATTGTCGGCGGGCTGCTGGTGTTTGTACTTGGCAGCATCATCGCCGCCCTCTCCCACTCCATCTGGGGAATTATTCTTGGCCGCGCCCTGCAAGGTTCCGGGGCGATTGCCGCCGCCGTGATGGCGCTGCTGTCAGATTTAACCCGCGAGCAAAACCGCACCAAAGCCATGGCGTTTATTGGCGTCAGCTTCGGCGTCACGTTTGCCATTGCCATGGTGCTGGGGCCGATTATTACCCATTCACTCGGCCTGCACGCCCTGTTCTGGATGATAGCCGTGCTGGCAACCATCGGGATCGCACTCACGCTGTGGGTTGTGCCGGACAGTAAAAACCATGTCCTGAACCGTGAATCCGGGATGGTCAAAGGCTGCTTCAGCAAAGTCATCGCCGAGCCGCGCCTGCTTAAGCTGAACTTCGGCATTATGTGCCTGCACATTCTGCTGATGTCCACCTTTGTCGCCCTGCCCGGTCAACTTGCCGCAGCAGGTTTCCCGGCGGCAGAGCACTGGAAAATTTATCTGGTCACAATGCTGATCTCGTTTGTCTCCGTTGTGCCCTTCATTATTTACGCCGAAGTGAAGCGCAAAATGAAACGCGTCTTCGTGGGCTGCGTGGCGTTACTGTTGATTGCCGAGATTGTGCTGTGGGGCGCCGGCCCTCATTTCTGGGAGCTGATCGCAGGCGTACAGCTGTTCTTCCTGGCGTTTAATCTGATGGAAGCCCTACTGCCGTCGCTTATCAGCAAAGAGTCTCCGGCAGGATACAAAGGCACCGCGATGGGCATTTACTCCACCAGCCAGTTTCTCGGCGTGGCGATCGGCGGGTCCCTCGGCGGCTGGGTGGACGGCCTTTTTGATTCTCAGACCGTGTTCCTCGCCGGTGCGCTACTGGCGATGCTCTGGCTGTTTGTTGCCAGCACCATGAAAGAGCCGCGCTATGTGAGTAGCCTGCGGGTAGAAATTCCCGATGACGTGGCAATCGGTGACGCGTTACAACAGCGTCTGGAAGCGACAGAGGGCGTGAGCGAAGTGCTGATTGTCCCGGAAGAGCGCAGTGCGTATGTCAAAATTGACAGCAAAGTGACTAACCGCTTTGAGGTAGAGCAGGCGCTGAAGGCCTGAAAAAATGCCCGGTTTAGCCGGGCATAATTGTCTTAATCGCGGAAGTTTTTAAACTGGAATGGCTGACCGAGATCGCCGCCACGCACCAGCGCCATCACGGATTGCAGGTCATCACGGGATTTTCCGGTCACGCGGATTTCTTCCCCCTGGATCTGCGCCTGCACTTTCAGCTTACTGTCTTTGATAAGCTTAACGATTTTTTTCTGTACCGCGCTTTCAATCCCCTGCTTCAGCTTCGCTTCTACAAACCAGGTTTTTCCGCTGTGAACAAAATCTTCCGGTACATCAAGTGAGGTCCCTTCAATGCCGCGCTTGAGCAGCTTGGCGCGCAGGATATCCAGCAGTTGGTTGACCTGGAAATCAGACTCACTCAGGACTTTGATTGTCTTGTTCGCGTCGTTCAGTTCAATGGTCGCCTCAACGCCACGAAAATCGAAACGTGACTCCACTTCACGAATAGCATTATCTACGCCGTTACGCGCTTCCTGCAGATCAACTTCAGAAACAATATCGAAAGATGGCATCTTTTCTTCTCCCTTCATTTTTGTTGCGTTGCATAATACCTGCAACGAGGCATAACGAGAAGCTTAGCTGATGGCGCTATACTTAGCGTCTTAGCACCTGGCGCAGTTGCAGGTGAGGAGGAACAATGAAAGTAACAGTGCTTGGATGCGGCGCCCTTGGTCAACTCTGGCTCAGCGCGCTATGCAAACAGGGACACGACGTTCAGGGCTGGCTGCGAATTCCCCAACCCTATTGCAGTGTGAATGTGATGGGTACAGACGGTTCAATTTTTAACGAGTCTTTGACGGCAAACGATCCGGAATTTCTCGCGAGCAGCGATCTGCTGCTGGTCACGCTGAAGGCCTGGCAGGTCTCCGATGCGGTGAAAAGCCTGGCCGCCCAATTACCTGAAAGCACGCCAGTCCTGCTGATTCACAACGGTATGGGTACCATTGAAGAGCTAAAGTCTGTCCGGCAACCGCTGCTGATGGGAACAACCACCCACGCGGCACGCCGCGACGGTAACGTCATTATTCATGTTGCCAGTGGCATCACCCATATCGGCCCGGCGCGTGAACAGCCCGGCGATTACAGCTATCTTGCGGATACCCTGCAAAGCACGCTGCCTGACGTCGCCTGGCACAATAACATTCGCGCAGAACTGTGGCGCAAACTGGCGGTCAACTGCGCGATCAATCCGCTGACTGCCCTGCTGGATTGCCCTAACGGTGATCTGCGCCAGCATCCCGATCGGTTAGCGCTGATTTGCCGGGAAGTTGCCGCCGTCATTGAACGCGAAGGCTACCACACCTCAGAGTCTGATTTACGTTATTATGTCGACCAGGTCATTGAGAGTACGGCAGAAAATATCTCCTCAATGCTGCAGGATATCCGGGCTATGCGGCATACCGAAATTGATTACATTACCGGTTATCTGTTAAAACGCGCCCGGGCACACGGCATTACCGTTGCGGAAAACAGCCGTCTGTTTGAGTTAGTAAAACGAAAGGAGAGTGAGTATGAGCGCATCGGCACTGGTATGCCTCGCCCCTGGTAGCGAAGAGACAGAAGCGGTCACCACCATTGATTTGATGGTACGTGGTGGTATTAAGGTTACCACCGCCAGCGTCGCCAGCGACGGAAGTCTGGCGATTACCTGCTCGCGTGGGGTCAAGATCCTGGCAGATGCACCGCTTGTACAGGTGGCGGACGGTGATTACGACATTATCGTGCTGCCGGGCGGTCTGAAGGGCGCGGAGTGTTTCCGCGACAGCCCGCTGCTGGTTGAAACCGTTCGTCAGTTTCATCTTTCCGGGCGTATCGTCGCGGCAATCTGTGCGGCCACAGGTACGGTACTGGTTCCGCACGACATTTTCCCCATCGGCAATATGACCGGCTTCCCAGGCCTGAAGGATACGATTCCGGAAGACCAGTGGGTGGATAAACGCGTGGTCTGGGATCCGCGCGTTAACCTGCTCACCAGCCAGGGGCCGGGTACCGCCATTGATTTTGGCCTGAAGATTATTGACCTGCTGGTCGGGCGCGAAAAAGCGTACGAAGTGGCGTCATCGCTGGTGATGGCGGCAGGGATTTATAACTACTACGAGTAAAAAAAGCCGGGTGGCGGCTACGCCTTACCCGGCCTACAAGTGTACGGTACCGTAGGCCCGGTAAGCGAAGCGCCACCGGGCAATAGGCTACGGGCGATACACCTTCACGTTCGCGAAGCCCTGCTCGCGCAGGTACAGCGCCTGTAAACGGCTCATCACCCCGCGCTCACACCACAGCAGATACGTTTTGCTCTGGTCGAGATCGCCAAACTGGGTGCTCAGCTTGTAGAACGGCAGCGAAACCACCTCCACGCCTTCCACCTGCAACGGCTTGTCATCCTGCTCATCAACAGAACGTATATCCAGAATCGTATCGTTAGCACCGAAGCCGCTGACCGTCTCCACCTCAACCACGTCCTGCTCGGTCTGCTGGGCGATCTCACGGATATCGATGTTGGACGCTTCCGCCACCACTTTTTCCAGGATGCTGAAATCGAAGTTCTCTTCTTCCGCTTCGATCTTCGCCTTCACCGCTTTAATGGTTGGACTTTTTGAGATCACGCCGCAATATTCCGGCATGGTGCGGGCAAAATCTTCAGTACCGATTTTACGCGCCAGATCGATGATGTGCTCTTTATCGTGAGAGATCAGCGGACGCAGGATCAGCGTATCAGACACGTTGTCGATAAGACGCAGGTTGGTCAGCGTCTGGCTGGAGACCTGCCCCAGTGCTTCACCGGTGACCAGCGCTTGCACGCCGTAGCGCTCAGCCACTTTGGACGCCGCACGCACCATCATACGTTTCAGGACCACGCCCATCTGGCCGTCATCCACTTTCTCAAGAATTTCGCCGACCACCGGCTCAAAGTTGATCGCCACGAAACGCACGCGGTGAGAGCTGCCGAAGCGGTTCCACAGGTAATGCGCCACCTGACGTACGCCGATTTCGTGCGCCGCGCCGCCCAGATTAAAGAAGCAGTAGTGCACGCGGCAGCCGCGACGCATCAGCATATAGCTGGAAACGCCGGAGTCGAACCCGCCGGAGATCAGCGATAGCACATCTTCTTGCGTGCCGATCGGGAAGCCGCCAATACCTTCATAACGGCCCTTAACCAGCAGCAGGCGATCGTTTTCGATCTCAAGATTAACGGTAACGTTCGGATTAGTCAGGCGCACGCGCGCCGTCTCAACGTGCTGGTTCAGACCGCCGCCGACATAGCGCTCAACGTCAATGGAGCTAAACTCATGCTTACCACGGCGCTTCACGCGTACGCAGAACGTTTTCCCTTCGATCTGATCGCGGTACTGTACCAGCGCCTTTTCGAAGATATCGTGCATATCGGTGAAGGGAACGTCTTCCACTTCCAGAATATGGTGAATACCCGGGATACGGGTCAGCGCGTCGCGAATATCAAGACGTTTGTTTTCGTCTTTCGCGCGGACTTCAACGTGGTCCCAGTGACGCACCACGGCGAGCGTTTCGTCGTAGTGTTTTAATACGTTACGAATGTTCCCGGTGAGAATTTTAATAAAGCGCAAACGCACGGATTGGCTTTTGATGGTGATTTCAGGGAACAATTTAATGATAAACTTCATGGCGGCAATGTTTCTTAGGCAAGCTTATAAAGGCTTGTAGTGGAAAATGATACAGCAGCCCACACCCGTGGCTGCATCCAGGCGCGCAAGTATACCACCATCGCGCCACTCGCGTTATTTGATAATTGCCCCGAGTCCGTTACCATGTCAGGGCGAAAAATTTAAGAGTCAATTCACTATGCCGAAGAAAAACGACGCACCGGCCAGTTTCGAAACTGCGCTGAGTGAACTGGAGCAGATCGTTACCCGTCTTGAGAGCGGCGATCTTCCGCTGGAAGACGCGCTCAACGAATTTGAACGCGGCGTGCAGCTCGCGCGCCAGGGGCAGGTAAAACTCCAGCAGGCCGAGCAGCGTGTGCAGATCCTGCTTTCCGACAGCGAAGACGCTAAAACCACGCCATTCACACCGGACGCCGAGTAAATGGATTTCTCCAACGCGCTTCAGGCGCGCGTCATCCGCGCCAACGACGCGCTGCGCCGTTTCATTGAGCCGCAGCCTTTTCAGAACACTCCTCTGGTTGAAGCCATGCACTATGGCGCACTCTTGGGGGGTAAACGCCTGCGTCCGTTCCTGGTGTATGCCACGGGCAACATGTTCGGTATCAGCGATAACACGCTGGACGCCCCGGCAGCCGCCGTGGAGTGTATCCACGCCTATTCGCTGATCCACGATGATTTGCCGGCCATGGACGATGACGATCTGCGTCGCGGTCAGCCGACCTGCCACATTAAGTTCGGCGAAGCGAATGCCATTCTGGCGGGTGATGCGCTGCAAACCCTGGCGTTCTCTATTCTGAGCGATGCGCCGATGGTTGAAGTGAGCGATCGCGATCGTCTGGCAATGGTGTCCGAACTGGCAATGGCCAGCGGCGTCGCCGGGATGTGCGGCGGCCAGGCGCTGGATTTAGAGGCTGAAGGTCGTCAGGTAACTCTGGAACAGCTGGAGCGCATCCACCGTCACAAAACGGGCGCCCTGATTCGGGCAGCCGTTCGTCTGGGCGCGTTGAGCGCGGGTGAACGCGGGCGTAAAGCCCTGCCGGTTCTGGACAGATACGCAGAAAGTATCGGTCTGGCATTCCAGGTTCAGGATGACATTCTGGATGTGGTGGGCGATACTGCAACATTGGGAAAACGCCAGGGTGCGGATCAGCAGCTTGGCAAAAGTACCTACCCCGCCCTGTTGGGCCTTGAGCATGCCCAACGTAAAGCCCGGGATCTGATAGACGATGCCCGCCGGTCACTGAATGAGCTGGCCGCGCAATCGCTGGATACCTCGGCACTGGAAGCGCTAGCGGACTACATAATCCAGCGTAATAAATAAACTATATATCTCGATGAGCCTTTGATGAGTTTTGATATTGCCAAATACCCGACACTGGCGTTAGTTGACTCCACTCAGGAGTTACGTCTGTTGCCGAAAGAGAGTCTGCCGAAGCTGTGTGACGAGCTGCGTCGCTACCTGCTCGACAGCGTTAGCCGCTCCAGCGGCCACTTCGCCTCCGGACTTGGCACGGTTGAGCTGACCGTGGCGTTGCATTACGTCTATAACACGCCGTTCGATCAGCTGATCTGGGATGTTGGCCACCAGGCCTATCCGCACAAAATTCTGACCGGACGTCGCGATAAGATTGGCACCATTCGCCAGAAAGGCGGCCTGCATCCGTTCCCGTGGCGCGGCGAGAGCGAGTTTGACGTGTTAAGCGTCGGCCACTCTTCCACCTCCATTTCTGCGGGCATTGGTATTGCCGTTGCCGCCGAAAAAGAGAATAAACAACGCCGTACCGTCTGCGTGATTGGCGACGGGGCGATCACCGCCGGGATGGCTTTTGAGGCCATGAACCACGCGGGCGATATCAAACCGGACATGCTGGTGATCCTCAACGATAACGAAATGTCGATCTCCGAGAACGTCGGCGCGCTGAATAACCATCTGGCGCAGCTGCTGTCCGGTAAGCTTTACTCCTCACTGCGCGAAGGCGGGAAAAAAGTCTTCTCCGGCGTACCGCCGATCAAAGAGCTGCTTAAGCGTACCGAAGAACATATCAAAGGCATGGTCGTGCCGGGTACGCTGTTTGAAGAGCTGGGCTTTAACTATATTGGCCCGGTGGACGGCCACGATGTGTTAGGTCTGGTGACGACGCTTAAAAACATGCGCGACCTGAAAGGCCCGCAGTTCCTGCATATCATGACCAAAAAAGGGCGTGGTTACGAACCGGCGGAAAAAGATCCGATCACCTTCCACGCGGTGCCCAAGTTCGACCATACCAGCGGTTGTCTGCCGAAAAGCAGCGGCGGGATGCCGAGCTACTCAAAAATCTTCGGCGACTGGCTGTGCGAAACGGCGGCGAAAGACAACACGCTGATGGCGGTGACGCCTGCCATGCGTGAAGGCTCCGGCATGGTCGAGTTTTCCAAAAAATACCCGGACCAGTATTTCGACGTCGCCATTGCCGAGCAGCACGCGGTAACCTTCGCAGCGGGCCTGGCGATTGGCGGCTACAAGCCGGTGGTAGCGATTTACTCTACCTTCCTGCAACGCGCCTACGATCAGGTGATCCATGACGTTGCCATCCAGAAGCTGCCGGTGCTGTTTGCTATCGACCGTGCGGGCATCGTGGGGGCTGACGGCCAGACGCACCAGGGCGCATTTGACCTCTCCTTCCTGCGCTGCATCCCGGACATGGTGATCATGACGCCAAGCGACGAAAACGAGTGTCGTCAGATGCTGTATACCGGTTACCACTATCAGGACGGTCCCTGTGCGGTACGTTATCCACGCGGCAATGCCCTTGGCGTTGAATTACGGCCGCTGGAAAAACTGGATATCGGTAAAGGTCTGGTGAAACGTCGCGGTGAAAAAGTGGCGATCCTGAACTTTGGTACGCTGATGCCGGAAGCGGCAAAAGTCGCTGAAACCCTGAATGCGACGCTCGTCGATATGCGATTTGTGAAGCCGCTCGATGAATCTCTGATTCTGAGCATGGCGGAAAGCCATGAGGTGCTGGTCACGCTGGAAGAGAACGCCATCATGGGTGGCGCGGGTAGCGGCGTGAACGAAGTGCTGATGGCGAACCGTAAAGTCGTTCCGGTGCTTAATCTCGGCCTGCCGGACCACTTCATCCCGCAAGGCACTCAGGACGAGGCGCGCGCCGACATTGGCCTGGACGCCGTCGGTATCGAAGCTAAAATCCGCACCTGGCTGGCCTGATCCCTCCCCTTTTCTGCTCCTGCTATGCTTAAACGTATTGTTTAAACAGCAGGAGCGGAACCATGCAATACACGACATTAGGAAAAACAGACCTCAAGGTGTCCCGGCTTTGCCTGGGCTGCATGACGTTTGGCGAGCCTGACCGGGGAAATCACGCCTGGACGCTGCCGGAAGAGAGCAGCCGCCCTATCATTAAGCGCGCCATTGACGGCGGCATCAACTTCTTCGATACCGCCAACAGCTACTCCGACGGCAGCAGCGAAGAGATTGTGGGCCGCGCCCTGCGAGATTTTGCCCGTCGGGATGAGATTGTGGTCGCCACCAAGGTGTATTACCCGTCAGGCGATCTGGCGGAAGGGCTTTCTCGCACGCAAATCCTGCGATCCATTGATGACAGCCTCAGACGCCTGAACATGGATTACGTCGACCTGCTGCAAATTCACCGCTGGGATTACAACACGCCGATCGAAGAGACGCTTGAAGCGTTGAACGACGTCGTGAAAGCCGGTAAAGCGCGCTACATCGGCGCATCGTCCATGCATGCCTCACAGTTTGCTCAGGCGCTCGATCTCCAGGCGCAGCATGGCTGGGCGCGCTTTGTCACTATGCAGGATCACTACAACCTGATCTACCGGGAAGAAGAACGCGAGATGCTGCCGCTCTGCTACCAGGAAGGCGTGGCGGTGATCCCGTGGAGCCCGCTGGCGCGCGGAAGGTTAACCCGTCCGTGGGGTGAAACTACCGCCCGGCTGGTATCGGATGAAGTAGGTAAAAATCTGTATGACGATACAGAAGCCAGCGATGCGTTAATTGCCGAACGATTAGCCGGGCTCGCCGACGATATCGGTGCAACGCGCGCGCAGGTAGCGCTGGCGTGGCTGCTGAGCAAGCGCGGTGTCGCCGCGCCGATTGTGGGCACATCGCGGGAAGAACAGCTGGACGAGTTGTTGAGTGCGGTGGACTTATCGTTGACGCCGGAGCAGATTGCCGAGCTGGAGACGCCGTATCAGCAACATCCGGTGGTAGGGTTTAAATAAACAATTCAGGGAACAAAATCCGTAGGCCGGGTAAGCGCAGCGCCACCCGGCAATACAGAGCGCACAAAATTACGCGAAGTGATCGTATCCTTTCCAGTCAAGCGTAACCGGGGCGCCGTCGCGGACAAACAGCAGCCCTTCACTTTCCGGCATCACCTGCCCGATGCAGGTAAATTTCGCCCCCAGATGCGCTAACGCCACATCCAGCGTCCCGCGATTCAGCTCGGGAACGGTAAAGCACAGCTCATAATCTTCCCCACCGGATAGTGCCCAGCGCAGCGCCTGTTCAGGATCGGCATGGCGACGCAACGGCTCTGACAGTGGGAACAGATCCAGATCGATCCGTGCGCCCACGCCACTGGCCTTCAGGATATGGCCGAGATCGGAGATCAGCCCGTCAGAGAGATCGATAGCAGAACTGGCCCGCTCGCGCAGCGCCTGACCGTGCAAAATACGCGGTGTGGGCCGCAGGTGGCGCTTCACCAGGTACGCCGCATCGTCAGCATCTACAACTGCTAAACGGTTCTGAAGGATCGCCAGCCCGGCCGCGCTATCCCCCGGCGTACCGGTCACGTAGATCCAGTCGCCCGGTTTTGCGCCCGAACGCTTCAGCGCGCGCCCCGCTGGCACATAGCCGTGGATTGCCAGGGTCATCGACAGCGGCCCGGCGGTGGTATCACCGCCAATCAGCTGCATATCGTAATAATTCAGCTGTTCAAACAGGGCATCGCTGAAGGCTTCAAGCCAGGCTTCATCCACCTCCGGCAGGGTCAGAGCCAGCGTCAGCCAGGCCGGGTCGGCGCCCATTGCCGCCAGATCGCTAACGTTTACCGCCAGCGCCTTATACGCCAGGTCGGCAGGATCGATATCGGGCAGGAAGTGACGCCCACATACTAAGGTGTCGGTGCTGATTGCCAGCGTCTGTTTTTCGGGAATATTGAGAAGTGCGCAGTCATCGCCAATGCCGGTTTCAACATCAAGACGAGAGGTTCTGACACGGTCGAAATAACGGGCAATCAGGGAGAATTCGCCGCATGCCATACGTTATGCCTCAGCAAATAAAAGAAAAAACCGGAGCCGCACTGCCAAAAAGGCAATGCAAGACTCCGGTTTGCGGATCACTTTTTGTGGGGACGGATCGCAGGTGCGGCTTTATCCAGCACGCCGTTTACAAACTTGTGGCTGTCTTCAGCGCCGAAGGTTTTTGCCAGTTCGATCGCTTCGTTGATGGCCACTTTGTACGGCACATCATCACGTTTAGACAGCTCAAACAGCGCGATACGCAACACTGCTTTTTCGACCTGGCCCAGCTCTTCGAGCAGACGGGACAGGTATGGCTTCATCAGACCATCGAGATACGCGCTATTAGTCGCCACTCCCGACAGCAGTTCACGGAAGTACAGAACGTCAACGTCTTTCACGTCCTGTTCTGACAGGAACTGGTATTCAACATCAGCGATGTCGTTCTGGGACAACTGCCAGGAGTAAAGTGCCTGGACGGCACATTCACGGGCGCGGCGACGAGCAGCAGGTTTCACGGAATTCCCCTTACAAAAAAATCAGGCCTTGATGGCTTTCAATACATTGATCATTTCAAGCGCGGTCAGTGCAGCTTCTGCACCTTTGTTACCGGCTTTGGTGCCAGCACGTTCGATGGCTTGTTCAATACTTTCGGTAGTCAGTACGCCGAACGCGACAGGAATTTCAGCATCCTGTGCAACGTGCGCCAGACCATTGCTTGCACCGCCCGCAACGTATTCGAAGTGCGCAGTGCCGCCACGAATAACGGTACCCAGTGCAATCACCGCGTCGTATTTACCGGTTTTCGCCAGCGCGCCCGCTGCCAGTGGCAGTTCGTAAGCACCTGGTACCCAAACGACGGTAATGTTGTCATCTTTAACCTGGCCGATACGTTTCAGGGCGTCAACCGCACCTTCCAGCAGGCTGTCGTTGATGAAGTTGTTGAAACGCGCAATGGTGATGGCGACGCGAGCGTCCGGGGTAGCTACAGCAGCTTCAATAATGTTCATACTCTTCCTTTACGGGTTCATTTGGCCCCGCAGGGGGGCGGATTTTATCATAATACTTTGCGCACTGCTTCCCTATTTCAGGAGCAATTACGCTGTCGTTAAATGGAGGCAGACATCCGGGCCTACCGGACGAATCTCGCTGAATGAGAGTTGCGGCGCATCGGCCAGTTTTTCAAGGCCGGGCAGCACAAACAGGCCGCGCGCGTCGTTACCTAACAGTTTAGGCGCAACGTAGACCAGAAGCTCATCCACCAGCCCTGCCTGGAGCAGCGCGCCGGCGAGCGTCGGACCGGCTTCAACCCAGATGCTGTTGACCTGCTGTTTACCCAGCAGCATCATCAGCACCACCAGATCGAGATGCCCGTTGTGCTCCGGTACCATAATGCTGCGCACGCCTTGCGGCCATTCGCGCGTATCTTCTTTGGTGCGGGCAATCCAGGTTTCCCCCGGCTGCTGCACGATACGGTGTTCCGGCGTCACGCGGTTCTGGCTATCAATAATAATGCGCAGCGGCTGACGCAGGTTCTCCTGCGGATAGAGTGCCTGGGTATCGGCATTCAGCTCATCCCAGCGCACGGTAAGGGCCGGATCGTCAGCCAGCACCGTTTCACTGCTGGTGAGAATAGCATGGCTTTGTGCGCGCAGACGTTGCACATCGCGCCTTGCCTGTGGCGAGGTGATCCACTGGCTCTCGCCGTTCGCCATCGCCGTGCGGCCATCCAGTGACGCGCCAAGCTTAAGCTGGATAAACGGGAAACCGGTGCGCATACGCTTCAGGAAGCCTTTGTTGATGGCTTCGGCATCCTGCATCATCAGGCCGTGACTGACGTCGATCCCTTCCTGTTGCAGACGATACAGCCCGCGGCCCGCCACCTGCGGGTTAGGATCCTGCATGGCGGCGACAACGCGCGAGACTCCCGCCGCAATCAGTGCTTCGCAGCACGGAGGCGTGCGCCCGTGATGACTGCATGGCTCCAGCGTCACGTAAGCCGTCGCGCCACGCGCCCTCTCCCCCGCCATGCGCAGGGCATGCACTTCAGCGTGCGGCTCGCCTGCGCGGTAGTGAAAACCTTCACCCACGATCTCGCCATCTTTAACAATGACGCACCCGACATTAGGGTTAGGGTGAGTGGTAAACCGACCGCGCTGTGCCAGCTTCATGGCTCTCGCCATGTACATCTCGTCCTGCATAGGCTCAATCCTGTAAGCGGGCGATCTCTTCGCCAAACTCTTTAATGTCTTCGAAGCTGCGGTAAACGGAGGCGAAGCGAATATAGGCGACTTTATCGAGCTTTTTCAGCTGTTCCATCACCAGGTTACCAATCATTTTGCTCGGCACTTCGCGCTCACCTAGCCCCCGCAGATAAGATTTAATATGATTTAACGCCATTTCGACGTCATCGGAGCTGACGGGCCGTTTTTCCAGCGCCTTGAGCATCCCGCTACGCAGTTTTTCTTCATTGAACGGTTCGCGCACATCGTTACTTTTTACCACGCGCGGCATTACCAGCTCTGCCACCTCGAAGGTGGTAAAACGCTCGTTGCACACCAGACACTGCCGACGACGACGCACGGAAGACCCTTCGCCTACAAGACGTGAGTCGATGACTTTGGTATCCACAGCGGAGCAAAATGGGCAATGCATACGATGTCCCTGTTATCTGGTTAACTGATTTCTATTTTACCCTGAACTGGCCCGACAACAAAGGAAGAGCTTTTTGAGACAAAGGATCTATGCCTGACGCCACTATCCTGTCTACCATTGCAGCAATGTGTGATTTCAAGGAATTAAACGCAATGACAAGACGTTACCTGAAAATAGTGCTGGTTGGGAGCCTGTTCACGCTCAGCGCCTGCGCACAGCAAAGTGAAGTTCGCGAGATGAAACAAAGCGTGAATACGCTCAATGTGGCGATGGACAAACTTAATAAAGAAACCGTGAAGATCACCCAGCAGAACGCGCTGAATGCCAAATCCAGCAATGGCGTTTATTTATTGCCGGGCGCAAACACGCCCGCGCGTCTGAACAGCCAGATTGGCACGCTAAAGATGTCTCTGGTGAATGTTGCAGCGAATGCCGATGGTACGCGCGCAACATTACGCATTCAGGGTGAATCCAACGATCCGCTTCCCGCCTTCAGCGGCACCGTAGAGTGGGGCCAGATTCAGGGCACCACGGAGAGCTATCAGGAGGTGAATGTGAAGAATCAGCTCTTCACCGCCCCCGCCAGCACGCTGGCACCGAGCGATGTTGATATCCCGCTCCAGCTGAGCGGACTGACGCCAGAACAGTTGGGCTTTATCCGCATTCACGACATTCAACCTGCCGCGCAATAACCCGCCCTTTTAGCGGAGTGAAATGTCACTCCGCTAACATTTACATTTCGTATGGATTGGCAACATAAATGATTGCCGCTACAATCCCGGCCGTTTAAAGTACGCAAACGTGAACGCAATCGATTACGTATGTGAGAGATATGTGAAACAACACATATTTTTGTGAGCAAGGATTCCTATAATAGGCTCCGCAGAAACACGAAATATTTAGAAACGCAATTCGCGCATTTTTCACTCCCGGAAGGGAATTTCAATCAGTGGCATGATTATGAAAAAAACATTACTCGCAGCTGGCGCCGTGCTGGCACTGTCCTCCTCTTTCACTGTTAACGCAGCGGAAAACGACAAACCACAATACCTCTCCGACTGGTGGCACCAGAGCGTTAACGTGGTAGGCAGCTACCACACCCGTTTCGGGCCGCAGATCCGCAACGATACCTACCTGGAATACGAAGCGTTTGCCAAGAAAGACTGGTTTGATTTCTACGGCTACGTCGATCTGCCGGTATTCTTCGGCGGTAACTCCGATGCGAAAGGTATCTGGAACAATGGCTCCCCGCTGTTCATGGAAATCGAACCGCGTTTCTCTATCGACAAACTGACCGGCACCAGCCTGGCGTTTGGTCCGTTCAAAGAGTGGTACTTCGCGAACAACTACATCTATGACATGGGTCGCAACGATTCTCAGGAACAGAGCACCTGGTATATGGGTCTGGGTACTGACATCGAAACCGGCCTGCCAATGAGCCTGTCACTGAACGTGTATGCGAAATACCAGTGGCAGAACTATGGCGCATCAAATGAGAACGAGTGGGATGGCTACCGTTTCAAAGTGAAATACTTTGTGCCAATCACTCAGCTGTGGGGCGGTAACCTGAGCTATATCGGCTTCACCAACTTTGACTGGGGTTCAGACCTGGGCGACGATAACTTCTATGACAACAACGGGAAGCATGCTCGTACCAGTAACTCCATCGCCTCCAGCCACATCCTGGCGCTGAACTACGATCACTGGCACTACTCTGTTGTTGCGCGTTACTGGCACAACGGTGGCCAGTGGAACGACGACGCCAGCCTGAACTTCGGCAACGGCGACTTCAGCGTTCGCTCTACCGGTTGGGGTGGTTACCTGGTCGTGGGTTACAACTTCTAACCTGTGCGGACTTCGCCCGGTGGCGCTGCGCTTGCCGGGCCTACGATCCGAATGTAGGCCGGGTAAGGCGTAGCCGCCACCCGGCTTTTTACTGCTTCACCTTCCGCAAAAAATCTGCCAGAGCTCTGTCCGCACTTTCGCTAAAGCGTCTCTCCGTCTGCACAATATTGAGGCACCTGTCGAGCCGGAAGCAGCGGTATGCATACTGTCAGGAGTAGACAAAAAAAAATCCCGGCCAGCAGGCCGGGATTTCGATACCGCATAAGACTCTTACGGCAGAATGGACGGCTGATCCGCCCCTTCTTTCTCGACTTTCTGCTGGATCAGATGTTCGCGCTTCATGCCCAGCTTCAGCGCCAGCGCGGACGCGACGTAGATAGACGAGGCCGTACCGATAGACACACCGATCAGCATGGTCAGCGAGAAGCCTTCCAGCACCGGGCCACCGAACAGGAACAGCATCAGGATCACCATCAGGGTGGTGCCGGAGGTGATCAACGTACGGTGCAGCGTCTGGGTCAACGACACGTTAAAGATTTCGTACGGCGTGCCGCGACGGATCTTACGGAAGTTTTCACGAATACGGTCAGATACCACGATACTGTCGTTCAGTGAGTAACCGATAACGGACATCAGGGATGCCACAATCGTCAGGTCAATCTCAATGTGGAAGAGAGACAGTATGCCCATGGTGATCACCACGTCGTGCGCCAGAGCGATAACCACGCCTGCCGCCAGTCGCCACTCAAAGCGGAAACCGACGTAAATCAGAATCGAGATCAGCGCCACCAGCAGCGCCATCGCACCGGTCTGTGCCAGGTCAGCACCAACGCTCGGGCCGACAAACTCAATACGCTTAACCGTTGCATCCTGGCTGGTCGTTTCGTTAATAACCTGAACGACCTTGCTGCCCAGCTCCTGGCTGCCGTTGGCATCGTGTACCGGCGGCATACGCACCATGATGTCGCGGCTGCTGCCGAAGTTCTGTAGCAACGGCTCTTCAAAGCCCGCTTTTTGCAGAGACTCACGCATCTGGTCCATATCGACCGGTTTTTCCAGGGTAATTTCGATCACCGTACCACCGGTGAAATCCAGACCCCAGTTAAAGCCTTTCACGCCCATAATGACGATGGACAAGATCAGCAGAAAACCTGAAATGCCGAAGGCCCAGTAGTCCCAGCGCATAAAGTCCCAGACTTTACGGCCGTGGTTCAATTGTTCAACAGTATATTCCTGTGCCACAACGCACTCCTCAGATAGACAGCTTTTTGACGCGCTTGCCGCCGTACAGCAGGTTCACGATGGCACGGGTGCCGACAATAGCGGTAAACATCGACGTTGCGACACCGATACCGGTAGTAATCGCAAAGCCTTTGATCGCGCCAGTACCCACTGCATACAGGATAAGAACCTTAATCAGTGTTGTTACGTTCGCATCGAAGATGGAGCTGAACGCCCCTTTGTAGCCTTCTTCAATCGCCTGCTGTACAGAACGACCGTTGCTCAGCTCTTCTTTAATACGTTCGTTTATCAGTACGTTGGCGTCGACCGCCACCGCAAGGGTTAGAACGATACCCGCGATACCCGGCATGGTTAGCGTCGCCCCCGGCAGCAGGGACATGATACCGATGATCAGCACCAGGTTGGCAATCAGCGCGGAGGTCGCAATCAGGCCGAACTTCTTATAGAAGAAGATCATGAAGATGATGGACACCGCCAGACCGGCCAGACACGCTTCCAGACCCTGCTTGATGTTCTGCATACCCAGGGTTGGACCGATGGTACGCTCTTCAACAATCTGAATTGGCGCAATCAGCGCACCGGCACGCAGCAGCAGAGAGAGCTGACGCGCTTCGTTCGGGTTGCTGATACCGGTAATACGGAAGCTGTTACCCAGACGAGACTGGATGTTGGCGATGTTAATCACCTCTTCCTCTTTCACCAGCACAGCACGGCCATTGGCATCTTTCTTACCGCTGTCTTTGTACTCCACGAACAGGGTCGCCATCGGCTTGCCGATGTTGTCCTTGGTGAAGTTAGACATGATGTTGCCACCTGCGCTGTCCAGCGAGATGTTAACCTGCGGCTGGTTGTACTCATCCTGGCTTGAAGTGGAGTCGGTGATATGGTCACCGGTCAGGATCACGCGTTTGTACAGCACAACCGGCTGGCCTTCGCGGGTCTGTTTCACTTCGGAATCGCCCGGCACACGGCCTGAAGCCGCAGCAGCCTGGTCAACGTTGGCGTTAACCAGACGGAACTCCAGAGTCGCCGTCGCGCCCAGAATCTCTTTCGCACGGGCGGTATCCTGGATACCTGGCAGTTCGACCACGATACGGTCAGCACCCTGACGCTGTACCAGTGGCTCAGCCACGCCCAGCTGGTTTACACGGTTACGCAGAATGTTAATGTTCTGCTGAACGGCGTACTCACGTGCTTCACTCAGACGCGCGTCGGTCATTACCGCACGCAGCTGGTTGCTGCCCTGAGAGGTGATCACCAGATCGCGGTGACGTTGAGACAGATAGGTCACAGCCTGATCGCGTGCCGCGCTGTCGCGGAACGTGATGCTCATGCCGTAGTTATCTTCTTTACGTACGGTGGTGTACGGAATGCCTTTATCGCGCAGATCGCTGCGCAGGCTGTCGATATTCTGTTCCTGTAGCTTGCCGAGCGCGGTATCCATATCCACTTCCATCAGGAAGTGAACGCCGCCACGCAGGTCAAGACCCAGTTTCATTGGCTCTGCGTTCAGCGCAGCCAGCCAGCGTGGGGTTGCAGGAGCAAGGTTAAGCGCCACGACATATTTATCACCCAGCACGCCCATCAGCGCTTCACGTGCGCGGAGCTGCGTGTCGGTGGTGTCGAAGCGAGCAAGAATTGCGCCCTCTTCCAGTGCCACAGACTTAGCGGTAATTTTTTCTTCTTGTAACGTTTTCTGGACCTGGATCAGCGTTTGCTCACTGGCGGCGACACCGCGCGCGCCAGTGATTTGAACGGCCGGATCCTCACCATACAGGTTGGGAAGCGCGTACAGCAGGCCGACGATAATCACGACGACCAGCATGATGTACTTCCACAAAGGATAACGATTTAACACGGCAGTTCCCTTTGGGAAAAGTTGGGATTACAGCGCCTTCATGGTGCCTTTCGGCAGAACGGCAGCTACGAAGTCACGTTTGATAACCACTTCAGTGGTGTCGTTCAGGGCGATAGCAATGTAGCCGTTTTCCGCTACTTTGGTTACGCGACCCACCAGGCCACCATTGGTCAGGACTTCATCGCCCTTCGCGATGGAGTTCATCAGGTTTTTGTGCTCTTTAGTACGCTTCTGCTGTGGACGCAGGATCATGAAGTAGAAGATCAGACCGAACACAACCAGCATCAGAATCAGAGACATCGGGCTGCCCTGCGCTGGTGCACCCGTTGCTGCTACCGCATCAGAAATAAAAAAGCTCATTCAAATTCCCTCATTATTAAAATTAATCAACGTTCAACGGTGGAACATCCCGCCCCTGACGTTGGTAGAAATCGGTCACGAAGCTCTCTAATTTACCCTCTTCGATAGCCTTACGTAAACCAGCCATTAAGCGCTGATAATAACGAAGATTATGAATGGTATTGAGACGCGCCCCCAAAATCTCGTTGCAACGATCGAGATGATGCAGATACGCGCGAGAATAATTGCGACAGGTATAGCAATCGCACTCGGAATCGAGCGGGCTGGTGTCACTCTTATGCTTCGCGTTACGGATTTTCACCACGCCATCGGTAACGAACAGATGACCGTTACGTGCGTTTCGGGTTGGCATAACGCAGTCGAACATATCAATGCCGCGACGTACGCCTTCCACCAGATCTTCTGGTTTACCCACACCCATCAGGTATCGTGGTTTATCCGCCGGGATTTGCGGGCAGACATGCTCCAGAATACGGTGCATATCTTCCTTCGGCTCACCCACAGCCAAACCGCCGACAGCGTAGCCATCAAAGCCTATCTCTACCAGACCTTTAACCGAGATATCGCGTAAATCTTCGTAAACGCTGCCCTGGATAATGCCGAACAGCGCATTTTTGTTTTGCAGGGAGTCAAAACGGTCGCGGCTACGCTTCGCCCAACGCAGGGACATCTCCATGGAACGTTTGGCATAGTCCCAGTCCGCCGGGTATGGCGTACATTCGTCGAAGATCATCACGATATCGGAGCCGAGATCGTACTGAATCTCCATAGACTTTTCCGGATCGAGGAAGATTGGATCGCCGTTGATCGGGTTACGGAAGTGTACGCCCTGCTCGGTGATCTTACGGATATCGCCCAGGCTGAAGACCTGGAAACCGCCGGAGTCGGTGAGGATGGGGCCTTTCCACTGCATGAAGTCGTGCAGGTCGCCGTGGAGCTTCATGATCTCCTGGCCTGGACGCAGCCACAGGTGGAAGGTGTTGCCGAGAATAATCTGTGCGCCAGTGGCTTCAACTTCTTCCGGCGTCATTCCTTTTACGGTGCCGTACGTGCCCACAGGCATAAACGCGGGGGTTTCTACCACGCCGCGATCAAACACCAGGCGACCGCGACGCGCGCGGCCATCGGTGGTATCGAGTTCAAATTTCATTTTTTCTCCGACGTCAGAAAAACAGTCCAACGTTGTAACACGGTGCCGCGGACTTATTCCCCGACACGCTCATTCAAAGCCTGCGGATTGTACGTGATAAACATCGCGTCACCGTAGCTAAAAAAGCGATATTTTTGTTCTACCGCAGACTTGTAGGCGTTCATCGTATGCTGATACCCCGCAAACGCGGAGACCAGCATAATCAGCGTCGATTCAGGCAGATGGAAGTTGGTCACCAGCGCATCAATGACTTTGTACTGATAGCCCGGGTAGATAAAGATCTGCGTATCGCCAAAGAAGGGCTCAATCAGCTCTTTTTTCGCGGCCTGCGCAGCGCTCTCAAGGGAACGTACCGACGTTGTACCGACGGCCACGACGCGGCTACCGCGCGCTTTCGCCGCCAGCACCGCATCCACAACCTCCTGCGGCACTTCGGCATACTCAGAGTGCATGATGTGGTCTTCGATGCTGTCCACGCGCACCGGCTGGAACGTCCCCGCGCCGACGTGCAGCGTCACGAAGGCCATCTCAATACCCTTGGCGCGCAACTTTTCCAGCAGCGGTTCATCAAAGTGCAGGCCCGCCGTTGGCGCCGCCACTGCGCCAGGCTTCTGGCTGTAGACGGTCTGATACAGCTCGCGGTCGGCTTCTTCATCCGGGCGTTCAATGTACGGCGGCAGCGGCATGTGGCCGATGGCGTTGAGGATATCAAGCACCGTGCGCTCGTCGTTAAACTCCACCTCGAACAGCGCGTCGTGACGCGCGGTCATGGTCGCTTTGATGCTCTCGTCATCACCTAGCAGCAGTTCAGCGCCCGGCTTCGGCGCTTTGGATGCGCGAATATGTGCCAGAATACGTTTATCATCGAGCATACGTTCGACCAGCACCTCAATCTTGCCGCCGCTGGCTTTACGGCCAAACAGACGCGCTGGGATCACGCGGGTATTGTTAAAGACCAGCAGATCGCCAGGGTTGAGCTTGTCGAGCAGATCGGTGAAAGTACCGTGCGTCAGCGCGCCCGTTGGCCCGTCCAGTGACAGCAAGCGACAGCTGCTACGCTCAGGCATGGGGTAGTGAGCAATCAGGGATTCAGGTAGTTCAAAGGAGAAATCGGCGACGCGCATGACGTATACTCGTGACTTAAAAACAGGCGGCATAGTCTAGTGCTCCCACCCATTTGCTGCAACAACTAGCCGCCACCGGACAAATAAAACGCATGAATTTTCTCGCTCACCTGCATCTCGCTCACCTCGCGGACAGCTCCCTCTCCGGCAATTTGCTGGCCGATTTCGTACGCGGCAACCCCGCGGAAGATTATTCCCCCGAGGTTATCGACGGGATTTTTATGCACCGCCGCATCGACGTGCTGACCGATAACCTGCCGGAAGTGACGGAAGCCAAAGCCTGGTTCCGCCCCGAAACGCGACGCGTGGCGCCGATCACGCTCGACGTCATGTGGGATCATTTCCTGTCGCGCCACTGGTCCCAGCTGTCGCCTGATATGTCGCTGCCTGAGTTTGTGCGCTACGCCCACGCGCAGGTGTCGATCATTTTGCCGGACTCCCCACCGCGCTTTGTGAATCTGAATAACTATCTGTGGTCTGAACGCTGGCTGGAGCGTTACCGCGAGATGGATTTCATTCAGAACGTGCTCAACGGCATGGCCAGCCGTCGACCGCGTCTGGACGCGCTGCGCGACTCCTGGCACGACCTGGACAAACATTATGACGCGCTGGAAACGCGCTTCTGGCAGTTCTACCCGCGCATGATGGCGCAGGCGAAAAATAAAGAACTGTGATGCCGGTTCGATTGATAGGTAAAAGCTGGTGGAACGATTGTTACCACCTCTTTGTCTTATTCCCGCGCTGCCTCTATACTGGCCCGCGTTGCGTTCCAAATAACCTTAGTATCTACAGGAGAATCATATGGTTCTGGTAACTCGTCCGGCTCCGGATTTTACAGCTGCCGCCGTTCTGGGCAACGGTGAAATCGTTGAAAACTTCAACTTCAAACAGCACACCAACGGTAAAGCGACCGTTCTGTTCTTCTGGCCAATGGACTTCACTTTCGTTTGCCCGTCTGAGCTGATCGCGTTCGACAAACGTTACGAAGAATTCCAGAAGCGTGGCGTGGAAGTGGTTGGCGTCTCCTTCGACTCTGAATTTGTACACAACGCATGGCGTAACACCCCTGTCGAAAACGGCGGCATCGGTGCGGTGAAATACGCGATGGTTGCGGACATCAAACGTGAAATCCAGCAGGCTTACGGTATCGAACATCCGGACGCTGGCGTTGCGCTGCGTGGTTCTTTCCTGATCGACGCGAACGGCATCGTTCGTCACCAGGTTGTGAACGATCTGCCGCTGGGTCGTAACATTGACGAAATGCTGCGCATGGTTGACGCGCTCCAGTTCCACGAAGAGCACGGTGAAGTGTGCCCGGCTCAGTGGGAAAAAGGTAAAGAAGGTATGGCGGCTTCCCCAGACGGCGTAGCTAAATACCTGTCTGAGAACGTATCCAGCCTGTAATCGGCACGGTTTACGAAAAAACCCGCGACTACGCGGGTTTTTTTATGGCTTATGCTGCGCCGTCTTTTTTTACCTCGCGCCAGATGCGCCATGCCATACCCGCAAGCACCATCACCCCGACGATCAGTACGCCCCAGACCATCAGCGTTTTCATTCTGCTTTCCTGCTCAGCCGCAGACGTCGCGGTTAAACGCGCCTCGCCGCCCAGCGGGACAGGTTCCAGCGTATCCGCCATCGGCAGGGCTGCCAGAGCGTAGGTTTTACGCAGTTCGGTCGGGATCAGCATATCCGTCTCCACGCTTGCCGGTTTCGCAGCCCCGTTCCCCCATGCAAGCAGATACGGCCCCTTCCCCTGCGCGTTGAACACCAGATCATAGCGCACGCGTTGCCCGATCACGCCCGGCAGGTTCTCTGGCAAACGCGCATTGAAGGTCTTGATTTTTACCGCCTCGACCAGCCCGCCCGGGAGCGGCACAGGTTCAGACGTTTTGCCGCCGAGCTGGTAGATCACCTCTTTTTTCAGCGTATGCCACCGATCCTTGTCCGCCCCCCGCCAGGCTATTTCTGCCGGGAGAACGCCGTCGCCATTCAGCATGAAGGCTATCGCACTCAGAGGCTGCGGATGCGTCCAGCGCCACACGGCTTCGCTATCGGATAGCCGCTCCCCCTCTCCCGCCAGGCTAATGTGCTCTGATTCCGGCTGCGCAGGAGCGTTAATCGCGTTGACGCCGGTTAACGTCAGGGCTGAACGCCCCGTGTTCAGCACCAGCAGCAGATAGCGATTCGCCTCAGGAGATAACACCAGATCGGTATCGATGCGGTCGAGCTTCAGGCGATCCTGTCCACTCATCACGTCCAGCAGGGGCATCTCTTCGCGCAGGGTATACCAGTTTTTTAGATCCTCGCTGTAATAGACCGATGCCGTCCCCTGCCACGAGCCCTGCGGCGTGTCCCAGAAAAGCTGGAGCTGAGAGAGCGGAACCTCCGTCGCGTTTTCCGGCAGGGTCAGCAGATAGTGCTGTCCGGCAGCCGCCGCGTGTTGCCCTTCCAGCACAATCTCCACGCCGTTTCTGGCACGTAACATAATTTTATCGCCACTGCCCTCTTCCCCGCCCGTCGAGGCGTTAAGCGCAAAGAGGCGCAGCGCCGTGGTGGTCGGTGCTGGCTGCGGACGCGTCGTGGTAACCAGGCTGAACGGTACCGGCTCGCCCGACTGATTAAACACGCGCACGTCGCGCAGATCGGGCGATGTGCTCTGCTGATAAACCGCCAGCGGCAGCATGACCCGATACCACGGCGAAGAGGCAGAGGTATCAAGGGACAGGCCATAGGCATAATCCCGCGGGGATTCCACCAGCGCGCCCTCGCTGAATGCCGGACCGGCGACGGCCAGCAGTGCCGCACAAACAACCGATTTCATCCATTTCATTTTTCTTCTCCTGCTTTAGGCGGTAGCGGCGAGAAATAGCCCACAATCAGGACCAGGATCGCCACGCCAATAAACGCGACAGCACGCGCCAGGCCGCCACCGCCCGCGCTGTCCACCAGCATCAGTTTGAGCATGACCACCCCCAGCAGCACCGCACCGGCAAGCCACTGCTGACGGGAGGCCTGACGGGTGGCGCGGATCATGACCACCAGCGCGCAGAACATCCAGAACAGGGCAAAGGTGGTCTGGATAAGCCGCGAATGCCACAGCGACTCCATATTCCAGGCCACCTCGCCGTACCACGCCAGTGCGCGCAGCAGCGCGCCGTTTAGCCACCAGAAGCCAAGCGCCATCAGCACAACGGCGGGCCACGGTCGGGACTGAGCAAGCGATGCCGGATAGTGGCGATCCACTGCCCGATAAAACACCACCAGCCCCAGCAGCGCGAACGCCGCCCCTTCCTCAAGCGGGTTCACCAGCGGCAGCCAGGTCTGTCGATAGACTACCCCGTCCTGGAAATTAGTCACGACCAGCAATACCACCAGCGCCACAACCACAGGGATCACGGCAAGGCAGGCGTAGAGCGCAGGCCATACCCGGAACGGCCACCCGCGACGCCGTACGGCCGCGGAGAGCGCCATAATCACCCCACCGCCGACAGCCATCGCAATGCCGCTTCCCCAGGCCGCCATGCCCCATGGCAGGGAGCGGGCAAACCAGTAAAGCTCGGCGGCCATGGCGAGTAAAATCATCCACAACAGCGACAGATGCAACCCCATTGCGATGCGCGGAAGAAGTTTATCTTCGTCGCGCCGCAGCATCATCAGGGCGGCAGGCAGCGCAATAGCCCAGGCCAGATTTGCCCAGCCGGCTGCCAGGATCTGCTGTTGCCAGACCTGATAAAGCACCATCAGCAGCATCACCGGCCACAGCAGCCATTTGCTGGCATCCAGCTCCCGCCATGCCAGACGAGCGGCAGCCTGCCGCCATCCCCAGGCCGACACCGCCGTCAGCGCCAGCACGCCCGCAAGAACCGATAATTCTGTCTTGAGGATCAGTTGCGACGCACCCAGTTGCGCCACTAACCAGAACAGCAGCCCACCGACCACCAGCGCCCAACTACCCGGCAGAGAGATTTTTCGCCACAACCAGGCCGCTGCCAGCCAGCAAAGACTGAGCACTGCGAAAATAAGCAGCAGGCTCAGCGAGGTGACGCCGTCCATCTGCGCCCATATCGCGCTGCCGAGCGCCAGCACCAGCAGCGCCGTCCCGCTATAGCTCATACGCCGCTGCTGCTGTTGCACGCCCAGCCAGAGGATACCCAGCCCCTCCAGCGCCCAGACCATCGCCGTCCAGCGCGCCGAAAGCGCCAGCGGAATGGCAAGCGTGGCAAACCCGCCGCCAATCGCCAGCGCCGCCATAATCAGTGGTCGCCCAATGGAGGGGTAACGTCGCAGCGCGAGGAACGCCAGTGAGAGATAAAACGCACCATAACCCAGCGCGCTGAGCGCCGGGCCGTACGTCCAGTGCGACGTCATGCCGTACTGCATCCCAAAACCAATCAGCGGCGGGGCAAACAGCAGTACGCCGTCAATAATCTGTTTACCTTTTTCCTGCGCCCGCAGCGACAGCGCTACGCTAAACACGCCAAAAATAAGCGTATTGGCAATCAGGAACAGCTGACAGATAACATAGTTTTCAGGCTGGTAGTCGCTCAGCCCCCACACTCCGCCAACGCCAAACGTGAAGAACAGCCCGAGCAGGTTGAGCTCGCGCCAGTGCTGCCAGATGCTGATGACGAGAATGCCGATGGAGAGCAGAAGATAGAAGGAGAACAGCGCCACAAAGCTACCGCCCCCGGTAGACAGGAGCAGCGGCGCAAGATATCCGCCCAGGCTCGCCAGCATGGCAAGGCTCAGCGCCTTTTGCAGCACGGCCAGCCCGACGCTCGCCGCGCAAATCACTACCAGCAGCGCAAACGCCAGCGTCATCGGCAGCATCTGCCACAGCCGGAATGCGCCAAAGACGGTCAGGTAAAGCACGCCGGTCGCCCCGCCCTGGAGGATCAGCGCGTAGATCCGTTGCCTGTGCCGCAGCCGCCATCCAACGGCCAGCAGACCCATGGCAAACAGCGCCGTGGCGGCAAGACGCAGCTCAAGCGGAAACAGTGAATGTTCAACGGTATAGCGCAGCAGGAAAGAGAGGCCGAGGAAGAGCAGTACAATCCCCAGTTTTGCCAGCGGATTGCCCTGCATAAACCAGCGCGTCAGCGAGGACAGGATGCCGCCAAAGGCGGAAGGCCGTTTTGCCGCCGGGACAGGCGCAGGTTCTGCTTCAGTGACGGGCGGTTCGGGACGCCAGGGATCGACAGGTGCGTTAACGGCCTCTGGCACCGGCGCTGGTGTCTCCACTGGCGCGGCGGTCTGCACCGGCTCCGGCGCTTTCTCAGCTACACCGTGCTGCTCAAGCGCCTCAATGCGCTGGCGAAGCCGGGCGATCTCCTGCCGCGCCGCCGTGCTTCGATTAAAGCCTATCACCGCAAGCACGGGGGCCACGCCCAGCGCAAAAACCAGGAACAAACAGCCAAGGATGTAAAGCTCGTCCATGTTTCCACCTTCACCGTAAAAGATCCGTTAAGATTGACACAAATAGTTGCATTTGCACCATCTAAAAGGTGAAAACCATGCTGCCTGCGCTTAGCTGCCGAACCAGACCGCAGCGGAGATCGCGGGCAGCGTGAGCACGCTCTCATGGAACGTCGCTTTACCCTCTTTGATCTTCCACGTTTTACCGGCCAGCAGCGGTGAATCTTCCAGCACCACTTCACACGCCTCACCCCGGTTGATCGCCACCAGCACGCGCTGCTGGTTGTAGACGCGGACAAACACCACCACATTATCTTGGGCGTACATCACCTGACAGCCCCCGTAGCGCAGGGCCTGGCTCTGCTTGCGTAGTGTCGCCATACGCTGGTACAGGCTGAACAGATCCTGATCCTGCTTTTCAGGCTCCCATGGGAAGGTTTTGCGGCAGAACGGATCGTTGTTACCGTCCAGCCCCACTTCATCTCCGTAATAGATGCAGGGTACGCCCGGCCAGGTGAAAAGCCAGGTCACCGCCAGCGGCAGACGCGCCACATCTTTACCCAGCAGCGATTTAAAGCGCGCGGTATCGTGGCTGTCGAGCTGGTTAAACATCCGAAGCTGCTGCTGATGAGACAGGCCAGCGCGATAGTTCTCCATCCACGCCATGCAGGTTTCGGCGTCAATATGCTGCGGATCGTAAGAGATATCGGTGTTAGCGAGGAAGCCCCACAGCGGGAAGGTGAAGCCGCGATAATTCATCGACGCGTCTTCTGCATCTGCCTGCAACCACTGACGCGCGTCGCCAAAGTGCTCCCCGAAGACGAATGCTTCCGACCGGGCCGCTTTTGCCGACCGGGTAATGGCGGCGACATGCTGAAGGTTATTCCGCGCCCCGCCTGCTTCACCCAGCATATGCACCACGTCCAGCCGCCAGCCGTCCATATTCCACGGCGCTTTCAGCCAGTGGCGCACGATGCTGTCTTCGCCGCCGTAGATTTCATTCACAAGCGTTGACGACTGGAAATCGAGCTTCGGCAGGCTCGGGTAGCCCAGCCAGTCCAGGGCGCGGCCATTCTCGTCAAAACTGTACCAGTCACGCTGGGGGGAATCCGGATTATGGCATGCGCCGCCCATCGACTGATTGTGGCGGTCGAACCACGCATGAGAATCACCGCTGTGATTGAACACGCCATCAAGGATCAGGCGCATACCTTCTTTTTGCGTGTTGTGGCGCAGCCGCAGCAGCGCCTCGTCACCGCCAAACTGCTCGTCAACGTGGCGGTAGTCCTGCGTATCGTATTTGTGAACGCTTGGCGCTTTAAACACCGGGTTCAGGTACAGCGCCGTCACGCCGAGCTTTTTCAGGTACGGCAGTTTTTCGCTGATACCGTCGAGATCGCCGCCGTAAAAGGTCGATCCCCCCGCCTGGGCGGTCAGCGGCTCGTCCCATTTTTTCAGAATGATGTCGTGACCGACCGCATGATGGTAATAAACCTTGTCCTGGTCGGCGGTGCGCTTTTCACTGCGCGCAAAGCGGTCCGGGAAAATCTGGTAAAAGACCTGATCGTTAACCCACTGCGGGCCGTTATCCGGGTGATCCACGGCAAACTGCTCCAGCCTGGCCGGAGGGAAACGGCTGAAGCCCTGCGGGGTAAACCACAGCTGGCGGTTGTTCCACAGCAGCTTGAAGCTGTAGCGGCGACGCGGCTGTCCGCTGCGCAAATCGATATTCGCCCGCCATGCCGTAATACCCGGCTGAGGCTGGCTGCGCACCTTGTGCATTTTCAGCGATGTCTCTTCGTTATCCACTTCGGCGCGCAGGGTCACACGTTCAGGCTGATTTTCCCCTGCCAGCCAGAGCGTAATCACAAGGTTGTCTTTGTTTTGCTTAACAAATGGGGCAACCGGAAGGTGCCAGGCGTTTAACATCACGAATCCCCTTTGATGAAATTGACGTCACCTTGCCACAGGGTTGTTAAGGATAGCTCACCATGATGGGATTTATTGGGGGAGGAGGACGGGGGAGGAGGCATCAGTGCGGCCTGATGTCCTCACCCTAACCCTCTCCCACGGGGCTGAGGGATCCCCAGTAATTTTTTTATGCAGAAGCAATAAAGTTGCTTTCTAAATGACTGAGGGCTGTCAGCGATGCCCTG